>PEVN01000007.1 GCA_002779825.1 Armatimonadetes bacterium CG06_land_8_20_14_3_00_66_21 | reverse complement strand
GCGCTGGCTCCCGGGAAGCCGGGTTGGCGATGGCGTTCAAGCTCGCCCAAGTCGCCGAGCAACACTGGCGACGGATCAATGCACCGCACCGCGTCGCCCAGCTCCTGGCGGGTGCCCGGTTCGTCGACGGCTTGCCAGCGCCCGAAGCCGAGTCCCAAGAACAGTCCCGAGGGATCGCCGCCTGACTCCCTGATCCACACTATTGAAAACAACTCGTTGGACGGCTGTGGCGGACCGTGAAGTACGAAGAGAGTTCCCTGCGGGACTACGCTGACGGTCGCGAAGCCCACGCCCGTCTCGACAGCTACTTCCACTTCTACGACGCCGAACGGCGCCACCAAGCACTGGATTGGCAGACGCCCACCACGGTCTACTTCGCCAGCCACGACACGGGACCGGATACCAAAGAGACCAAGGAAAAGGACCCCGCTAAAGAAAGGAGAACCACTAACCACCAGTAGCTTATCCGGACCGGTAAGTGGCCCAACCAATGGGGGGAAGCTCAGTCAGCAACTTCCTGGCGCTTGCTGGTGCGTTCCGCGGAGATCACGCCTTTCAGGTTCCCGTGATAGTGGACTCACTATACAGAAGCCCGGTGCGCACGTCAACCCGCGGCAGGCGGGATACCCCAGAGTTGCCTCAGCCCGAACTCACACATGCAGCGCTCGGCCATCCACCGCCAAAGCGGCTTCCTTCAGTGCTTCGGCCAGCGTTGGGTGGGCGTGGCTGGAGCGGGCGAGGTCTTCGCTGCTGGCGCCCAGCTCGATGGCGACTGCCGCCTCGGCGATGAGGTCGCCAGCGCGGGGGCCGAGGATGTGCACGCCGAGAATGCGGTCGGTGGCGGCGTCGGCGAGCATCTTCACTTGACCGGTGGTGTTGCCCAGCGCTCGCGCGCGGCCGTTGGCGACGAAGGGGAAGGCGCCCTTCCGGTACTCGACGCCTGCTTCCTGCAGCTCGGCTTCGGTCTTGCCGACGGACGCGATTTCCGGTTCGGTGTAGACCACGTTGGGGATCGCGTCGTAGTTGACGTGACCGTAGCCGGTGGCGAGCTGCTCGACGCAGGCGACGCCCTCTTCTTCCGCCTTGTGCGCCAGCATGGCGCCGCCGATAACATCGCCGATTGCGTAGACGCCCGCGGCCGAGGTGGCGAAGTGCTCGTCGACGGAGACGAAGCCCTTTCGGTCCGTCCGGACGCCCGCCGCTTCGAGACCTAGGTCGTCGGTGTTCGGGGCGCGCCCGACGGCGACGAGGACCCGGTCGCCGCGGCGGGGCTCGTTCCCTGCGGACTCGACCACGCACTGCTCCCCCTCCACCCGCGCCGAGGTGACTCGGCAACCCAACAGGAACTGCATGCCCTGTCGCTTGAACACCTTCAACGCCTCGCCGGCAAGCTCGGCATCCATGCCCAGGAGAATGCGGCCGAGGTACTCAAGGACGGTCACCTTCGCTCCCAGCCGCCGCCACACGGAACCAAGCTCCAAGCCGATGGCGCCGGCGCCGATGACGATCAGGTGCTCTGGTACTTCGGAGTAGCTGAGCGCCTCGGTGCTGGTGCCGATCCGGTCGCCGTCAGGCTCGATCCCCGGAAGCCCGGCAGACTTGCTGCCGGTGGCAAGGAGGACGTGCGCTGCTTCCAGCTCGATCCGCTGGTCGCCGCGGGTGACTTCAATGCGACCGGGGGCCAACAGCCGACCGTGCCCGACATGCCGGGTGATCTTGTTCTTCTTGAGGAGCCCCTCGACGCCCTTCGACAGGATCGTGACGAGCTTGTCCTTCCGCTTCATCATCGTGGCGAGGTCGAGGCTCACTTCGCCCACGCCCACCCCGTGCGTAGCGAGTTCCTCCCGCGCCTGCTCGTAGCGCTCGCTGGATTCCAGCAGCGCCTTGCTGGGAATGCACCCGACCCGCAGGCAGGTGCCGCCCAGGGCGCTCTCCTGTTCGATGCAGGCGACGTTCATCCCAAGCTGCGTCGCGCGAATCGCGGCAACGTAGCCCCCCGGCCCGCCGCCGAGGATGACGAGGTCGTGACGTGCAGTCTCCATCCGTTCTCAAACCTCCAGGAGCATCCGCGCGGGCGCCTCAACGCAGTCTTTGACCCGGCGCAGAAAGGTGACGGCTTCCTTGCCATCGACAATCCGGTGATCATAAGTGAGGGCGACGTACATCATGGGCCGGATGACCACCTGTCCGTCGCGCGCGACGGGCCGGTCCTGGATGGCGTGCATGCCCAGAATGCCGCTCTGCGGCGGGTTGACGATGGGCGTGGACAGCAGCGACCCGTACAGGCCGCCATTGCTGAGCGAGAACGTGCCGCCCTGCAAGTCTTCAATCGCCAGCCGGTTGGTCTTTGCCTTCTCGGCAAAGTCGGCGATGGCCAGCTCGGTCTCGGCGAAGCTCAGCCGATCGGCGTTGCGCAGAACCGGCACCACCAGGCCGCGGTCGGTGCCGACGGCGACTCCGAGGTCGTAGTAGTTCCAGTACACGAGATCTTCGCCGCGGATCTCCGCGTTGAGCTGCGGCACTCCCTTGAGTGCGTCCACAGCGGCCTTGACGAAGAAGGACATGAAGCCAAGCTTGATGCCGTATCGCTCCTGGAACAGCCCTTGGTGCTGCTGACGCAAGGCGACGACGGCGGACATGTCGATCTCGTTGAAGGTCGTCAGAAGCGCAGCCGTCTGTTGCGCCTCGACCAAGCGTTGGGCGACCCGCCGCCGCAACAAGCTCATGCGGACGACCTGTTCCTCACGCCCGGCAACAGCCGCCGGCGCGGAGACCGGTGAGGGCGCGGGAGCTGGCGCGGCGGCCGCAACCGCCTCAGTGGCGGTGCCATTGGCTGCCAACTCCACGTGCCGCAGGACGTCCTCCTTCAGGAGGCGCCCGCCCGGTCCAGTTCCCCGCACCTCGGCCGCCCGCAGCCCGTGCTTGGCGAGCAAGCGGCGGGCGGCGGGGGTGACCGGAGGCGCGGCGGCGCCCGCGTCAACGTTGGTGTCGGCGGGCGTGGGGCGGGAGGCGGCGGTCCCGGTCTCTGCCGGTGCTCCGGCCGCCTCCTCGAGGCGGCAGAGGACGTCGCCGGGCTTCACGGTCTGGCCGGCTGCGCAGAGAATCTCCGCGAGCACACCGGCGATGGGCGCCGGCACTTCCATCGCGGCCTTGTCTGTCTCCAGCACAACCAGGGGCTCATCGCGCTCCACCCGGTCGCCCGGCGCTCTGAGCCACTCGCCAACCTCCACTTCGGTGACAGACTCACCGGCTTCAGGCACGCGCAACTCAACAGCCATTTCCTCGAGGCTCCCAGAGAGAAGTTGCCGGACGGCGCAAGGACTAGCCCGGCGGCGATGGCAGGCAAGTCCGAAGGCCGAAGTCCCAAATCCGAAATCCGCAGTTCGAAATCCGGAATCCGAAATGCGAAGTCCGAACGGGGAACGGCCCGGCGCCAGCGCGTTAGTCCAGCGGCGCCTGGTCCGCCTCCCGCAGGCGCCGAGAGAGCATCCGCAGGAGGTTGATAGCGATCTTCGGCTCCACTGTCAGCGCCTCGCGGAAATCGATCGCGCCCAGAAACACGCACTCGGTTTCCTCGCAGGCGATAGCCGAAGCCGAACGCGGCTCGCCGTCGAGGACCGACATCTCGCCGAAGCACTCGCCGACGCCGAGTACTGTCAGTTCGCGGTCGGGGTCGGGCGGGTCGCTTCGCACGATGCGAACACTGCCGCTGGCGATGACGTACAACCCCAGGTCCCAGCTCTCCTGAGCGCCCTGTCGGACAATCGCCGTGCCGGCGGAGAACGTCCGCAGCTCGCTGTAGTCGGCCAGACTCCCAATGAACCGCTCATCCAGCTCGGCGAAGAGCGGCGCCGTCTTCAGGTAGTCTTCCTTGTACTGCATGGTGGGTCCTTTCCAGACTGCGGTCCGGCAGGGAGCGCCCCTGTCGGTGCCCAATGATACCCCATGCTCCAAACGATCACCAAGACGCCATCAGATCAATCAGCTTGCCTTCACTCCGCCAGCGTTTCGGCGGAACTACCGCGAGGGTGGCTCCCTCGCTTCGGAGCAACTCCTGGGAGACGCGCTGGATGTCCTCGGTGGTGACGCGGTTCACCCCGGCGGAGATCTCCTCGACCTGGAAGAGCTCTTCGGTCAGCAGCTCTCGTTCGCCCAGCATCATGGCGTATGCCCCCGGGCCTTCCAGACCCAACAGCAGCGTCCCCTTGGCAAATTGCTTCGCCTCGCGCAGCTCTTCCTCGTCGATGAGTCCCTCCTTCAGCCGGTCCACCCCCCCGAGGATGGCCCGCAAGCACTGGACCGCGCGCTTCGGCTCAACGCTGGCATACAGGACGAAGGCGCCGGCGTCGCGGTACGGCTGCGTGTAGCTGCCGACGTCGTAGGCAAGCCCCAGGTTCTCACGGATCTCCTGGAACAGCCGCGAGGTGACACCCGAGCCCAGCAGGATATCGATCACGCCCAACACGAAGCTGTCCGGGTGCCGATGCGGCAGCGCCCGGAATCCAAGGCACAGGTGGAGCTGCTCCGCTGTTCGTGGTTCAAAAACGACTGCCGGGCCTGCCTGGCCGTTGGGCGGCACGCCCCACTCAACCGGGCTGCCAGGAGCCACCGGCTCGAAGTACCGACGAGCCAGCTCGACTACCGCGCCGTGCTCCACGTTCCCCGCAACTGCCAGCACCAGGCTGTTCGGGCGGTAGTTGGCCTGCTGGTAGGCGACGCACTGCGCCCTCGTCAAGGCAGCCACGTTCTGCTCAGCGCCGGTGATCAACTGCCCCAAGGGATGATCCTGGAACATCCGCTGCTGAACCAGTTCATGTACCCAGGCCGCGCCGGACTCCCGATTGCTCTTGATCTCCTGGAGAATGATCTGGCGTTCCTTCTCCATGGCGCTCTCGTGGAGGCACGGGTAGAGCACCATGTCGATGATCACGTCCATGGCGAGCTCGAAGTCCTCCGCCAAGGTCACTGCGTGGTAGCAGGTGGCTTCGTGGTGGGTGAACCCGTTCAGCGAGCCGCCGACGCCCTCGATGGCGCGGGCGACCTTGAACTGGTTGTCGCGACGCGCCGATCCCTGGAAGACGAGATGCTCCAGAAAATGCGAGGCGCCCTGCTCGCCGTCGCGTTCGTGGCGCGAACCCGAGGCGACGAACACGGCGACGGTGACCGATTGTGCGTGCGGGAACGTCTCCGTGACAATTCGCAGGCCGTTGTCGAGAACAGTCTTTTCAGGCAAGTGTGGTTGGCTCCTTGGGAGGGACGGGGTGGAGTGGTGGAGTGGGGGCTGCTTGACTGCGCAGCCCCCCAACACTTCGTTACTCGAGCACCGCAGCAGTCCGGCGTCTCATTGCTTCCTCGCTCGCGGGTGCGCGTCCAGGTATTCCTGGCGGAGATGCTCCCGCGAGACGTGGGTGTAGATTTGGGTGGTGCCGATGTCGGCGTGGCCGAGCATCTCCTGGATGGAGCGTAGATCGGCGCCGCGCTCCAACAGGTGCGTGGCGAACGAGTGACGCAACGTGTGCGGCGAGATGTTCCTGCGGATGCCCGCCTTGCGGGCGTACTTCTTGATCGATTGCCACAGGGAGACGCGAGAGACACGCCGCCCCCGCAGACTCAAGAAGAGCGCGCCCGGATCCACACCGCGGTCCAGCGTCGGCCGCGCGGCAGACAGGTACCGGTTCAGGCTCTCCCGCGCCCGACTTCCCAAGGGGACGATGCGCTCCTTGCCCCCCTTGCCGAAACAGCGGACGAAGCTGTACTCGAGGTCGATGCTGGCAATGTCGAGCCCGGCAAGCTCGGAGACGCGCAGCCCGCAAGCGTAGAGCACCTCCAGCACGGCGTGGTCCCGGATGTCTGTGGGACGCTCGCCGTGGGGCTGGGCGAGCAGGAGGTCCACTTCCTCCACCGACAGCGCCCCCGGTAGTCGCTGGAAGATCCCCGGCGATTCGAGGTTGGCGGTCGGGTCGCGCGGAGCAAGCCCGTCCTGCACCAGGAACCGGTGGAACATCGTCGCAGCGGACAGCTTGCGGGAAACGGTCGTCGTCGCCAGAAGCTGCGCCCGCAGCCCGGTCAGGTAGCGGAGCACGACGTCCTGAGAGACCTGCCCGAAGTCCGCCACCCCCAGCGACCCGACGAACCGGGCGTACTGCCGCAAGTCGCGCTCATACGCCTGCACGGTGTTGGCGGACAACTGGCGCTCGACATGCAGGTGATCGGTGAACGCACCAATAGGGAGCGCCATCGAGGGAGGCAGGTCAGCGAGGCGAGGGATAGTTTGCTGCGACACGGCTATGTAGACTTCAGACTTGAGATTCTAGATTGCAGATTTCGGGTGCCCCACTGCGCACAGTCCTCATCCGGTCCGCCGCGAGCCCCCAGTCCGGAATCCAAAATCTGAAATCTGCAATCCAACACCCCTCACTTCCTCATCGCCTCACCCGTCATCGGGACAAACACCACCGGCAGCACTTCCTTCTTCTCGACCTCCCCGAGCTTCTTCTCTAACAGAACAAGCTCCTGGTGGTAGTCGCCCACTGGGATGACCATCCGCCCACCCTCCTTGAGTTGGTCGACCAGCGGCTGGGGGATGTGCGCGGGGGCGCAGGTGACGATCACCGCGTCGAAGGGCGCGTGCTCCGCCCACCCCTTGTAGCCGTCCCCCGCTCTGACGGTGACGTTCGTGTACCCCAGGTCAGCGAGGGTCGCCTTGGCGCGCTTGGCGAGTGTCTCGACGATCTCGACGGTGTACACATGTTTGACCAGTTCCGCCAGCACCGCAGCTTGGTAGCCCGACCCGGTCCCGATCTCCAGCACCACGTCCGTCGGCTTCGGCGCCAGCTTCTCGGTCATGAAGGCGGCGATGTAGGGCTGCGAGATCGTCTGCCCCTCGCCGAGCGGAAGCGGCCGGTCCTCGTAGGCGTGCGGCACCTGATCCGCCGGGACGAACCGGTGCCGCCCCACCTTCAGCATCGCTTGGAGCACGCGCGCGTCCTTGAGGTCGCGATTGCGGAGCTGGTTCTCCACCATGGCCTTCCGGGCCGAGTCGTGGTCCGCGCAGGCTCCGTCTCGGGAACTGGTCATCACCATCACCGCAGTCCCCGTGCCCGTCAGCACCAACAGGAGGGGGAGTGGCCCCTTCATGGTTTGCTCACTTGCCGGCCGCCGGGCCGTTGGCGCTCGACGGGGGGAGGGACGCCCGGTGCCTGCGTCCCTGCTGTCGAGAAAGTGATTGTAGTGGACACGGCACAGCGCTTCAACACCGGCGAGGGGGCGCAGGCCGGCTCCTGCCGCGCCGCAGGAGCTGCCACCGGGACACCTCGCTGGCCCTTGCGTGTTGGCACTGCCCAAGCGCTCTCCCAGGGGACTCCCTCAGTCGAGGCAGGGGCCCTGTCGTGCCGGCGCGACGGCTTGCTCCTGCGCACACGCCACGCCGGAGGCACCCGGGCTATCGGTGCCGCTCTCTCCGGGGTGTCCCTCCTTGGGCTGCAGCCACGCCCTCTACTTCTGTCGCGCCAGGACGGCAGCGGGCGTCCGGAATCCATCAGGAAGAGTGAGCGCCAACACGAGGACGGGAGCTTCCCCCTGGGGCGAAAGCAACTGCTTGACTTGCGCCAACGTCATTCCCTGTACCGGTTTGTCGTTGACGGAGGTCAACTGGGAACCTGCTATGAGTCCCGCTTGGTCGGCCCAGCCGTCGAGCTGTACCGCGAGGATCATTACCTTCCCGGCCGCGACGCCGAGGGGCACGCCGATCGACGAGACCGGGACTTGGTCGGCTACTGCTGGCTTGCCCCCAGGTACGTTTCCGGCTTCACCGGCTGGCGTGGTGGGCTGACCAGTCTCACCCGCCGCCGTTGCTCGCCCGCCCCCGGCATCGGTTACCTGGCCGCCGGCTGCTGCCGCCGCGCCGCCGGCCCCGGCCACCACGACTGGGGCGCTTTGCTCCTTGGCGCCGTAGTAGGGAGCGGTCACCTGGCAGGAGATCAGGCAGATGCCAGGCTTCGCGACGGGCACCTGCCAGGAGGCAGCGCCCTTGAGGTGGTCCATCGACGGCGCCAAAACGGGCTGCTGGTCTGCGAGGCTTTCTCGGACTCCCCTCGCCTCACCTGCCAAACCGAACACGTCCCCAGATGCTTTCGCCACGGCTTGGGGCGCGCCGGGAGCATCCTGCCCGGTGATGAACAAGGGGAGGCTGACAACGAAGCCCTGGTTGGCAGCGGCCGCTCCCGCAGCAGTGAAGGTGAGGCGCTGGTCAGGAGTAAGCTGCTTTGGAGGAAGCCCCGCGAAGGTCCACTTCGACTGAAAGTCACTGACTCGGTCGTTGGTGTGGTCAACGTGGCGCTTGTAGCTGTAGGTGCCGCCGTTGGCCGACCACGCTTCTCGCCCCACCTCCTTACCATCCCACACCCCACACCAAGGGAGTTTTGTCCTGCCCTCCGTTCAGCTTGCTCTGCCCTTCATCGAGTTCATAGTGGCCGTCAGCCACCGGCGCAGCCGGGGCAGAGTGAGGCAGACTTAGGCACAGGGCACCGATCACCGGCAGGAGAGCCAGGGGCACTGGTGTACGCGTAACGGAACTACTTCTCAACATGCAGCACCTCACGAGAGCGACAGGACAGGACCGAGGGTCGGGGCGGGCAAGAGCGGGGGGGGGGACGAACGGACGTGTACTGGAACAGCGAGGAGGCAGCATATCCCGAGCTGATGTCCGGTGTCAAGACCGGCTCAGGCGGTCTTTGGGCGACGGGTCGCCCACTGGCCAGCGCCACCCAGCCGGCACACGCACGCCTGCACCGGACGCTGGCGCGCGCGAGCGTGGGCGCCTTGCCGAAAGGAACGTACAATGCAGCCGTCGTCAGGCCGTGCCGGCTCTCGCGCGTGAGCGGGGCGTTCGCAGTGTGCGCGCCCCCTTCCCGAGCGATGCCGTCGCACCACCCGGAGGAACGCAATGGATGCGCTGATGTTGGCCCTCGCGATTGCTTCTCTGCTCCCCCGTGGAGCGCACGCACAACCCCAGACCGTTCCCGCCAGCACGGAGGGCGTCCGGCTGCCCAAAGCCAACCTCGCCCAGCGGGAGAAGCTGGCGATCAAGGGCGTGGCGGCCAACACCGACCGGGTGCCGCGCCGGGGCAAGCTGGAACTCGCGGTGGCCCTCGCCGCCACTTACGACAACCCGTTCGACCCACAGCAGCTTGACCTCCGTTGCGAGCTGGTCGCCCCTTCGGGCACGAAGCTGACGGTGCCCGGGTTCTTTATGACGGAGTACGCTCGGGCCGACTCGGGCGAGTGCCGACCCACCGGCGGGTCGGGATGGAGAATCCGCTTCTCGCCCGGCGAGGTGGGGCGATACCAGTATGTCGTTTGCGCGACAGACCACAGCGGCACTGTGCGATCAGAGCCGCGCACCTTCGAGTGCACGGCTTCCACGGCCGACGGGTTCGTGACTGTGAGCAAGGCGAACCCGCACTACTTCGAGTGCGAGTCGGGCAAGCCGTACTTGCCCATTGGCTTCAATGTCTTCATCTTCTCGCCGCTGGGTCAACCACCGCCGAAAGCCCGATTGGACCGTTGCCTGAAGCTGATGAACCGCTTGGCCGACAGCGGCGGCAACTTCATCCGCTTCCGCATGGACTCGTGGTGGAACGCCATCGAGGGACCGCCCGATGCAGTCGCCGGGTACCTCGGCCCCGGTTGGTATCAGCAGGAGACCTCGTGGGAGATCGACCGCGTCTACGAACTGGCAGAGCAGCGCGGCATCCGGATCATGCACTGCGTCGACAACGCCAATGCCAACGTCAACATTCAGCGCGACGACTGGCGACGGCCGTTCAACTACCTCCTCAAGGAACTCGGCGGCCCGTGCGCCACGGTGGATGACTTCTGGACGAACCCCGAAGCAACCCGCCTGTTCCGCAACCGCCTCCGCTACACCGCCGCCCGGTGGGGCTACAGCGCAAGTGCCTTCTGTTGGGAGTTCTGGAACGAGTACGCCTGCCGAACGAGCAACATCGACGCTGCCAGCAACTGGCACGCGCAGATGGCACGCTACCTGCGCGGGATCGACCCCTATGCCCACCCGATCACCACCAGCCTCATGGGCGACGCCAGCCTGTACGACCGGATCTTCAGCCTGCCGGAGATGGACATCATCCAGGTCCACACCTACGCCCAGACCGACCTGGCCGAAGCGCAGGAGACGCTGCTGGCGGAGATGACCGCGAGGTACCGCAAGCCGTTCTTCATCGGTGAGAGCGGCATCGCCACCGGGCACGGCGAAGGCCGCTACGAATGGGACGCCGATGGGTTGCACCTGCACAACGGCCTGTGGGCGCCCACCTTCGCGGGTGCCGCCGGCGCCGGGGCGTTCTGGTACGTGGAGCCGAGCGTCGACGCCCGCGACCTGTACTACGTGCACCAGCCGTTGGCCGACTTCACGCAAGACCTCCGGTGGAACAGCGCCGACCTCGGGCCGGCCCAAGTCAGCGTGCCGGCCTTCGAGACGCTGCCCGCGGAACTGCACTTCACCGACTTCGTCGTGCCCACCGCCACCAAGTTCGCCTTCGAGAAGCCACCCGTGACGACCTTCGACCTCCGCCCGGACGCCCCTCTCGACAACGCCGGAATGATCCGCCCGTACCTGCACTGCAGCGAAGGGCGCAAGGCTCCACCGACCTTCCGCGTCCACTTCGGCAAACCGGGCGCGTTTGTCGTCCACGTCACCGAGTCCGTCGGCAACGACCAGAACAAGCTGCAGGTGTACGTCGACGGCAACCAGGCTGTCGAGCAGAGCTTCCCGGCAGGCAAGGGGCTGGGCAAGAACTCCAGCCACATCGCGCAGTACGACAACTGGAAGACCACGTACGACGAACAGGTGGTCGTCCCGGTCTCCGCCGGCGATCACGAGATCCGCCCGGAGGCGACGGGCAAAGACCGCCTGGAGGTGGGCTACTCCCTGACCAACTATCAATGCTTCGAGAAGTCCGCCCCCCTCCGCGTCACCGGCGTCGCCACCAAGGAGTCCGCCTTCCTCTGGCTCCAGAACCGCCTCAGCAACTGGACGACCCTCTGGGACAAGCGCGAACTCCTCCCCGTCCCCGCCGGCATGACCGCCACGGTCAGTGGCTTGGCCGACGGCGCCTACCGGATCGAGTGGTGGGACACGCGGAAGGGCGGCGTGACAGCGACGCAACAAGGCCAGTGCCGCGGCGGGCAGCTCCGGCTCGAACTGCCGCGGGTGGAGCGGGATGTGGCGTGCCGGGTGCTGCGGCAGGGCGCTGGGGGGTGACATCTGCGCTGTGCGCAGAAAGGTCTGCGCTCGCTGTGTTCCGGTCTTCTGACCGGAACTCTGCGCTGTGCGCAGGAACGTCTGCGCTCGCTGTGTTCCGGTCTCCCGACCGGAACTCTGCGCTGTGCGCAGGAAC
>PEVN01000460.1 GCA_002779825.1 Armatimonadetes bacterium CG06_land_8_20_14_3_00_66_21 | reverse complement strand
CAGCCGCCAATGGCGCGGAAAGACGAAAACAAAACGGCGCAGCGGACGGAATCCGCTGCGCCGTGAGGCACGTCTTGCTTACCTACGGCGGCATTATCCGCATCAGGTTCAAGGGTTGGACCTTTGGGTCCTCTCAGCCGCCTCTGGGCAGCACCCCCAGCCTATTTGGTTGTGGTTGCTATTATACTGCAAGTCCCGGCCGAAGGTCAACTGCGGCGTCGAGTACCTCGACCTCCATGGCGCCGACGCGCGAAGGCGTCCCTTGGTCTCTTCCCAGTCCGCGAACGTAGCCGTGCCCGGGTGCGCACGCCGCGACAGTGTGTTAGACTGGCGCACATGTGCGGATTCCCCAGAACATCCACCCCACCCGACAGAAGGACGCCACTTCTCATGCTGACTGCACTCGGTCTACTTCAGTGCCTGCCCGCGGCAGCTCAGGACGCGCTGGCCGCGTGGCCCCCTCGCGACCACTTGCTCAAGAGCCTCGTCGAGTCCGTCCCGAAGATCCTCGACGGCTATCACTCCGACACCGGCCGCTTCGGTACCGAGCCGTGGATCTGCGGCGACCAGAATGTCCTGCTGCCGCTGGCCGCAGCGTGGTCCATTGCGGACCGAGACAACCCCTACTACGGCGACCAGAAACTGCTCGCCGTCATCGCCAAAGGCGGCGAGGCGCTGGTCGACGACCAAGACGCGAAGGGCATGTGGATATTCCGCAAGAAGGACAACTCCACCTGGGGCCAGATCCACATGCCGTGGACGTATAGCCGGTGGATTCGGGCGTACGCCCTCGTGAAGGAGGCACTGCCCGAAGCGTCGCGGAAGAAGTGGGAACAGGGACTGCTGCTCGGCTTCGCCGGCATCCGCAAGTACGCCGACGGTGGCGTGCACAACATCCCGACGCATCACGCCATGGCGCTGTACATTGCGGGGGAGTGCTTCGGCAACCAGGAATGGAAGGACGCTGCAAAGGCATTCATGGCAAAGGTGGTTGCGCAGCAGGACCCGGGCGGGTACTGGTCGGAGCACTTCGGACCCGTCGTCGGCTACAACGCGGTATACGTGGACGCGCTGGGGGTGTACTACCACTTCTCGAAGGACCCGGCTGTTCTGGGCGCGCTACAGCGGTCGGCGAAGTTCCACGCCAGCGTGCTTTGGCCCGACGGCTCCTCCGTGTCCTGCATCGACGAGCGGCAGGTCTACCACAGCGGCGTGAGCCTCGGCAACGTCGGTTTCAGTTGGACGCCTGAAGGGCGCGGGTTCCTGCTCCGACAGGTCGGGTTGCACAGCGCAGGCGGCGGGCTCCTGGACGCCGACTACGTTGCCGCAATGCTGCTGTACAGCGGCGACGGCGAATCCCTCGCGCCCGCCGCCGCCACCGACGCGGGCACTGTCGTCCTCGGCAGCAACGACGCGCTCATCCGTCGGCAGAAGCCGTGGCAGTGGGCGTTCTCCGGTTACGCCCGCAAGCCGATCCAGAACCGCTGGATCCAGGATCGGCACAACCTGGTGGACGTTTACCATGACGACCTCGGGCTGGTTCTCGGCGGCGGCAACACCAAGCTGCAGCCGTACTGGTCCAGCTTCACCGTCGGCGAGGCGTCATTGCTGTCGCACAAGCCCGGCGACGAGTCGCCCAACTTCCTCCCGGAGGTCGACCTGCTCTGGACGCCTGATGCCGCGACGCTCACGGCAGAGGGCGAGGCCACGATGGCGCTGAGATACGGCGACGTCGGATGCAGCCTCGCGGCCGAGGTGCGTGTCGGCGGTGCCCTCGCGCTGACCTATCAAGCGCCGGCTGGCAAGCACGTCGAGGCGCACCTCCCCTTCTTGCGGCGAGCGACCCGCCTTCAGTTGGGTAGCGGCGAAGTTCGACGACTCGGCGAGACGGAGTTCGCCCTCACCTCCGACGAAACCGGTGACCACTTCTTGTTCGGCGAGCTGAAGGTGACCGTCCCCCAAGGCGCAACCCTCCGCTGGCCCGCCCGCCAGCACAACCCGTACACCAAAGACGGGCACTCCTCCCTCGCGGCTGCCAAGCTGGTTCTGTGTCTGCCCTTCGACCGGACCGACACGTACGCCGTCACCCTCTCGCACCAACCGGAGCCGCCGTTCGACGGACTCGCCTTCGAAGCCCGCGATCTCAGCTTCACCCACAGCGAGGGACCCTACACCAAGCGCCTCGACGACCTCGGCTCCCAGTTCCTGGGCCGCTGCAAGCAGGGCGACTGGATCACCTTCGAGTTGCCCGAGATCAAGCCCGGCCGCTACGAGCTGTTCGGCGAGTTCGTCCTCGCCTACAGCTACGGCATCGTGAAAGTCCTTCTTGACGGCAAGCAAGTCGGCGCACCGTTCGACGCCTACTGGGAGGAGGTCGACGCCGCCGGCGAGCGCGTCTCGTTCGGCGAAGTTGACCTCAGCGCCGGTCCGCACAAGGTGACGGTTGAGATCGTGGGCAAGAACGAGAAGGCGACGGGGACGTGGATCAGTGTGAAGAGGTGGTTGCTGAGGCCGATGGCGAGGTGAGCGGGTCAGGTGGTATGGTGGCAGCGTCCTGATGAGTCTTCCACTGGGTTCAGCAGCCGTCCGGCGCTTGACAACACGCTTCCGCGGTCGGGGGATCGCCGACTGAGATTACGAGAGCGGCTCGATCCCGAACTCTCCCTGGAATCCGAAGTTGCCGTAACTGAACCCATCCAGGAAACGCATTCCAGCGATGCCCTCGGCGCCATCCTTTTGGATTCGTCGGAACGCGGGGTCACCGTCCGGCACAGCTACGGCCACAAGCGGGCCCAGTGGCAGCCCACGGACGCCGCCCACGACCCAGGAACATGGGTGGGTGCCCATGAGCGCTCCCCCGAGCCGGACGGAGAACCGATCGTTGAACAGGAGAAATTCGCGAACATCGCTCTGTTTGAGGATCAGGTGGAAGGGCGAGAGCGTGCGCCCAGCGCCCGTGTCGGCCACCATGCGCCGCAGCACTCGTTCCCCATCCGCCCTGCGGGCGAACTCCAACTCGACAACCGGTCGCCCAGCCATCAACCGCCAGCGTGGCACCCTCAGACCTCCAGAATATAGTTCACCGACTCGTAATCGGCTCCCGCCTCGAAGACGACGCGCCGTTCGGGATTCGGCTCCCGGGCAACCATCTGTTCCCAGAGCTCAGCAGGCGATTGTGCGACGACGGCTACCTCGCCGCGCAGCAGACCGACCCACTTCCCCGCATACGATGAGTCGGGGTCGCCTCGCGCCTGGCGCTGGATGTCGTCTGCCAAGCGCTTGTGGATCTCCCAGTACTCATCCTTGAACAGCGGCTCGGGTTCATCCGTCACGCTCGTCGCTTCGGTCTGTGGACGGGACTGGGGTTCAGCGACCATCGGAAGGCACTCCTTCTATGCGAGCGCGCCGCCGCCACCGCGCGGCCCGTCTCACCTGGGGGCCGCACGAGCGGAGCTGCATGTAGAAGTGCATTGTACACACTGGCGCTGGTCATCCGTGCACGCTGTGGGAATTGAGTCCTGAAGCTGGCACCCGAGTGGCTGCGTTCCCACCCTTCGGCCGGTCGATCGCAGATGGCCGCCCTCCCTGCTATCGGCCGAGGTCGAACACCTGCCCTTCCACCAGCGACAGCGTCGGCGCCAGCTCCGAGTCGAGCGTGATCGAGTTGTCCTCCAGCGTGCCTTCGTCGGCTTTGGTGAGTTGGACCGACCACGTCTTGCCGGCGTGCTCGCCGACGGTGACTTTGACCTGCGTTGTCAGCTCTGCCAGCGTCGTCTGTCCGGTCGCCACTTGGTTGCCGTCGGGGTCGAAAACGTTGGCGCGGACGGTCTCGCCGCCGGAGCCGCGGAGGGTGAGGGTGAAGTCGGTCACTCCTTCGGGCACTTTGAAGTAGAGCCGCTCGGCGCCGTAGATGAACGACAGGCTCCGGCCGGCGTAGAGACCGACGGGCACGTTGGCGCTCACCACCGAGTACGCGCAGCTTCCCGCGGAAGCGCCCAACAGGTAGAGACCGTCGGCGTCGGGCGTGAACGTGACTGTGCCCGTGCCGTCGTTGGGGAGGGTGCCGTTTGCCAGCTTCTCGAACTTCGGCGTGCGCAGCTCCCACACGAGCAGCGACTGGTAGCTGGCAATGGGGTGGTTGCGCAGCACGACCTCCACTGGTTGACCCGCTTTGCATCCCAGAACCATCAGGTTGTCGCGGCGCATCGTGACCGCGGGGAACTCCACCTGCTCACCGGTCACCGGCGGCGCCACGAGGGCGGGGCGTTCCGTGCCATCCTTGAACAGCGCGAGCCCGAAGTCCTCGGGCGTCTCCCGCGGCTCGTGCCATGCGGCCAGGGCGTTGCCCTGCAGGTGCTTGTTCGCCCAGGTGAACCACTTGAAGTACTCCGGGTGGTCCACCTTGTATTTCGGCCCTTCGTAGAAGATCCAGTAGCCGCCGGTGGTTTCCGAGATCATCACGGCGTTCTTCCCGCAGAACTCGGGGTCGGCGCCGTCGACGATAGGGTCGATGCCGCCGGAATAGATGAACGGGAGGCCGGCGGCAGTGGGGATCTCGATCCCCTTGAGGAGTTTCTGCCTGTTGGCTTCGAGCGCTTCGGCTTGCGGGAGGAAGCGCGACGGCCGGCCGTAGACCCACGGGTCCGCCAGGATGATCGGCGCCGCTTCCGTCGACCACTCGGGGTAGCACGCCTCCACCATGAACGGCGTGCCGGGGGCGGGGTAGATACAGAACTGGAACTTGGGGTCGTACTCGTCGACGGCCTTGCGAAGGGTCCGGCACCGCTCGCGCCAGTGGTTGATCTGCAACTGCTGGAACTCCTCGTGCAGGCCCTGCTCTTCCAGCCAGGCCTTGCGCTTTGCCAGGTCGGGCTCGATGTGCGCAAGCCCCTTCGCCTTCCCGAAGGCAACCATGATCAGGTCGTCGTACGAGAGCGAGTAGCAGTTGCCCTGACTCCCTTTGGCGTAGTTCTCGTAGTCGAGGAACACGCCCATCAGGTTCGGCAGTTGGGCGCTCAGCTTCGCGTACTCGACGAGGTACTTGGTTGTCCACTCCCAGAACTCGTCGGAGTTGGGGCTCCACAACGCCTGCTCATTGCCACTGGCCCAGACGAGCCGCTTGCCGTGCGCCTCGGCGCTGTCGGGCGCGTCCAGCGTCCCGCGCATCCACGGCAGGTGGTACATGCCGTACTTCGAGCACCACTCCGTGACCTGCCGGACGTCATCCGGTCGGTCGTACCCCTGGCGCGGAGAGAACACGTTGAACCCGGCGTCGGCAGCCTCTTTGACCATCCACTCCTTCGTCACCCAGCCCTCCTCCGGCTGCATGACCTTGTCGACCAGGATGGCCAGCTTCACGCTGCGACCGAGCTGGTCGCGAGGAGGGGCGGGCGCTGCGTGTACAGCGGCGCACAGGGCTACGGTGAGGACCGCAAGGAAACAGTGGAGAGGTGTGTTCTTCATCGAGGACGTCCTTTGCAGAGGCGGAATGCGGAACTCGAACGCTGGAGCGTCGGCACCGGCTGGTTGCTGAGAGAACCGGCGTCGGGTAGCATTGTTGTTCCGGGCGTAAGTTCCCGAGTCGGTGCCCCGGTTGACTGCGCCCACGCGAACCTGCAGTAGGGGAGTGCTTTGATGGACTTGGCCAGATTGCGGCGAGACCTCCGGCACCGCCGCGTTCGGCTGCTGCTCTCCGGTCACGCTCGGATCGAGGTCCACAAAGACGGACTCCCGCTCAGCGAGGTTGAGCGAACGGTGCTCAACGGAGTGGTCGTCGAGGACTGTCCCGATCGCGACCGCAAGCTGCTGTTGGGTTTCGCCAGCGGGACGGCACTCCCTTGTCACGCCGTGCTGGAGTACGCGGCGGGGGAGTCAGAAGCGTATGTAGTGACGGCGTACGTCCCGGACGGGGCCACTTGGTACCCCGACTACAAGACGCGCAAGTGATAGGTGAACACCGATGAGCAGATGCGTGCATTGCCGTGTGGCGACCCGGTTCGGCTACACGACGGATACCTACACTCGGAACGGCACAGACATTGCCGTCACGGTCACCGGCATCCCGGCCGACATCTGCCCGTCCTGCCACGAGAGCTACCTGGATATGGACGCTGCCACAGAGATCGAGGCGCTCCTCGCCCCCTTCTTCGACGCGGCGGCGGCGCCGGGCAGATTGCCTCGCCCGAACGTTCGGGTCGACTTCCCCGTCCCCACGCCTGCCAAGGCTGCGTGAGCGCTCCGCAGCCCCGAAAGGCGTGAGCGCCTACGCCTTCACTTGCCCGTGCTCCCGCTCGTACCGCAGCAGACAGAGCGCGTCGCGCAATGGGTGGACGGCGATCCACAACGGGTTCCACCAGTTGAAGCCGCCGCGCCAGTCTGCCTGGCTGAAGGGACCTTGGTAGTAGTTCGTCTGGAAGAACTGCTCCGCCTGCTCGCCGACCACTGCCGGGCGCCCCGGCTGGTCGAATCCGCACAGGTCGCGTTCGGTGGCGACGGTCTGGGTGACGGCGCGAACCATGACGCGCGCCAGTCGAGCGTACTCCTCCTCGCCCGTCGCCGCCGCCAAGCGCAGCAGTTCCTCGACGGGGGTGAACACGTCGAGGTGCTGGTTCTGCACGGAGACTGCGTTCCAGCCCGAGCAGTTCATGCGCCTCGCCAAGAATGTGCCGGGCCGAAGCCCGGGGTCCCAAGCGTACATGAAGGTGAGCGTCCAGTCGGCCGCGCGGCGGGCGCATTCCAGCGAGTGCGGCTCGCCGGTTGCGTCGTGGACATCGAGGCACGCCCGCAAGAGCAGGATCCCAGCTTCCTTGTCTTCGCAGTTCGCGTCCAACGTGGCGCCGCACGGCCAGCGCGGTTCCGAGCCGAGGACGCGGCGGGCGTACGCTTCCAGGCGAGCTGCCGCCGCGGCAGTCCACTCGGGCTTGCCCAGCAGCCAGCCGATCCGCGCCAGCGCCGACACGCACGCCACTCCGCCCGTCGAGGCTGATGGTTCCGCCGGTCTGCCATCGGCATGCCAGCACGCCGGGAAGACCTCGGCCGTCGAACAGCGCCCTTCCACCAGAAACGCCGCCGCTTGCCGGAGCCGTTCCAGCACCGCCTCTCGCCACGGTGCGTCGGCCGCCGCCTCACAGCACAACGCGAGCTGGCTCAGCACCTCCCCGACCTGCCGGCTGTGGAATCGCCCGTCAGCCGAACTGGCTTCCCAGCGACGGACCTCGAGGGAGTACTTCACCCATGGTAGCGGACACCCCGGCGCCGCCGCGGGTTGCGAGTTGACAAAGCGCAGCGACGCGTGTGCCATCGCCGCGGGACTGGGGCTGCCCAATGGCGTCGGCGCGAAGGGAGACGCCTCCAACTCCAGCAACGTCGCCGCCAACCGCGCCGACTGTCCCGTCCACCCCCACTGGAACTGCCGCGGGCTGTCGTAGCGGTTGACCTCAGGCACGTGGAGGAATCCGGCCACGTCGCCTTCCTGCACAAACCGACTCCGCACTACGTTCAGCTTCGCCGCAATCACCTGTTCCGGCGTCAATCGGCTGATCGGCGGCACCAGCAGCCTCCGCCGCGCCTCCGCCACCGGTCGCCGCCACGTCCAACCCGCGTCGCTGAGCGAGGCTGCTATCAGGAACACGTCTTTCTGCACGCGCGTGCCAACCCCAAACCGGACTGGCTGGGCGGGAAAGGGATGCAGTGTGTTCTGGGAACCGTAGACAGTGGCCGGCTGCCCGTTGGTCTCGCAGGAAGAGCTGTGCAAGAGCAACGCCCCGCCCCGCTCGCGCAGCTCTGCCCCCAGCGACCACCAGTGGTCCGACTCCTCTTCGTTGCCGGAGCCGGAGTCTATCCGCGAGGGCACGCTCTGCAGGGCGACGCCCGCTGGCACGCGGCTGCCGTCGTGTCCGGTCACCCCAACTTCCAGGTGCGCCAGCGGCACCGGGTAACGGTGCTCTTCGTACAAGCTCCGACTCGGCAGCGCCTCCGCAAACCGGGGCACCAGTCGCGACGCCTCCGCCGACGGGTTGCCGTCATAGCTGATCCCCGGCAGCAGTACCCGGGGAACGCCCGCACCTGTCACCTCGACTGAGAACACCAGCGCCACCGACTGCGGGATCCCCTTCTCCAACACCCACGTCCGCGTCACCCGCACCCATCGCCCCACAGGCCGCACCACGTCCGAGACGAGCCACTCACACTTGCCGCCCCGCAACCGGCAGTCCACCCAGAGCTGTCCGTCGGGAGCGGAGCGGTGCTCCACCTGGATGAGCGTAAGCTCCGGCAGACCCTCGAGCGAACGCGACAGCTCCACCCGCCCGACAACCACTGCCTGCCGCGGCAGCATGAGGCTCCACGCCGGCTCGTTGGGGCCGGCGCCGAGGGCGAAGAAGGGAGGGGGATCAAGCTTGGTCATCGGCGCGGGGTCGTGCCGAACCGCGGTCCGTGGTGTCGTCGAAGGCGGACCACGCGGCGGTGCCGAGAGACTGCCATTCGGCCAACTCCTGGACCAGCTCCGAACTCTGAAGTTCCCCCCGTTTTTTGGACAGGTGGCTAAGCTACGATTCCGGTCAGCTTAGAGTCCAACGACACGGGAGAGCAGTGCTGTCAAGGAAGCGACGGCAGTATGCCGAGGAGTTCAAAGCGAAGGTCGCGTTGGAGGCGGTGAAGGGCGTGCGGACGTTGAGCGAGTTGAGTTCGGCGTTCCAGGTGCACCCGACGGTGATCGCCCAGTGGCGCCGGCAGTTGGTGGCCGGTGCGGCCGAGGTGTTCCGCGCCGGGGCCGGCGCGAGCCGCGCCAGCGACGAGGAGCTGACCGCGCCGCTGTACGCGGAGATCGGACGGCTGAAGATGGAGGTGGACTGGCTAAAAAGGGGGCATTGAATCGCCCGCTGGCGGAGAAGCGGGCCCGGATTGAGCCGACTCACCCGCAGCTTTCGGTAGCGCGCCAGTGCGCCCTGCTGGGGCTGCCGCGGTCCAGTTACTACTATCCCCCCCTTGGCACCGAAAGCCCGGAGAACCTGAGGCTGATGCGAACGATCGACGAGTTGTACCTGGAGCGACCGTTTTACGGCTCGCCGCGAATGACCGACTGGCTGCGCGACTTGGACTGGTCGGTGAACGAGAAACGCGTGGCACGCTTGATGCGCGTCAGGGGGCTGCAAGCCGTGGTTCCGGGACCGCATACCAGCCGACCGCACCCGGAGCATCCGCACTATCCCTACCTGCTGCGCGGGCTGAAAATCGACGCCCCGGATCAGGTCTGGTGCGCGGATATCACCTATGTGCCGCTGGCGCAGGGGTACCTGTACCTGGTCGCCGTGATGGACTGGTACCGTCGCTATGTCCTGGCGTGGGAGTTGTCGAATTCCTTGGAGACCGACTTCTGTCTCTGCGCCCTCGACCGAGCCTTGTGCCAGTCGCAGCCGGCGATCTTCAACACCGACCAGGGGGCGCAGTTCACCAGCGCCGAGTTCACCGGCGCACTGACAGCCGCCGGGATCCGGATCAGCATGGATGGCCGCGGCCGCGCCTTGGACAACGTCTTCGTCGAACGGCTGTGGCGGACCGTGAAGTACGAAGAGATCTACCTGCGGGACTACGCTGAC
>PEVN01000541.1 GCA_002779825.1 Armatimonadetes bacterium CG06_land_8_20_14_3_00_66_21 | reverse complement strand
TCGATGGGGCTGAACGTGGTCGTGGAGCGCGTGGCAGGCGAGTTGGGCATTGAGACTTGGGTCGCCAACGAGTTGTGCTTCAACGGGGAGCGCTTCACGGGCGAAGTGCGGGTCCACATTGGCTGGGGGGAGAAAGGCCGGGTAGCGGAGCGGCTGATGCGCCAACGGGGTCTCCCACCGGAGCGTGCGGTTGCGGTCGGTGATAGTGAGAGCGACCTGTCGATGTTCGCGATCGTGGGGAAGAGCATCGCGGTCAACCCGCGGGACGAGCGGACGGTGCAGGCTGCCGATCTGGTGATTCACGGCTCGCTGGCGCAGCTTCTGCCGCTGATCCTGGGCCGCTGAAGCCGCCTCCATTGCCCGCCTCGCGCCGCCGTGCTACCATGAACATACCCACGGGGACAGGGACCCTCAGGAGGATCGCCCACGAATGCCGCTCTACGAGTACCACTGCAACGACTGCGATAGCCAGTTCGAGGAACTCCAGCCCATGAATGCACCCAAGCAGGGGGCGGAGTGCGCTACCTGCTCGGGCACCAACACGCACCGCGTGCTCTCGGTGTTCGCCAAAGGCTCCGGCGCCCGGTCCGAGCCGCGCTTCGCCTGCGGGGCAAACGGGACGCCGCCGTGCGGGGCCAGGAATCCGAGCTGCCTCGCCCACTGATGGAGCCCGCGGCTGAAGAACCGCGCCTACGCCTTGGCACCTCCGGCTGGTCGTACGACCACTGGTGGGGCGCGCTCTACCCTCCGGAGCTGTCGCCCATCGACTGGCTGGCGCGCTATGCTGAGGAGTTCGACACCGTCGAGCTCAACTCCAGCTTCTACCGGCTCCCGTTTGTGAACATGGTCAAGGGGTGGGCGAAGCGGTCACCTGAAGGCTTCACCTTCGCAGCCAAGGCGCACCGGCGCATAACCCACCTGTTGCGCCTGCGTGATTGCCGGGACGAACTCCGCCGTTGCCTGAGCCGACTCCAGTTGCTGGGCGGCAAACTGGGTCCCCTCCTCTTCCAGTTCCCTCCCAACCTCGGCCGGGACGAGGAGCTACTGGAGCAGTTCGTCGCAGAGCTGCCCTCAGGAGACCACGCCATCGAGTTCCGGCACGCCTCGTGGGAGACTCCGGACGTGTTCGCGTTGCTGTCGCACTACGGCGTCGCGCCCTGCGTGGTCAGCATGCCCGACTACCCGGTTGACCTGACTACCACCGGTCGCTTCGCCTATGTTCGCCTGCACGGCAGCGAGACGCTCTACGCCTCCTGCTACTCGGATCAGGAACTGGCCGTCTGGGCAACGAGGCTGCTGGCCCTCAAGCAGTCCGGGCTCAGCGCCTACGTCTACTTCAACAACGACGCGAACGGCCACGCTGTGCGGAACGCGCGCACCCTCAAGGCGCTGGTGGAGGCGTGACGGCGCGCGGCTGAACAGGAGTACCGACGATGACCCCACGGCTGATTGAGCGACGGTTCCCCGGCGCGGCACTGCTGGTGCTGCTGTCTCTGGTTGGCAGAGCGACGGCGGCTCCGCCGGAGCAAGAACGAGCCGTCCAGATCCTCGGCGCCACCGGCGTCAAGGGCGGCTTGGTCGTGCACGTGGGGTGTGGGGAGGGAGGGCTGACGGCGGCTTTGCGGGTGAGCGACTCGTATCTCGTGCAGGGCCTGGACGTTGACGCCAAGAACGTCGCCAACGCTCGGGAGCATATTCGGTCGCTGGGTCTGGAAGGCGAGGTCTCGGCGGCCCGCTTCGACGGCCGACATCTGCCGTACCTCGACAACCTCGTGAACCTGCTGGTGGCAGAGGACCCGGCGGGTGTCTCACCAGCGGAGATGCTGCGCGTGCTGGCGCCGTTGGGTGTCGCCTACGTTCAGCGCGGCGGCAAGTGGACGCGGATCGTCAAGCCGCGCCCCGAGCAGCTCGACGAGTGGACGCACTATCTGCACGAGGCCGACGGCAACGCCGTCGCCCAGGACACTGCCATCGGGCCGCCGCAGCATGTCCAGTGGGTCGCCGCGCCAAACTGGAGCCGCAACCACCACAAGCTTGCCAGCCTCAGCGCCGTAGTCTCGGCGGCCGGGCGCGTGTTCAGCATCGTGGACGACGGTCCGTCCGCTGCCGTCTCCGTTCCCGGCAGGTGGTCGCTGGTCGCGCGGGACGCCTTCAACGGCGTGCTGCTATGGGCGCGACCGATGGCGTCGTGGGCGTACACCGGCCAGGGGTTCCGGTCGGGTCCTGTGCAGTTGCCGCGGACGCTGGTGGCCGCAGGCGACCGCGTATACGCGCCGTTGGGGATGAGCAAGCCGGTTTCCGCGCTCGATGCCGCGACCGGCAAAGTCGTGCAGAGCTACCCCGACACCAAAGGCGCCGAGGAGCTGGTCTTCAGCGAGGGCATTCTGTTGGTCGTGACCGGCACGCCCTTCGCGGAGCAGGCGACCATTGACCCGGTGCTTCGGGGCGAAGCGCCGTACCCCAACGCGAAGACGGTTGTCGCGGTCCGGGCCGACAGCGGCGAGGTGCTCTGGAAGTGGACAGAGCCGCAGAGCGCCAAGCTCATGCCGTTGACGCTCGCAGCCGCCGACAGGCGCGTCTTCTTCCTGGCAGGAAAGGGCGTTGTGTGCCTGGATCGGGACACCGGCAAAGTGCTATGGAACTCCGGCGGCGACGAGGCAATCGACGGCAGTGACGCAAAGGACGTGAAGAGGAAGGGCAACGGTTCGCGCGGCCCCGGCTGGTCGGTGGCGACGTTGGTCGTCCACGCCGGCGTGGCGCTCCTGGCCGCCGACGGGCAGTTGGCTGCCCTCTCCGCCGCCGAGGGCAAACAGCTCTGGACCTGCGCGTGCCCGGCTGGTTTCAGGTCGCCAGCGGATGTGTTCGTGATCGACGGGCTGGTCTGGACCGGCCCCACCTTCGGCGAGGGACGCGACCTCCGCACGGGCGAGATCAAGCGCACAAACGCCGCCGCCGAGGATATCTGGACCGTCGGCCACCACCACCGCTGCTACCGGGAGAAGGCAACCTCGCGATACCTCCTCACCGGGAAGCGCGGCATCGAGTTCCTCGACCTGCGTGGCAACAACCACACCCGCAACAACTGGATCCGCGGCGCCTGTCAGTACGGCATCCTGCCCGCCAACGGGCTGATCTACGCTCCCTCCCACGCCTGCGGCTGCTTCATGGAAGCCAAGCTGTACGGGTTCTGGGCGGTAGCGGCAGAGCGGCAGAAGGCAGCGGAGAAGGCGCCGGAAGCGAAGCCGCTGGAGCGCGGCCCAGCGTACGGCACACCAAACCCGAAACCCGAAGCACCGAGCCCGAAGTCAGGGTCCGCAAATCCGAAATCCAAAATCGAGAATCCAAAATCAGAAGACTGGCCCACGTATCGGTACGACTCGTTGCGTAGCGGCTCAACAGAAGTCGCGTTGCCGGCCGCCCTGAAGTCCGCTTGGCAGACCCGTCTCGGCGGCCGGCTCAGCTCGCCGGTGGTCGCTGGCGGGATCGTCGTTGCTTCTGCCATCGACGCGGGCCGCGTCGTTGCGCTTGACGCTGCCGACGGCAAGGTTCGCTGGAGCTTCCCCGCTGGCGGCCGGGTTGATTCGCCGCCGACGATCTACCAGGGACGGGTGCTCTTCGGTTGCGCCGATGGCTGGGTCTACTGCTTGCGCGCCACCGACGGGCAGGTGGTCTGGCGATTCCGCGCGGCGCCCGCTGAGCTGAGCACCGTCGCCTTCGACCAAGTGGAATCAGTCTGGCCCGCGCACGGGAGCGTGCTCGTGGAGGATAACGTGGCCTACGTGGCTGCCGGCCGGTCGGCCTACCTGGATGGCGGCATCCGGCTCTATGGACTGGACCCGGCGACGGGCAGGGCGCTTTGCCAAACCACCGTCAGCACAGACGACCCGGTAGCCCGCAGCAGAGCCGAAGCGGAGACCGAGACGAAGATCGCGCCGGAGACGTTCGTCCAGAACGCAACGGACTACAAGACGTTCACCGACCCCGACCACAGCGACGCCTTCTCGATGGGCGGAACCACCAACGACGTGCTGGTCAGCGACGGCAACTCCGTCTTTCTGCGGCAGCTCCGGTTCGACAGGAAGTGCATTCAGCAGGAGACGCCGAGTCGCCACCTGCTATCGACCAGCAGCCTGCTCGACGATGCCGAGAATCACCGCTCGCACTGGGTGCTTGGCACCGGCGACTTCAGCCGGCTGGCGGTCGCCTACTCCTGGATCGCCAACTCTCCGAGAGGCGCATACGGCATGCGGCTGGCGGTGCCGTATGGCCTGATGTTGGCGTTCGACAGCGCTTCCGTCTGGGGTGTGCGGCGCGCTGGTGGTTACACGCTGTTTGGCGAAGCCGGCAAGGCATTCTCGGCCAGCGAAGAGCCGCTGCCAGACTTCCGCAAGTCGGACAACAAGAGCGGGCCGACCTGGAAGTGGTCGGGGAAGCTGTCCATGCGGCCCCGAGCGATGCTCCGCGCGGGTGACGTGCTCGTCCTCGGCGGCATGCCGAACGAGGCCGACGCAGCCGACCCCTATGCCCCCTTCGAGGGTCGTGCCGGCGGCCTGGTGTGGACAGTCTCCGCCGCCGACGGGACGCGCTTGGCCGAGCACAAGCTGGACAGTCCGCCCGTCTGGGACGGCATGGCCGCCGCGGGCGGTCGACTCTACGTCGCCACGATGGCCGGCACTGTGCTCTGCATGGAGCGAGACGCTTCGGCAGTGCTCTCGCCCGTCAAGCTGCCCAGCGGCTTGCAGACTGCGGAGGCGGGTGCCGCAGGCAATCCCGGCAAGCCTGTCGAAGCCGACGCTGACGGGAAGTTCGTCCTTTACCCCGCCCTCGCCAGAACCACCGGCGGCCTGCGCTACCAGCCCGACCGGAACAACCTCGGCGGCTGGACCAACTCCGCGGACCACTGCGAATGGGCCCTCAAAGGCGTGAAGGCCGGCACGTACGCCGTCGAGTTCGCCTACGGCTCCACCAACCCCGGCATTGAGTACACACTCACCGTCGGCGACCAAGCGCTTGTCGGCAAGACGGAGGACACCGGCGGGATCAAGACCTACAAGTCCTTCCGCGTTGGCACAATCGCGCTGCCGGCTGGTGACGCAATGTTGACCCTCAAGCCTGGGCCGTTCAAGGGAGCGATCATGAACTTCCGGCTGCTGACGCTGAGTCCGGTGCGATGACAGGAGGCATTCCCGTGAGATTCGGTTTCGCCAAAGTAGAGATCACGCCCCGCGTCGGGGTGGAACTGTGTGGATTCGGGCCGTACGTGCTCCGGCGGTCCGTCGGCATTCGCGACCGGCTTTGGGCCCGGGCGATGGCTGTCGAGTCTGAAGGGGCGCGGGCCGTCTTGGGAAGCTGCGACTTAGTCGGTCTTTCGGCTGCGCTCACCGGCGAGGCCCGGCGCCTGGTGGAGGCCGCGACGGGCCTGCCCAACACTGCGGTGATGCTCCACTGCACGCACACCCACAGCGGCCCGAGCATTGGCGAGTACATCGGCTGGGCCGAGGCCGACGCGCCCTACCTTGCGCTGCTCCCAGGGCGGATTGCTCGGGCGTGTGCGGAAGCCCTCGGCAACCTCCAACCAGCGACGCTCTCCCATGCCGTCGTGCCGTGCGAAGGGGTCGGCATCAACCGGGAACAGGAACAGGCGCCCGATCCGTGGCAGCAGGTGCTCGCCGACGACTGGCGGCCGCAGCGACCGGAGCTGACCGACACGGAGTGCCAGGTGTTCAAGGTGGAGACCAACGGTCGTCTGGCCGGCTTTGCCAGCTACTTCGGTTGCCACCCGGTGGTCTGCTGCGCCGACACGCGCTATATCCACGGCGACTACTGCGGCGTTGCCACCAACCTGCTGGAGCGCGAGCACCCCGGCGCTGTGGGATTGTTTCTTCAGGGGGCGGAGGGCGACGTGAATAGCTGCGTGGTCCACAAGCCCGAGCAGGAGTCGCTGCTGGCGCTGGACGTAATCGCCTCGCGCTACGCCCGCGCGGTCCGCAGCGGGCTTGCCGCAGCCCTGCCAGTGGAGGGCGACTGCCTGCGGTGCATCAGCCGAGAGGTCACCTTCAGCCGTAAGCCCTGGGGCAGGGAGCACCTGGTCGCCCTTCTGGCGGAGCAAGCCGCTGTCATTCACGCGCCGGACGCCGCCGACGCAGACGGCGAGGTCCGCATGGCCGTGGTCCGCGCCACCGCCCTGCGCCAGATGATCGGGAGGTTGAACACCGGCCAATCGCTTCAGCCGCCCACCGAACTGCAAGGGCTGCGCATTGGCCCGATCAGCTTCCTGGGGACGCCCTTCGAGGTGTTCCAGAGGATCAAGAATGAAGTGGTGGCCGAGTCGCCGTCACCGCTGCCGCTGGTGCTCAGCCAGACCAACGACTCGTTGGGCTACGCCGTCGAGCGCGAGGTCGCGGCTCGCGGAGGCTACGCGGCCGACCTGGTGCCGCTCATCATTGGGTCGCTGCCCTTCGCAGACCTCCACGGCGAACTCATGAACTCGCTTCGCGACCTGGACCGCGAGTTGGCCGCCGACTGCCCGCCCGCATGCCCGGACTGACTCAACCCAACGGGTCCCGCGGGAAGTCCTTGAGGTACGGGTCGCCGTCCTTCGTCATGACGTCCAGCAGGCGGGCGTGCAAGTCGCGGAGGGTGCTGGCGTGCGCCTTGTCCCCCGCCAGGTTGTGGTCCTCGTTGGGATCCTGCTCCAGATTGTAGAGCGCCAGGATCCGCGGCTTCGAGCGGATGACGTACTTCCACCGGTCGGTGCGGAGCATCCGCGAGTTGGCAGCGCGCTGGCAGAAGGCGTAGGCGCGCCAGTCGACCCGGCGGCCCTCGATAAGCGGCCGCATCGACCGACCGTGGATCTTGCCCGGCGCCGGCTGACCGAGGTAGTCGAGAACTGTGGGCGTGTAATCCACCTGGCTGACGGGCTGCGTCACCACAGTCCCGGGCTTGATGCGGCCGGGGAAGCGCATGAGCAGCGGAATGCGCACCAAGTCGTCGAAGAAGCTGAAGAGCGACTTGCCGACGCACCCGTGGGCGCCCACCATATCGCCGTGGTCGCTGGTGAAGAGCACCAGCGTGTTGTCGGCAAGGCCCAAGTCGTCCAGCCTGCTGAGGATCCGGCCGAGTTGGTCGTCGATGTACTTCACCATGCCGTGGTAGATGGCGGCGTACTCGCGGAGGCCGTCGGGACCGACGAGGTCGCCCAGCCGTTTGCTGGGACCGCCCTGATCCCACTGCGGGAGGTCAGTCGTGCCGGGCAGCTTGACCTTGCCGCGGTCCACCCTCGAGTAGTACGGTTCCGGGATCACCCACAGGTCGTGCGGCGGGCTCCATGAAGCCGTGATCATGAAGCTGCCCTCTTTGTGCCGGTCAATCAGGTCCAGTACCTGGTTGGTGATCTGCGTCTCGGGGAGCAGCTCGGGCGGGACCACCGACCGGCCGATGGTGGCGATGTAGCCGACGTTCTTGGCGACTTCCTGGAACGGTTGCCACGCGTCACGGATGGCCCGGATCTTCTCCACCGGCCGCCCGAGGTACCGGCCGGGGTCCTGGTCGTCCTTGAACTGCGCCGCCGGCAGGCGCTCCTCCAACAGCCGGTTGTATTCGCCTGGTTTCTGTGAGGCGTAGCCCCACGACTCGTAGCACAAGAAGTCGCCGGTGTCGCCCAGATGCCACTTCCCGCGGAAGGCGGTGGCATAGCCTTGATCGTGCAGGAGACACTCGGTGTTGGGGAAGGCATCGTGCTTGAGCGGCGGCTGTCCGTTGCGGCCGGGGCTCACGTTCTGAAGGATGCCGTGCGTGTGCGGGTACACGCCGGTGATCATCGAGGCGCGCGACGGTGAGCAGTAGGGCGTCACGCACGTGGCGTTTTCGAACAGCGCCCCCTCGCGACCAATCCGGTCCATGTTCGGCGTCCGGACGTACGGGTTGCCCGTCAGCGACAACGACCGGTGGTGCTGTTCGTCGGTCATTAGGAACAGCACGTTGGGGCGGTCGCTCCTCGCCGGTTCGGCAAAGCAGCGCACCGCGCCCGACGCGGCCAGTGCC
Organism: Armatimonadetes bacterium CG06_land_8_20_14_3_00_66_21; assembly: GCA_002779825.1. GTDB lineage: Bacteria > Armatimonadota > Abditibacteriia > CG2-30-66-41 > CG2-30-66-41 > CG2-30-66-41. Next base: position 8,628 of record PEVN01000541.1, on the reverse strand, counting down.
GCGCCCCCGGCGGTTCGGAGAAAGCCACGCCGGTTTGGTGATTCCGGCATCGGGGACCTCTCGGAGATACGGGTGTGTCGCGGGCCCAACGCAACAGGCAGTGACAGGGCCGCCCGGTCAGGTCAGCCGGTCTCGTGTCCATGCCGGATTGCGGCGGCAGTCGAGCACAGCATACACACGGATCACCTTTGCCTCCACGCGGTAGTAGACTGCAAACGGGAACCGCTTCGACAGCATTCGGTGGTACCCGAAATGGACGGAGTGAACGCCAGCGTAGATCCGCACCGAGTCAATGTCCGCGACGAGCGAGTCCAGGAAGTAGCCACCCAGACCCCGCTCCTGTCGCTCGTAGAAGGCACAGCCCTCAACGAGGTCAGCCTCCGCCTCGTCGAGGCTCTCGATCCTCATGACGTCTTGGCTCGAATTCGCCGCTTGGCGTCCTCCCAGTCAGCGAAGCCCGCAGTCCCGTTTGTCACGCGCGTCGCCCTGTCGGACAAAACGTGCTGATGCCAAGCCGGCGAAGACACCGGGGGCGCCGCCCGACACAGGTCATCCCACAGGCGCTCCATCGTCTGGAGCTTCTCCGCCACGGTCATCTGATCCAGGGGCAGTGCCACTTCCATTCCGGTTCCTCGGCTGCACGAGGCACGGCTCTCGCGGCGGCAGAGCGCCGATCCGGACCGTGCAATGACTGGGCATTCTACTCGACGTCGAGGCCTGCGTCAAACCGCTGGCGACTCCCCATGGGGCAAGGGGCGCGCCAGCAGGGCTGCGGTCGGCTGTGCCGAATACATGCGGTGTGGACGCAACGCAGCAACAGAATGCCCGCCTCGCCGGCGCCACCTGGCGCTCCGTGCTCCTCGGTGCCGTCCTGTCCGGGGGCATCGCCGTGTGGATTCACCACGCCGAGTTGATCATGGGCGGGCGGCGCGGGCACTCGGCGTTGGCGAACACGTCGATCCCGCTGGGCGCGTTCTTCGCGTTGCTGGCCGTCGTGTGCCTGAATCGGGTCGTGCGGCGCTGCTGCGCGAAGCGCGCCTTCCGACAGCCTGAGCTGGTCGTCATGTACGTGATGCTGACCTCCGCCACCGTCATCGGCTCGTCGGGCGGCATTCACTTCCTGGTGCCCTCGCTGGCGTCGCCGTTCTACTACGCCTCGGCGGAGAACCATTGGGACGAATTCCTGCCGGCCATTCCCGAGTGGCTCGGCCCGCGCGATGAGGTTGCGCTCGAAGCGTTCTTCAAAGGCAACGCCGATGTGCCGGTGCACGTGTGGCTGGGGCCGGTGCTGGTGTGGAGCGCGTTCCTGTTCACCGTGCTGCTGGCGACGCTGGCGCTGAACTCGCTGATGCGCCGCCAGTGGATCGACAACGAGCGGCTGACCTTCCCGACCGTCGCCCTGCCCGTCGCCCTCACCGACGACAATGCCGGCATCCTGCGGGACCGCGTTTTCTGGCTGGGTGCGGCGGTGCCGCTGTTCCTCGGGTTGCTCAACACGGCCCACGAGAACTGGCCGTTGGTGCCGCTCATCCAGGTGCGGCAGATCGACCTGTCACCCTACTTCGCCAGCCGGCCGTGGAACGCCATGGGCCGCACCCCCGTTAGCTTCTACCCGTTCGTCATTGGCATTGCGTTCCTGTTGTCGCGCGAGGTCACCTTTTCTTGCTGGTTCTTCTACCTCTTCACCAAGTTCGAGCAGATCATGTCGGCCGTCGTCGGCGTGCAGGGCGTGCCCGGCGCGGGGCCGCTGTCGCAGCCGCCGTATCTGGATCACCAGGGCGCCGGCGCGTTCCTCGGCATCGTGGTGCTCACCCTGTGGTTCGGCAAGCGGCACCTTCGCGACACGTGGCTGGCGATTCGCGCGGGGCACCGCGCCAGCGCGGAGGAGGCCATGGCGCCGCGGGTGGCTGCGCTCATTCTGGCGGCGTGCTTTCTGGCGATCTACGCGTTCTGTCGTGTCGCCGGCATGTCGCCCTTCGCGCCGCTGGCCCTGTTGACGCTGGTGTTCGTGTACATGACGGCAGCCACCCGCGTGCGCGCCGAAGCGGGCAACGCCTGGCTGTTCGGCCCGCGGGTCGATCCAAACCTGTTAGTCACCGGCACTCTCGGCTCGAAGGCGCTGTCCATGCCGGACCTCACCATCATGTCGTACTTGCAGTTCCTGACGACCTACGACCTGCGCTGCCTATCGATGCCGCACCAGCTTGACGGCATGAAGATGGCGGCTCAGTGTCGCCTGCGGCCGCGGTCGCTGGTCGGGCCCATTTTGCTGGCGACCGCCGTGGTGCTGATGATCTCCTTCTGGGACGGGCTGAAGATCTGGTACGACCTGGGCGCCCTGGCCGAGGCCGACAACTGGCGCACGCAGATGGGCAAGCAGCCCTTCGTCAATCTCGCGAGCCTGCTTGCCAACCCGCTTCAGCCCGACCGCCCGGGCACGCTGGCAGCGTTCGCCGGCCTCGGCGTGACCGCCGTGCTGGCGACCGCGCGCGCCCACCTGCTGTGGTGGCCGTTCCACCCCGTCGGCTACGCCGTTGCCAACACGCCGACCATGGCCGCCATCTGGCTGCCCTTCTTCTTCGGCTGGTGCGCCAAGTCCGCGATCCTGCGCTATTCCGGCAACAGCGTCTACACTCGCTGCCTCCCGTTCTTCCTCGGCCTCCTCATGGGCGACTTCATGAACGGCGGCCTCTGGACCCTCGTCGGCTGCTTCGTCCCTTGGCTGCACGTGTACCCGATCAACTGGTGAGGGCGCGTGGGAGGAAGGGGAGGCGCGGTGGCGAAGTCACTACGCAAGGGCTCGGACAGGATACACAGGATTGACAGGATGAAGCGGCGCAAGCACGCCGTGCGTGTCGGGCCCGTGGCGAACTGCACACGGGCATTGACCTCTCCGCCCCATCCTGGAAATCCTGTGAATCCTGTCAGTAGCCCTTCTCTGCGCCTTAGCGCCTTAGCGTTGAACGGAGTTGAACAACAATGAAAGTCGCCATAGTCGGAGCCGGTTTCATGGGCGGTGTCCACGCCGGCTGCTACCAACAGATCGACGACGTTGACCTCGCCGCCGTAGTCGATGTCCGCCCCGAGCAGCGCGAGAAGCTCGCCGGCGAACACGGCGCCACGCCGTTCAGCACCCTCGAACAGGTGCTGGCCGACGAGACCATTGACATCGTCGACTGCTGCCTGCCCACATACCTCCACCGCGACTGCGTCGTCGCTGCCCTCGACGCCGGCAAGCACGTACTCTGCGAGAAGCCCTTCGCCACCTCGCTGCAGGAGTGCGACGACATGATCGCCGCCAGCAAGCGCGCCGGCCGCAAGTTCATGATCGCCCAGGTCATCCGCTTCTGGCCGGAGTACGCAGCGACCAAGGCGTACGTCGATACCGGCGCCCTCGGCGAGATCCTGGCCCTCGTCGCGCACCGCCTCGCCTCGCCGCCCGGCTGGTCGCAGGAGAACTGGTTGCTGCAGCCGGCGAAGTCGCTGGGCGCCGTGGTCGACATGCAGGTGCACGACCTCGACTTCGTCCGCTACCTCCTCGGCGACCCCGTCTCGGTGACGTCAACTGCCCTGCTGTCGGAGACCGGCGCGCTCGACCACGTGTTCACCAACCTCAAGTACGACAAGCACCTGGCCTTCACCGAAGCCAGCTGCCTGATGCCCCCCAACTGGCCGTTCCGGATGGACCTCCGCATTGTCGGCACCAAGGCCACGCTGGAGATGGACATCACCCGCGACCCCACCCTCCGAGTCATCGACGGCAACGGCGACACCCTCGCCTTGCCCGTCGCCCAGGGGGACGGCTACCAAGCCGAAATCAACCACTTCTGCGCCGCCGTCCGCAACGACACCCCAATCACCATCGCCCCACCCGAAGACTCCCGGCTGTCCATGAAGCTCGCCCTCTGCTCGAAGCAGGCGGCGGAGACGGGGGAGATTGTGGTGTTCTGAGGGCGGCCGCTTTGGACGGTAGAACGAGTTGGCAACTCGCTCCACGCTGGGCACCCAAATGGGACCGCCCGGTGAAGGGCGGATGAGACTGCGGGCTTCTCCGGCCCTTGCAGGACAGGGGCCAGAGTGCGCCGATTCGCGAACCTGTGATGTCAAGGTCGGAACGCCGGACCGGTCCGGCCGCCGAAAACGCCCGTAGGTGCCCCGCTGCGGGGCATACAGGCGGCAGCGCGGACCTCCCCGGAAAACCGGCACCACTACAGGTTCGCGCAGGAGGGGCGGCTATTCCGCCGACGCGATGAACTGGCCCAGCCCGAAGTGGCAGGCATAGCCTAATGCCAATGGTCCTCTCACCTCCTTCTCAAAGCGGATCTCGAAGCCCCAGCCGCGAGAGTCGACCGGCGGTTGGTTGCCCCGGCGCCGCTCCCGGGCGAAGTCCAGCCAGCGCACGGGCCGCCCGGCTGCCTCGGTGCAATGCCTCCGTTCGACTGCGATGGGCGCCGGCTGACCGAGGCGCGACAGTGCCTGCTGCACCTGTTGTTCCGGGCAGTCTGCCCGGGCGGTGCCGTCCTTTCGCAGCTTGGGGTGTCGCGTGAGCACCAGTGGCGTTCGCGACACCCACACGCGCGAAGCCGCCAATGCCGGAGTCTGCCCGGCGCGCGGATCGAGACCGCCGTAGTCCTCCGGCCTGCCCAGCCCAAGGAGTGTGAGGTGCAGGTCGGGCCGGCCGGACGCCTGCCACAGGCGCCGGACCCCGGCGAACGCCTGTTGCGCAGACGGATCGAAGCCCTCCCGGCAGTAGACGATGAGGTGATCCAACCGACCGTCGTTGTCGTCATCAGTGGGAAGGAAGAAGGCATGGCGATGGCCTTCCAGGGGTGCGCCGCCGGCATCCTTGCCGGCAAACACGGCAGCGCCGTCCGACCACTTCATCAGCGCCTGTCGCATCGTCTCGGCAACGTAGACGCAATCGGTCAGCCGGGGCAGCACAGACCCGGCCAACGCGAACAGGGCCATCGTGGGCTGCCGGCGCGCCGGCGGACGTAGCGTCTGCGGTCGCGCCCGCAGAGCGTCGGCGGGCAAGCGATACGCCGCCTTCGTGGCCGCCGGCGGCAGCAGCCAGCCCTGCTTGCGGAGGTCGGTGGTCTCGGCGTGGAGCGCGGCGAAGAGGTCGCTGGCGTAGGTTGCTTCCAGGTCTCCTTGCTGCTTCGCGGTCAGCTTGGCCTTGCGCTTCTTCTTGAGTTCCCGGGCCAACGCCTCCGCAAAGGCTTCCTCGCGCCAAGCAGCGTATTCCGCGGCGGGCCGCGGCACAGCCACGGCCACCCGCTCGCCCTGCTGCCGCGACTCCTCGGCGCCGCAGGGAAGGCAGTTGAGGCTGCCGGTCCAATCAGGGTTGAGCCGCGCCTCCACCCAACTCTCCGCGCGGCCGAAGTAGCTCATCGCGCTCAGCAACGTCTCCAGCGCTTAATGCTGTTCTGCCGGCAACTCCAATTCGGGCCAGCACAAGACCACCGGCTCGGCGGGCGACAGCCGGATGAAGGTGTCGAAGACCATGTCGCCCCCACGGGGTAGCGTGGAATCGGCCGGCGGTGAAACGTAGCTCGATGGCGGTCATGTGCGTACCTCCTCTGCAAGTCCCCCCGTAGGATAAAGCGCAAACTCTGCGAGTTTGACCAGCTTTGTCCCTGCCACAGCGCCCGCTACGCCGAGATAGGGCCGGGACAAAGCTGGAGCTTTATCCTACGGGGTACGGGCGGCGACGTTGTCACCGCGCGAACTGGACGGTGATCATGGGCGGATCGGCGAACAGACCCTCGGCCGTTACCTTCGCGATCAGCTCAGGGAGCGCCGCTTCGAGGTCCTTTGCCGCCGGCAGCGCCCAGTCGGCGGGTTTGGTCACGCACACCTCGCCGGCAAGCTCCAAGTCGCAGGCAGTGCGCAGGCGGAGACCGGATTGCAGGAACCGCCTGACCTTGTACAGGGCGAGGGTCACCAGCAGCTCGGTAGCGCTGTCGCCGAGCCCATAGGCGCGGATCTGGTCGAGGTCGAGGTTGAAGTACGCCCGGATCTTCTCGGCGGTGTACTCGGTGCGGGAGTAGGGCACGTGACCGAAGCCTTTCTCGGCGCCGCGTCGCTCCTCGGGCGCCTCGGCCGGCGGGCCGGCGTCTTCGTCGTTCTCGTCGACCTCTGGTGGTTCTTCCGGCGCGAGCGGCTCGGGTTGCTTCCTGCCGCCGGTGGGGTCGACGTCGTCCCGCTTCACGCCGCCGCGCTGCCGGCCCACGCCGCGTCACGCCACCAGCCCTGCCTCGAGGGGTCGAAGCCCCTCATAGGCGCGCTGGTCCATGTGGAGCGCCTCCCACATCTCCACCTGTTGCTGCAGACTCAGCCAGAGACCCGGACCGTTGCCGAAGACGCGGCCCAGGCGACGTTTCGCGCATAGTCGATGGCGGCACGGATGTGCTCGTCGCCCAATTCAGGATAGCCCGCCTTGAGGCTGAGGCGCTGGTAGGCGTAGCCCCCGGCCAATTGGCTCAGGATGCTGCTCACCAGGATGCGAGTGCCTCTGATGCACGGCTTCCCGTGGCACACCGTGGCATCGACGGCGATCAGTCCTCTATGCATTCCGCACCCTCTCCTCGCCGTCCATTGTATCCGGTACCAGGCTCCGGGAACGCGGAGTGCTCTTGGCACCCGCCCGGGGCCTTGACTGGCACTTCGGCACAGATAACAGCGGCAAGATTGGTCTCGACAGCCCCAAGATTGGCTCCGACAGGCCAGAGGTTCGGCCCGACAGACCGCAGGTAGGCTCAGACAGTCCGGAGGTCGGGTCCCACAGACCGAGGGTCGGGTCCGATAGGCCGAAGATTGGGTCCGACAGCCAATAGAGTGATTCCCACAGCCCAGAGGTTGGGTCCGACAGACCAGGGATTGGGTCTGACAGCCCACAGGCTGGTTCCGACAGCCCAGAGGTCGGCTCCTACGGCCCGCGGGTTGGCGACGACAGGGCGCGGCCGAGAGATGATGTTTGCGCCACGAAGGATAACGGCAGCTCAGAGCGAATCGTGACCGTAGCGTCGAGCCCGGCGAGGTTCGGGTTCGCGGGTGCAGTGCAGTCTGACAGGAAGGAGCACGGAGATAGCAGCCACAGGAGAAAGGCAGTATTCGCTCGGGGAGGAGCTCGACCGCGCGCAGGAATGCAGAGCCGTCGTCGGGGAGGTGGAGGATGAGATCGCCGGGAGGGCGCAAGCGGACTGGGACGCCCAGATCGCGGCGGCGGAGGCGGCAGACCGGGCCGACGACCAGGCGGACCACGCCGCGAACAGCGCCGCCGGCCACCTGAAGATCCTGTCCACCGAGTTGGACGGCCTGTGCCGATCCGTTCGGACCATCGGGAAGACGCGGTTCAAGACGGCCGACGCGCTGTTGGCCAGGGACTTCCAGCGCGTGCCGACCGCTGCCTACTCGGTGAAGGACGTGATCGACCGCGCGCAGGCCCTCGACGTCGTCTGGGGCGACGTGCCGACCCCGGAGACCTGGGAACTGGTGCCCGGCGTCACCCGCGCCGTGCTGCAGGCGAAGCTCGCCGCGGTCCAAGCGGCGGGCACCGACGCCCGCGAGAAAGAGCGCCTGGCCGAGTCGGCCCACAGCGACGCCCGCGCCCTTACCGCGCACCTGCACACCCTCGCCGTCGGCTACCGCACCGAAGGCCTCGCTGCCTACCCCCGCGGCTCCCGCAACTGGACCCACTTCAACAGCCTCCCCACCACCACCGCCCGCCGCAGGCGGCAGAGGGACGGAGAAGGGGAGGCCGGCGGCGAACCGGAGGCGCCGACGAGCTGACGCGGGCATGGACGGCGAGCGCGAGGGCGGTCGTTGACGTAGCGAACTATCTGCGCTAGGGTTGCCTTGTCGGCGGCGCCCAATGGAGCCGGACAGGCAGGCGTAACCGCCAGCCCGTCAATGGCCGACCTGCCGTGCAATGACGCCATGGGAGTCAGGACCCGGCAGAACGCCGCCCGGACCGGCCAGTCCCGACAGCCTTGCGGGCGCGACCTGCCCGACAACCGGCGCGCGGAACTGCATGCGGCCAATGCAGGTGAGAACGCACTGTTTGCCGTCCAAGAAATGCGAGACACCGTGGACGAAGAGGACGACGTGATGCCAAAGAGAGATGGCCAAGAACAGCCAACTGGCCCTATGAAGGGCGACTTCATCGCGCCGCCGGAGGTTGAGGAGCGGGATGAGCGGGCGGACGCGCTGCCTGCGCAGGAGGAGTTCTGGCGGCCGCCAGTGCGCTTCGGCGCCGTGCCTGTGGAGAAGGAGCCGCTGGGATGGGACCGGCGCAAGGGGTTCCGCAAGCTCTTCCCGCAGGTCATGCTGCCGTTCCAGGTGGTCGAGCGCGTCCAGCTCGGGCATCCCGAACTGGAACCCAACCGCCTGTTCTGGGGCGACAACCTGCACGTCATGCGTCAGTTGCCCAGCGAGAGCATTGACCTCATCTACATCGACCCGCCGTTCTTCTCCGGCCGGCAGTACAACGTCATCTTCGGCGACCAGAACGAACTCCGCTCCTTCTCCGACATCTGGGAAGGCGGCATGCCGGGCTATCTGATCTGGCTCAACGCCCGGCTCTACGAGATGAAACGGCTGCTCAAGAAGACTGGGAGCATCTACGTT
>PEVN01000148.1 GCA_002779825.1 Armatimonadetes bacterium CG06_land_8_20_14_3_00_66_21 | reverse complement strand
GAGTTGATGGATCTGGGCGGCCTTGGCTTTGGCGTTGGCGTGGAGGGGTTGCGCTGCCTTCGCCTTGTCCTGCGCGTCCCTGAACGCCGCCTCCAGGGCGGTGATCTTTGCCTGGAACGGCGTCCGCGTGAGGTGAGGTTTGGGATCGGTTCCCACGTCTCGGGGGGGCGGCACTCGGCCCCACTGGGCGTCCAGGTTCTTCGCTCGGGTCAGCGCGTCGTCCACCGAGTAGGCTGCGGAGGGCACGTCGTGGAACTGGCGCGACAAGACGGGATCGGTCAGCCTGAAGCGGGACTTGCCGATGGTCCGGATGCTCCGGCACAGCTCGTTGAGCTGCGCGCACAGAATGTTCACCTGGCCACTGTCAGCGTCAGCCTCTCGATTGGCTGAGTCGTCGGCGGCATACAACGCCTCGCCCGCCGCAGTCACGGTGTTCCAGGCGGCCGCGGACATCTCAGCGATCACCTCGTCAATCTGCGCCGCCACCGCCCTGAATTCCCTGCCCCGGCCTTCTTCCGGGCGGTGCGTGTCGATGGCGGGGGGCTACGGCGTCTCCTGGAATGACGACCTCGAGTTGAGCGAGCACGAGCTCCGGGCCAACGGAACGCCGGTCGCTGAGGACGCCGTGCACGCGGAGAAGACCTCGCGCCCAGGGGACATCCCCAACGCGTAGTGCGGCACTCACTTGACTTTCCCTACCCAATCCGCCAAAATGCGCCTGCTCGGAGGAACTCCATCAGAAAGGGGAGCATGATGCTCACGTTCCACAGAACTTGACAGCGCACGGCGGGACCAGTTTGGTTCCGGTGTTGTCGTGGCTTGCTCCCCGGGAGGTCGATCGGCGTCTGAGAACGCGCTCTCCGTGGGGCGGGCTGCAACTACCGCCAAACACGGAGAGGTGTTCGAACATGTCCAAAGACTACATTCAGATGTGGGAATCGCTGGGGCTGAACCTGGAGGCGCACGACGGGCTGCTGGAGGTCTTGGGCAAGCAGTACCGGGAGGTGTTCCTCAAGCAGCAGAACCGCCCGGAGGGCATGGGCTACTTCGACTTCGTCATGCGGGAAGTGCATGGGCTGCGGGTCAAGGAGCTGTTGGACGCGCAGGCACACGGGCGCAAAGTCATCGGCACCTTCTGCGTCTACGCCCCCGAGGAGTTGATCCTGGCCGCCAACGCTATCTGCGTCGGCCTGTGCGCAGGCGCCGAGATTGCCCCCGAACTGGCCGATGAGTACCTGCCTCGCAACACCTGCGCGCTTATTCGCTCCTTCTTCGGCTTCAAGCTGGCCGGGGTGTGCCCCTACACCAACGCGTGCGACTTGGTGGTCGGCGAGACCACGTGCGACGGCAAGAAGAAAGCCTACGAGATCTTCGCCGAGCTGAAGGATCTCTACGTGATGGAGATCCCGCAGAGGAAGGGCGCCGCCGACCGCGTGCTCTGGCGGGCGGAGATCGTGCGCTTCAAGGAGAGGGTGGAGCAGCTCACCGGCGTGGAGATCACCGCCGACAGGCTGCGCGCCGCCATCACGACCGTCAACGACCGACGCCGCGCGCTCCAACGCCTCACCAGGCTCCGCTACCAGTACCCCACGGTCATCTCCGGTCGCGACGCCCTGCTGATCAACCAGATCGCCTTCTACGACGACCCGGCACGCTTCACCGGCAGCGTCAATGCGCTGTGCGACGAGTTGGAGCAGCGGGGCAAGGACGGGGTGGAGGTCGCCAGCGGCAACCCAGTCAAGCTGATGATCGCCGGGTGCCCCATGGCAGTGCCCAACTGGAAGCTGCCCGTGGTCGTCGAGGAGGCGGGCGCCGTGATCGTCGCCGAGGAATCGTGCGTGGGCGAGCGCAACACGCGCGACCTGGTCGTCGAGGAGGGCGGGACGGTGGCCGACCTGGTCGACCGGTTGACCGACCGGTACATGTCGATCAACTGCGCCGTGTTCACGCCCAACGAAGGGCGCCTCGACCATATCGTCGAGACTGCCCGAGCTGCCAAGGTCGACGGCATTATCCACTACGCGTTGCAGTTCTGCGGACCGTACACCATCGAAGCCCGCAATGTGCAGAAACGCCTGGACGCCGAGGGCTTGCCCCTGCTCCGCCTGGAGACTGACTACGGCGCCGAGGACACGGGGCAGCTCAAGACGCGGGTCGAGGCGTTCGTGGAGCAACTCTCCTGAGTCCCAATCGCGCCGCCGGCATTGACATCGGCTCCCGCACGACCAAGCTCGTCGTCTTGGGAACCGGCGAGCCGGTCGTCCGGGAGGCCCGCGACACGTCCCACGACCCGCTGTCCGTGTGCGCCGCTCTGTTGGAGGGGCGGCACCCGGAGGCTCTGGTGGCGACGGGCTACGGCCGACACCTGTTCGCCGAGCATTACGACTGTCAGGTCGTCACCGAGATCAAGGCATTGGCGCGAGGCGCGTCGGCGCTGGTCCCCGGTTGCCGGACACTGCTGGACATCGGCGGACAGGACATGAAGACCGTAGCCCTCGGCGACCAGGGGCAGGTCCTGCGGTTCGAGATGAACGACCGCTGCGCCGCCGGCACGGGCCGCTTCCTGGAAGTCATGGCCACTGCCCTCCACTGCCGCTATGACGACCTGTGGCGCGAAGCACTGACCGCGGCCGAGCCCGTCACGGTCAACAGCACCTGCGCCGTGTTCGCGGAGTCCGAAGTCGTCGGCCTCATCGCCCGAGGCGCCAACCGCCCCGCAGTGGCTGCCGGCATCCACCACGCCGTCGCGAAACGCGCCACGGCCATGCTCAAGCGCGTCTCCCTCGTGCCGCCGGTCGTCTTCGCCGGCGGAGTCGCTACCAACGGCTGCCTGGTGAGGTTGCTCCAAGCCAGTCTCGACACGGCCGTGATCGTCCCCGACGAGCCCCGGTTTGCGGTTGCCTTGGGGGCCGCCCTGTTGGCGAAGGGCTGAGGCGCCCTGTCAGCCTGCGTCAGGTTGGGCGACCGCGGCGTGGAGTTCGCAGGACTCCGAAGCCGAGGGGGTCGAGACCCCGGCGCACCGGCGGCCCTTCGACGCGCTCCAGTCCCTCGGACAGTCGCTCCTGCGTCGCGTCTGTCCGACCCTCAGGGCGACGCGTACAGCCCCGTCGGGCCGCCAGACAGCCAAGTTCATGAGTGGCGTCGGGAGAAGCCGGGACGACGGCTGTCAGGAAGGTGGCGGCCGTTGCGAGGCAAGCTGCCGTTGCGTCCGGTTGGTTCCCTTGCCTCTCCCGGCTATAATAGCGCCATCCGTGTGGGAAGGTGGTGCTCTCCGTGAGCGATCAAGAACTCGCAAAAGCCCTGATGCAGGAGGGGCTGGTGACCCTCGGACAGGTACAGGAGGCGGCTCAGCAGCGGGGGGCGGGCAAGAGCCTCGGGGATGTGCTCGTTGCGATGGGACTGATCACCAAGGAGCAGTTGGCCGAGTACGCGCCGGCGGAGCCGGCGGGCAAGGGCACTGCTGTTGATCTCGCCCACATCAAGATCGACACCGAAGCGCTCATGCTGGTGGATCGGGAGACCTGCGTGAAGCTGCAGTTCATCCCCCTGGGCGTGCAGGGGGGCACGTTGCGGGTGGCGATGGCCAATGCGACGGACCTTCCGGCGCAAGATGAGATCTCCCGCGTCACCGGGAAGCGCGTGGAGGCAGTAGCGGCCACCATCCAGCAGATCATGGAGGTGGTCAACCGCTGCTACACCTCCGCAGCGATGAGTCGCGCTGCCGACGCGGCGTCGGCTACCGTCGGTTCAGCGGGGATCGACAACGTCGAGGACGTGCAGGAGCTGGTGGACCAGGCCCCGACGGTCCGCATTGTCAACGCGATCCTCGAGGAAGCCGTCAAGCAGGGCGCGAGCGACGTGCATGTAGAGCCGAGAGGCGATGGGCTCTACCTGCGCTATCGGGTGGATGGCGTGCTGCGGCCGCCGCGCAAACTCGACAAGCCGATGCAGGCGCCCATCCTCTCGCGCCTCAAGATCTTGGCCGGTCTGGATATCGCCGAGATGCGGATGCCGCAAGACGGCAGGTTCCGGCTGACGCTCCAGGGGCGCCAGATCGACTTCCGCACGTCTTCGCTCCCCTGCTACCACGGCGAGAAGATCGTGCTGCGGTTGCTGGACAAGTCGGCACTCAAGGCCGAGTTGAGCGACCTGGGGTTTCTGCCGGAGATCGGCAAGCTGTTCGAGGAACTGGTGATGCGGCCGCAGGGGATGATCCTTGTCACCGGGCCGACGGGTAGCGGGAAGAGCACCACCCTGTACGCTGCCCTGAACCGCTGCAAGTCGGAGACGAAGAACGTGGTAACGGTCGAAGATCCCGTCGAGTACCAGTTGGAGGGGATCAACCAGACCCAGGTCCACTACGACATCGGCCTCGACTTTGCCACCCAGCTCCGCGCCATCCTGCGGCAGGACCCGGATGTCATCCTGGTCGGCGAGATCCGCGACCGCGATACGGCCGAGATGGCGTTCCGGGCCGCGCTGACCGGACACCTGGTGCTGAGCACGCTCCATACGAACGACGCCAGCAGCGCCCCGGTGCGGTTGGTGGACATGCAGGTTGAGCCCTACCTGATCGCGGCGTCGGTGATCGCAATCCTTGCGCAACGCCTCGTGCGGACGATCTGCAAGCATTGCCGAGAGCCGTACGAACCCTCTTCGCTCGACTTGGACCGCATCGGCCTGACTCCCACGGACGCCGCCAAGATCAAGTTCTACCACGGCGTCGGCTGCAACAATTGCGGGCACACGGGGTTCGCGGGACGGCTCGGCATCTACGAAGTGCTGGTGATGAGCGAGCCGATCCGGAAGGCGATCTTTGCGGGTGCCACGACGATGGAGATCCGCCGGCTGGCCGTCACGCACAGGATGCGGACGCTGCGGGATGACGGGCTGGTGAAGATTGCCAAAGGACTGACCACTCCCGACGAGCTGTCGCGTGTTCTCTTCGAGTTCTTGGACGAAGAGGCTGACGCGGCCGAAGCCGAAACGGCCCCGCCGGTGGTTGCTCCGCTTGCCGCCCCCGCGCCGGGGTGAGCGACTCGCGAGGGACGATTCGGCGACGGCCCCTCCACAGTGCCGCGCTTTGTGCGGTAAACTCTACGCTACTGCTGCCTGAGGCGTGCCCCAGTGAGCGGACAGTCTGCGGGGCTGCAACCAGGCAGCGAGCACCAAGTTGAGGCCCTAAGTAGTGAAACTCAATCGGTATGCGCCCTGGGTCCTTGCCTTCTTATTCGTGCTGGCCGGCTGGTTCAGTTGGCACCTTCAGGTTGGGGAGGATAGGAAGGACGAGTTCGTGGCGGACGCTATGAAGCACTTCACTGCGCAGATCGGCACGGACTATATCGAGTCCATCGAGTGCAGCGAAGAGACGCTGGCGGCCCGGGTGATCCAGCGGCAGGAGGTGGCGAACGAGAGGTCAGCCGCGCGCTCATTGGCAATGAGCTTCAGCAAGTTTAGGCAGGAGAACCTGGGGAGCCAGACCGTCACGGTCATTCTCGCGTACGAGGGCAAGCCCATCTGGCATGCCTATGGGCGCGACGGAATATGCAGCTTGGTGGCCGAAGGACCGCCGAAGTAGGTGGCCTGAGAGCGCCCAGTTCTGCACGGACGGATTGGAGGAACCCAATGAATCACGCCGGGAAAGCCGCAGCGTGGGCGCTCGTAGGCCTGTTCGCCTTGGCGATCGCCTCCGGGTGGTGGGTCCAGAGCGGAGGTCAGAAGGAAGGCGCGTTCATCCGAGCCTTCCAAGCTGCCCACCGGGCCACCTACACCAACATAGTCTCGCTTCGCTGCACAGGTGACACGCTGTACATCGAGGTGCAGCCCACTGCTGGTGCAGCCGCCATGGAGGCGGTGGCTCGTGACTGGGTGTTGCGGCTGAGCGACGCGCGGCGCAAGGAATTCGGCAAAGGAGAGGCCACGGTCGTTATCATGCGCGACCTCCAGGTGCTGCTCAAGGCCCACACGAAGAAGGGCGTGCGTATTGAGGTGGAGACGGTGAAAAAGGGGGAGTCGAAGTAGGGCCGCCGTCCCTGCCGGATTGAGCGTCGCGCGCTGCTGCCCGCTTACTTCGCCCCTACCCACACCCAGCGCACAGCGTCGACCACCACGTAGCCGTCGGTCTCGGTGTTGCTGATCAGGACGTAGTTGTCGGTGCCGGCGTCGCAGGCGTATTCGCCCACCGGGAAGAAGGGGAAGACCGTGGGGCCGGTCCGTTGGTCGAGGCTGATTGTGCTCTCCTCACCTGCGTGACAAATGGTGATCGGGACGTTCGACGCGCGGTTCGGGTTGGGGGTGTAGGCGACGCACACCAGGTACCTTCCGGCCCGCGGCAGGTTGGGCCGGAACCGAGCGGCGAGCTGGCCCTTGCCGCTGTTCTCGTCGTGGTAGTAGGTCCGCCCGCAGAAGGAGCCGAGGGCAGTAGACTTCTGCCAACCGGCGGTTCGCGTGGCGCCTTCGTCGGCGTCGTCCACGGTCACGTCGCCGTCGCTGCTCCCGCCGACGCTCACTTGCTCCACCCGGTAGCCAGACTTCCCACCGGCTTGGTCTTCCGTCAGCAACGTAACCGTGTAGCGCCTTGGGTTCGCGAACGGGTGGGTCGGCGCGGGCTCCTGGCTGTCCACGACGCCGTCCCCGTCGAAGTCCCACCAGAACTTGACCAACGGCGTCCTCACTTCGAGTTCCTGGACCGCGAAAGCTACGGCCTGACCGGGTACTGGGTCTTGGGGCGCCCAGGTGAAGGCAACGCGCGGCTCGAAGGGTGCGTCCAGAAGCTGTCCCTGTTCTCGAAGCAGACGGCGCAGTTGCTCAACGTCCACTTCCTGCACGCTGCCGTTGCCCTGCAGGGCCAGATGGGCTGCGAGACCCGCCGCGTGTCCCAGCATCATGTAGACCGGCTCCATGCGAACGGTGCAGTACGCGACGTGCGTGGCGGAGACGCAGACGGGGACCAGCAGGTTGGTTGGCGCGTGCGGTGTCAGGCAGCGGTAGGGGATCTCGTAGGGGGTGGTGGGAGACGCAGTCCCGCCCTCCAGCGTCCATCCCTTCGGTCCCATCAGCCGTTGCACGGAGTGGCAGTCGATGCCGTAGCTGCCCAGGCAGACGCCATCCGGTTTGTGCCGTTCCTCGGTCACGTCTTGCTCGCGGAGGACGTAGCGACCGATCAGCCGCCGAGCCTCGCGGACGTACACTTGGTGGGGGAAGCCGCCGTTGTCGGTGAACTCGTCTTTGGGCAGCCCCCACTCGAGCGCGGACCGCCGGAATGGCTCGGGGAGCCTCGGGTCGTTCTGGAGGAAGTACAGGAGGCTCAGCGAGTAGGTTCGTTGGTCTGTCTCTATCCGTGCGCGAACTGCCCAGTCTCCCTCCGGGTATGCGTAGTTCGCGCCGGGATTGTCGGCGAGGTTGGCGTCGAGCTTGTCGTTGGGCACGCGCCATCGCTCCAAGCCGCGGAACAGCTCGTCGAAGCGAGCCACCTTGCCTTCCGTGATCGCCTTGCGCATCCCCGGGAACAGCTCGGGATCGTATGGCTCCGGCTTGGGGATCGGCAGGCGGTTGTCGGCACGGTCGGTGAGACAGACGCGGTAGTTGAACGCCTGAATGCGGTGGTCCCCGCGGCCGTGCAGCTCCGGGCCGCCGCTGTTCATGCCGGCGAGGGACTCTCCATACTCCTCGCGGCTCTCGCGCCCCACCCGGTAGGCGGCGCCCGCAAGGGCCATGAGATCGCCGGTGTAGGAAGCGTCGACGAACACCTTGCCGGCGAATGTGCGCCGCTCGTCAGTGGCGAGATCATCGGCGACCAGCCCGGTGATCGTCGCCCCGTCCGTCGTGACCGAATTGAGGCGGTGCCGCCGCCACACATGAATGGCTGGCTGTTCTGCGAGGAGCGCTTCGAACACAGCCTCGGCCACGTGCGGCTCGAAATGGGTCCCACTGCGGCAGTCCCGGACCTGCGGCGACTCCTCGCCGTAGGTGTCCGTGTAGTGTTTCAGGACGCGGTCGAAGAACTCCCGCGCCAGGCCACCGACGGTCTCTACCTTCCCGACATCGCTGACGGTAAGCCCGCCGCTGACGACCCCGCCGACGTGCGCGGACGGCTCGACCAGAGCGACTTGATCGCCCTGCCGGGCCGCGGCGACGGCAGCCATGACACCGGCCGGGGTGGCGCCGTACACCACGAGGTCGCCGGAGGGAGGGTTCTCGCCATGGACCGCTCCCGCAAGCAGGAGCAGGGCAAAGGCTGGGAGCATCGTCGTCGATTGCCACTCCAGAAGGTGGTCGGGCTACGCCTCCACGACCTCGATCTTCGCCAGGTCTGCCACCCCCAACCCCATCTCGGCTGCAGTCAGCACATGCTTCGCTTTGCCGGTGGTCTCCAGCGAGGGTAGGTCCATCTTCGCGCGCTGTGCGTCGAGCAGCTTCAGTGCTACATAGTCGATGGCCACCGTGTCCGTTGCCGCCAGGATCGTCTTCTGCTCGTAGGTGAACTGGTCCCGCGCTTGCGGGCCGCCTTCCGCGACGGGCGTCAGCGCGTCGGCGACGATCAGACGGGTCTTCGCCTTGATCGGTGCGAGCTCGTTCAGGTGCGCGATGTACGGGTCGCAGAAGTTGTCATGGCATTTGCCCGGGCAATCGAAGCTGCCGTAGTGGTTCTTCATCGACAGGGTGATGCCAGCCCCGCTGTGGCTCTTGAGGACTGGCACGTTGATCAGGGCAGTGCACGTGCGGGTGAGCACCTTGGCCAGTCGGCCTTGACAGGTGTGAATGGCCACCGGCTCTGCTTCCCACTCGTCGTTCACGCCGTAGCACTTGACGCCCCGGTCGCGGTTGATCTCGTAGCCGCTCTTCTGCAAGTGTCCGTCACGCATATCCCACACGATGATCTTGTCGGCTGGCACTCCCGCGGCTTTGCAGCCCTGGATGACTGCGTCCGTCACCTCCGGATGCGTGCATGCCCCGACGCCGAACAGTGTGTTGATCTTGATGCCGACGACGTCGTCGGGCTTGACGTACGTTGCCCAAGCTCCTGCCGGCGTGGACTTGCCGGACAGCTTCATCACTACTGCGTCGACCATCTCGCGGATGACGGGTGCACTGACCACCCTCTCCTTGGTGGCCTCGCCGCGCGTCGCCTTGAGCACGCTGGACTTGGCAGGCGCGTTTTGGGCGGCACCAGCGCCGGCGCCCAACACTGTCATTCCTGCCCCAAGGGCAGCGGTGCTGCCGAGAAACTGCCGTCGGTTGAGGTCGTGATTCATCCTGTTGCCTCCGTGGTCAACTTGCCCCGCAGTAGATTGTACCCCCTCCGGTCTCGTTGAGCGCGCGTCGGGTCGCCGCGACGGCCGGCCTGCCGTCGACGCGTCTCTCTCGCGTCTTCCTCGCCGCGGCTGAGGCAAGTTGCCGCTTGGGGTATCATTGGTGTCCCAAATGTCGCAGGCGCTTCTCGAAAGGCACGCATCAGACATGCACCCAGGCGACCGGTGCGTTGACCGCTATGCCGACGGCCGCAGCCTCACCTCGCGACGGAGTCAGAAGGCCGAGGCGTTGGTGGAGTTCGTTGCGCGGCAGTACGCCGGGCACACGAACCTCCAGGTGGTCGACTTTGGCTGTGCGGATGGGGCCATGCCGGTTCTGCTCCTTCGCTCTGCTGTCGGTGCGTGGTTCGAGCGGGTGACTGGCATCACGCTGCTGGACTACAATGACCTGCCGGAGAAGCCAGCCTTCAAGCACCCGCGCTTTTGCCGGCTGATCGCGGATCTGGAGGGTTCGCTGGACTCGTTGGACTTGCCGTGGGGGACGTGTGACCTCGTCTTGGCGACGGCGTTTCTGCACTACCTGCGGCGACCGGAGACCGCCTTCCGACACGCCGCCAAGCTGCTCAGACCCGGTGGATTGCTGGCGGCGAGCATGCCTCATCCGCTGTTGCTACGGCTGCGGCGGCGCGGGCTGGGCACGTGGCTCCGCCCCAACAACCGCATCCGCCACTTCGAGTACCCCAACTGGTGGCGAGCCGTCGCCAACTCGTGCGGCTTCGACGAACTGGAGCGCAGGGCCATTCAGTGGTGCGGCCTCCGCCGCACCGCCGCCTTGGAGCGTCTCCTCCGCAGGCACGTCCGCGCCGGCAGCTTCGGCGCAAACGTGCTGGTCGTGTATCGGAAGCGGTAGCGGGCGGACCGGTGGAGCAGTGGAGTGCTGAACTACCCCGCCACTCCGCCGCTCCGCCGCCCGCACAATCTGCAAGCTGAAATCCCCAGGAGTCCGCCTTGCTTACCCGAGCTTGTGAACCTTGCTGCTATTCGCCCGGGCGCCTCGGCGTCTACTACGCGCCCGACGCTGAGCCTCCTGCTGGCGTGATGGTGCTGCCACCAATGTTCGAGGAACGCCGATCCGCGCAGCGGGCAATGGCGGAGTTCTGCAGCGGATTGGCGAGTCGTGGCATCGGCGCGCTTCACCCCGACCTGTATGGGTGTGGCAACAGCGAGGGCTCTCTGGCGGAGGCGTCGCTTGCGGGGTGGTGCGATGATCTGGAGGCGGCAGTCGCCTTCTTGCGGGAGCGCGCGGGAACGGCGCCGCTGTACCTGGCGGGGTGCCGTTTGGGCGGGTTGCTCGCAGCCTGGTACGCGAACCACCGCCCGTCGGCCACGGAGCGACTGCTTCTCTGGAACCCCGTCGCCAGCGGCAGCTCCTACCTGTCTGCCGCCCGCAAGCGCCGGCTCATTCAGGACTCCCTCACGGATGCAGCCGAACGCCCGGCGGGGGGTCCCACTGAGGTCGAGGGGCAGGTCCTGTCGGAGACGCTGTTCGACGAGCTGGCGAAGCTCGACCTGACCAAGCTGACCAGACCGCCCGATGTGCGCGTGTTCCAGTGC
This sequence comes from Armatimonadetes bacterium CG06_land_8_20_14_3_00_66_21, assembly GCA_002779825.1. Taxonomy (GTDB): domain Bacteria; phylum Armatimonadota; class Abditibacteriia; order CG2-30-66-41; family CG2-30-66-41; genus CG2-30-66-41. The sequence goes on along the minus strand of PEVN01000148.1, from coordinate 41,503 downwards.
TCCTTCAACGACAGGTTGACTCTCGACATCCAGAAGCTGCTGAAGGCGTGGGGCGAAGACGGCATTCCGGTGACGTGCGCCGTGGCCCAGCCGTTCTGGAACGCGCACACCCCCGCGGGCTACGATGAGCTTGTGAACGCCGCGGCTGAGTTGCTGTTGGGAGGACTACAGTGAGCAAACCACAAGTCCTGCCCGTCTCCTTCACCAGTCAGGGCGAAACGCTGATCGGGACCGTGCACGTCGCCGAAGGCTCCGACCGCGGGGTGATTCTCCTCGGCGGATGGGGAGGCGCGCGATACGGCCCACAACGGATCCTGTTTGAGGCTTCCCAAGCGTTGGCGGCGGGCGGCCTTACCTGCCTCCGGTTTGACTTCCGGGGCAGAGGCGATTCGCAGGGCGACCCGACGGCCGCTTCCCTGGACGGCATGATCGAGGACACCCTCGCGGCCGTTCTGTGGCTCAAGGAGCACCACGGCATCCGGCGCCTCACCTTCCTGGGGCTCTGCTCGGGCGCCAACGTGTCGATCGGCGCCGCCTCGCTGATGCCGGACGAGACCGAGGCGCTCATTGCTTGGTCGCTACTGCCCTTCATGGAGCACAAGGCAGCAGCACACGGGAAGAAGGACCGGGGCAAGGCGGCGCTGCGGAGGCAGTATCTGAAGAAGGCGTTCAGCGCCGACGCCTGGAAGAAGCTGCTGTCCGGCCGCGCCAACGTGAGCGGCGCCGTGCAGACGCTGGCAAAGGACAAGGAAGGCGGGGACGGGGAGAAGGAGCGCAAGACCTCGCGCCGCGACATCCTGAAGGACTTCCAGCGATTCCGGGGCCGGTGCCTCACAATCTACGGCACCCAGGACCCGGAGGCCGCAGACTCATGTGCGTTCTTTGGGAAGTGGTTGGACGATCACGATGTCAGGCACGACGCACACTGGATCAAGGGCGCGCCGCACAACTTCTATACGGCGGAGTGGACGAAGCAAGTGATCGGGATAAGCGTGGAGTGGCTGAGGAGTTGACGCGGGTGCCCGGCTCTCTGGAGGAGTAAGCATGGTTTGGATGACGTCGCTCGTCGTGCTCGTGGCAACCTCGGGGCTGGCTTCGGCGCAGCAGCGCCAATCGCTGCCACTCAACGAGGGTTGGCGCACCCAGAAGGTCGACACTCCCGAGGGCGCCCCGGGCGACCAGTGGCAGACCGTTGGTCTTCCCCACACCTTCGCCACCGGCCAGTACCAGTCGGCGTGGTACGAGAAGGACTTCGACGCGCCGCCGTTGCCGGCGGGGTGGCGGGCGTTGCTGCACTTCGGCGGGGCCAAGTACAACTCCCGCGTGTGGCTCAACGGGCGGGAGATCGGCGGACACTTTGGCGGCTACGACGCGTTTGAGCTGGATGCAGCCGGTGCCTTGTTGTCGGGCAAGCCGAACACGTTGCGGGTGCACTGCCGCGATTGGACCGGGGTCTTCTCGCCCGGAGAGCAAGTAGACATCCCCAACGACTTCCACGGCGCGCGGGAGGCGCCGAAAGACCGACTCCTGGCGCCCCTCGGAGGACGCTTTGGCGACTTCGGGCTGTGGGACCGCGTCGCGCTGCAGTACGTGCCACCGATGCGCGTCGCGCATGCGTCAATCCGTGCCGTCGTGAAGGAGCAGCGGCTTGAGGTGGTTGCCGAGGTTGCGAGCGAGTCCGCTGCTGGCAGTGTGTTTGTGTCCGGACAGGTGCTCGACACTGCGGGGAAGACTATGCTCCGGCTACAACCCAAAGCGGCTGAGGTCGAGACTAAGGGCACGGTGACGGTTGAGCTTGCCGCGCCAGCGGATCTGCACCTCTGGTCGCCCGACGATCCCTACCTGCACACACTGGAACTGACCGTGCAACGCAACGGGAAGCCGGTCGATGTCTACCGGCAGCGCTTCGGCTGGCGTCAGTTGTGGTGTGAGGGACCGCAGTTCTATTTCAACGGCGTGCCGGTTCTGCTGCGGTCGTCCTCGAACTGGCCGATGAGCTTGCGCACCCGCGAGGAGATCGCTGACTACTGGCGCGAGGTCAAGGCCGCGAACGTGTTCTGCTTCCGCACCCATACCCAGCCGTGGCCGGAGCTGTTCTACGAAGTGGCGGACGAGGTCGGGCTGCTGATGATCCCCGAGGGCGCCGTGTGGAACGACGACTGCTCCTACCGGCTCAACGACCCGGCGTTCTGGACCAACTACCGGACCCACGTCGAGAGCATGATCCGCACCCTTGGCAACCACGCCAGCGTGGCCCTGTGGAGCCTGGAGAACGAGCTGTACGGCGGCTGCCAGAACGAGAAGAACGAGTTCGCGACGCAGCAACTCGCCGACTTGGTGCAGTTCGCCAGGACGCTTGCGCCAACGCAGCCAGTGATGTTGGAGAGCGACGGCGATCCGTTCGGCAGCGTGGATGTCATCGGCATTCACTACCCGTGGGAGCTACCCAGCGTCTACGCCTACCCTGACGCCGCGTACTGGATGGACAAGCCCATTCGGCGCACGCACTGGTACGAACCGGGCGATGGCAAGCAGTGGACCTGGAAGCGCGACAAGCCGATCTACCTCGGCGAGTACCTGTGGTGCCCTGACAACACGCCTGCCCTTGGCACCGTGTTCTTTGGCGACGAAGCCTACGCCAGTCCGCAGCGCTATCACCAACTGTCCAAAGCCGAAGCCTGGCGGCTGCAGACGCAGGCATATCGCTACTACCGGGCAAGCGGCCTCAGCCCTTGGACGATGGCTGAAGGCGGTCCGCTGGACTTCGACCAGAACCCGCTCTACGCCGCGCAGCGCGACGCCATGGCGCCGCTGGCGGCGTTCCCGCTGGAGCTGAACACGCGGTTCTTTGCCGACGACCACGTGACGCGCCACGTGCGCGTCTTCAACGACAGCTTCGCCGACGCGGCGCTGGAGTTCGTGTGGACATTCGGCGTTGCGGGACAGCCTACGGCAACGGGGCGCGTCCCCGTCAAGTTGCCTCCCTGCCAATTCAAGGAGCTTGAGTACGCGATCGACGCGCCAGCGGCTACAGAGCGAACCGGCGCCACCCTCACGCTCTCCCTGGTTCGCGGACAGGACGGTGTGTACGAACAGAAGCTGGACTGCACGATCTGGCCCCGGGAGCCGCTCGCCGTTGCGCCCAAAGACGCTGTCCTTTTCGACCCCACGGGGACAACCGGAAAGCTCTTTGGTGCTTCGTGGCGACAGGTTGCCAACCTGTCCGACCTACCTCCGGACGCGAAGCTACTCGTCGTCGGCGACGGGGCCTTCGCTGTGCCCGAGCGCCCCACCCCGGTCATTGGCGACGAGCAGTCGGACACGACGGAACTCGCTGGCTTTCTTGACCGGGGTGGCACGGTACTCGTGCTGGCCCAGACTACGTACCCAACCGGGTTGTTCCCGACGAACCTGACCGACCGCAACCCGACGATGTGCTTCGCCACCACGGAAGGCCATCCGGCGCTGTCCGGGCTGACTTCCGCAGACCTCCGTTGGTGGGCTGGCGATGGCGAACACGGCGTCGCGGTACGGGAGCCGTCACGCCCCGTCGGCGGACGCGCACTCGTGTTTACGGGGAGCAAGGACGGTCTCCAGACGGCGCCGCTCATCGAGTACCCGGCAGGAGCGGGGACTATTCTATTGTCCCAGCTTCGGCTCGTCGAGAAGGCCGATAGCGAACCGGCGGCCAGGCATCTGCTGAATAACCTGATCCGCTACGCCGCCGACCATCCACAGCAGCAGAAGCGCCTGCGCGTGCTGTCGGCACCAGACAATGTTCGCACCGTGCTGGAGCGAACGCGCGTGTTGCAGGCAGCGGGTGCCCCTGAGCCAACCCGGGAGATTCTGTTCGCCTCCGGCGACTTGCCCGCCGACGCTGTTTCGTTGGCCCGGTCGGCAGTGGAGGAAGGCGGCACGCTGTACCTGCATCGGCCGACGGCAGCCACGGCCGGTCAGTTCCTGCCCACGTCGCTCGGTCTCTCCTTCGCCCCCGCGGCCGGCCCGGTCAGCCGCGTCGGCACGTCGCCGTTGGCCGAGCACGTCCTCCGCGAGGACCTGTACTGGCTGGACCTCAGCGCCAGTTACAGCCCACTCCCGGCCGCCAGCGACATGATCGACACGGCACTGGCGCCTGCCACAGATCGCGCGAAAGCCAAAGTGGTCCCGGCGGCGCAACTGAATCCCGTGGGTCAGATCGTCGAGCTGCGGGGCGACCAGATCATCTGCGCCACCGCTGGCGAGGCGGAGGCGACGGTGGACCTCGGCAAGGGAGGTCCGTTGCTGATCGGCGGCAGCCTGGGCGGGTCACCGGCCGGGGGGAAGTATCCCGTGGCAGAAGTGCGGATCGACGGGCAGGCATGCGGGACGATGGCTTTGTCTGGCGGCGAGTTCCGCGACTACGCGGTCTCGGTGGACGCGCCCGCCGGCGAGCACCGAGTGTCGCTCGCGTTCGTCAACGACGCCAACCTCGACGGGCAGGACCGCAACCTGTACGTCCGCGAACTGACCCTCCAGCCGGCGCCGCGCGTCGAGGGAGTCGAAGTGCTCACCTCACCGGCGGCGGTGGTGTCATTCCCGGCCGGCAATGGTCGCGTGCTGATCGACTGCCTCCGCTGGGACGACTCGCCCCATGCCGGTTCCCGCGGGCTGCGTGCGCTGACGGGTCTGCTGACCGGTCTGGGTGCCACCTTCTCGGTCAGTAGCGCGAGCATCGTGGAAGGCGAGTCCATGACCATCGTCCCCGAGCGAGAGTGGAACCGCGTCCAGGGCACAGAGCTGTACCTGGGCACGAGTGGCGGCGCGGAAGGGAAGGTGCAGGTGGCGAAGACCGGCCGCTACCTGGTCGACGTCGTCGGCTGGGGAACGCCGGTGGAGAACGAGTACCCGATCCTCGAGGTGCTGGTCAACGGCCAACAGCAGGGCACGGTCGAACTCCGCAGCGACTCCTTCCAGCCCCATCGGGTAGGGGAGCTCGACCTGCCTGAGGGCGACCTCACGCTACGGCTCGAGTTCACCAACGACCGGCAGGTCGTCCCGTACGACCGCAACGCGCACATCGACCGCGTTGAGTTCCGGAGGACAGGTCGCTGACCTGTCAGCTCAGCGCGTCGCCGGCAGGGTCCACCCATTCGGGGCCGAACCAGTTGACGAGGTTTCCGACCATGGAGGTCCTACTCATGTTCTCTCTCATTGTCGTGTTTATTGCTGCTACCTGTCCACTGGTGGCCGCGGAACCGCCAGCGGGCGACTTCTACGTATCCCTTGCGGGCAATGACACGTGGTCCGGCACGCTTGCCGCACCCAACGCCGCTGCAAACGACGGCCCCTTCGCAACGTTGGGGCGAGCGCAGCAGGCCGTGCGTGAAGCGCGTGGGGCGGCACTGGAACGCGCGGTCACCGTCTTGATCCGGGGCGGGGTCTACGAGTTGGCTGAGCCGCTCCGCTTCGGCCCGCAGGACTCCGGCGCCGAGAACGCGCCGGTCACCTACGCCGCGTACCCCGGCGAGATGCCCGTCTTCAGCGGCGGCAGCGCGATCACCGGCTGGAAGAAGGGCGAGGGTGAGCTGTGGACTGCCGTGGTGCCCGAGGTGAAGGCTGGCAATTGGTACTTCCACCAGCTCTTCGTCAACGGCCAGCGCCGAACGCGGGCGCGGACGCCGAACGAGGGCTATCTGCGTATTGCCGGAACGCTGGTGCCGCTGATCCGAGATCGGTCCAAGGCGACGCCGGAGATGCGGCTTGGGTTCCGGTACGCGGAGGGCGACGTGGAGCGCTGGGACGAACTCGACGATGTGAACGTGGTGCTGTATCACTCGTGGACGGCGTCGCTTCACTGGATCAAGGAGCTGAACGAGAAGGAGCGAACCGTTCGCTTCACGAACGCGACGGGCTGGCCGGTGGGGTGGTGGGAAGGCAACGAGCGGTACCACCTGGAGAACTACCGGGAGGCGTTGGACCAGCCCGGCGAGTGGTACCTGGAACGGAAGACCGGCACACTGTACTACTGGCCGCTGCCGGGTGAAGACATGACGAAGGCGCAGGTCGTCGCGCCGCGGCTGACGCGTCTGGTTGAGATCCAGGGCGAAGCGGAGTTGGGCCTGCAAATTGCGCACCTGCTACTGCGCGGGTTGTCGTTCCAGAACGCCGACTGGCAGAGCGCGAAGGACGCTGTCCTGGACGGACAGGCGGCCGTGCACACCCGCGCGGCCGTGGTCGCCAACGGTGCCCGCAATGTCGCCTTCGAGAACTGCGAGATCGCCCATGTTGGCGAGTACGGGCTGATCCTCGGCGAGGGCTGCAAGGACAACCGCGTCGTGCATTGCCACCTTCACGATCTCGGCGCCGGCGGCGTGCGGGTTGGTGAGACTGCGCTGCCGCAGGAGCCGGAGCGCCAGGCCGAGCGCAACGTGGTGGACAACTGCTTCATCCACGACGGCGGGCATGTGTTCCGAGCGGGCATCGGGGTGTGGATCGGCCGGAGCAGCTACAACACTGTCTCGCACAATGAGATCTGCGACTTCTACTACAGCGGCTGCTCCGTTGGGTGGAGCTGGGGCTACGCTGCCACAACGGCGAACCACAACCTCTTCGAGTACAACCACATCCACGACCTCGGCAAGGGCGTGCTGAGCGACATGGGCGGCATCTACTCTCTGGGCGTGTCGCCGGAGTCGGTTGAGCGATTCAACGTCATCCATGACGTGTCGTCCTACTCCTACGGCGGCTGGGGGCTGTACACCGACGAAGGAAGCTCCGGCATGCTGTTGGAGAAGAACGTCGCCTACAACACGAAGAGCGGCGGCTTTCACCAGCATTACGGACAGAACAACGTCGTCCGCAACAACATCTTCGGGTTCGCCGTCGAGGATAACGTCAAGAGCTCACGCGGCGACTTGCCCAACACGCTGACGTTCGAACGGAACCTCGTGCTGACCAACAACCACGAGCCTGTCGGGGGCAAGCTGGATGCCGACAGGTTCAAGCTGGACAGCAACCTGTACTGGGACATCTCGGGCGACGAACCTGAGTTCCTGGGCATGGATTTCGCTGAGTGGCAGGCGAAGGGCAAGGATGTGCACGGCGTGGTCGCCGACCCGCTCTTTGTCGACGCGCAGAATCACGACTTCCGGCTGAAGGAAGGCTCTCCCGCGCTCAAGCTGGGCTTCGAGCCGTTCGACCTGAGCGCCGGGGGACTCTACGGCGAACCGGAGTGGGTAGAAGCGCCACGGAAGATCGCTCGCGAGCCCTTTGCGTTCCCGCCGACCGCCGGCGCCGAGCCGATTGCTGACGATTTCGAGGCGACTGCCGCCGGGCAGCCAGCCGCCAACGCCCGAACCAATGGAGAAGAGAACGAGGCCTCCATTCGGGTGACCGACGAGACGGCAGCCAGCGGCAAGCATAGCCTGAAGTTCACCGACGCACCCGGGTTGTCTCGCGAATGGCAACCCCACCTGTACTACCAATGCAAGTTCGCCCGGGGAACCGTTCGCGCCAGCTACGACCTGCGCGTCGAAGCAGGCGCCCTCGGGTGGAACGAATGGCGCGACGCCTCAAACCCGTACCGAGTCGGCCCCTCAATCCGCGTCGAAAAGAGCGGCGACTTGACGGCCGGCGGGAAGACCTTGATGAACGTACCCGCCGGGAAATGGGTCCACTTCGAGTTCGTCTGCCCCGTTGGCAAGGCGGCCGCGGGAACGTACGACCTGACCGTTACCCTCGAGGGTGGGCAGCCGTGCAAGTTCGAGCAACTCCCGTTCGGTCACAAGGAGTTCCGCCGGCTGCAGTGGTTCGGCTTCATCAGCCTGGCGACTGACACGGCGGTGTTCTATCTGGATAACTTGAAGCTGGAGGCAGCCAAGTAAACGTCGGTCACCGAACCACTCAGACGCGGAGCGCACGGAGAAGGACCGGGGTGGCGGCGGCAGAAGCTGCGCGCGTCATGTGTTAGAATCGTGGGGTACCGCCTCAACCCTTTGGAGCTCGGCAGATGACAAGGAACGCCTCGACGTACGAAGACCAGCTCGCGACAGAGATTCGGCTCGTGCCCCCCGAGTTCCTGCCGAACCTGCTCGCGATGGTCCGCCTCTTCCGGGATACCGTGTCTCTCGCACCCGCCGAAGAGAGCTTCCGGCGGGGCTGGGCCGAAGCGGTTTCCGGTGAGACTCACCCGATCGCGGACCTGTGGGAGAACCTCGGTGACAACACGACCGGGTGAACGCGTGAAGGTCGAGTACACGCCCGAGTTCCGGCGTAACCTCGGCGGTCTGGCCCGGAAGTACCGCAGTATTCGGTCGAATGTTGAGCCTGTGATCGCCGACCTCGGGAACGGCGCACTGCCAGGGGATCAGGTACCTGGAGTGGGGCGGCGGGTCTACAAAGTGCGAATCCAGAACACCGACATCCACAGAGGGAAGCGCTCGGGGTACCGGATGGTCTACTGGGCACCAACCCCGGCTCGCGTGGTACTGGTGACGATCTACTGCAAGGCGGACCCGTCCGACATTTCCCGCGCACAGATTCGGCGGGTCATCGGCCAAACTGAGAATGCCGTCGCCTGACAGCCCCCCAACGCCAGCTCACGACCCAACGACTTCTGCGTGGCCCGTCCCCATCGCCTTGTATGCCGCCTCAAGCACTCGCAGATCCGCGACACCTTCCTCCGCGCTGATCTCTGGCTGCTCGCCGTCCAACACGCAAGCCACGAAGTGATCGACTTCCCTCTGGAACCGGTGGCTGCCGGAGAGCGACGGGTCGTCCAGCGAAACGGGGTCGTCCTGGGCCGGGCGGAACAGGCTGGGGCCGCCGCCGTAGTCGACAGTGACGCTGCCGGCTGTCCCGAACACCTCGATGGCGTTGGGGCAAGGCGTAGCGGCGCCGTCCAGCTCGACAATGCCGCCGATGCCGTTCTCGGCCTGTAGGAGCATGGTGCAAACGCACAGGTCCTCGATCTGGGCGAGTTGGTCTGCTGGCGCCCACCCGAAGGCCGAAGCTACCTCGCCGACGAGGTAGCGAAACAGGTAGCTGGAGTGCGACCCGTTGTCCAGCAGGATGCCGCCGCGGCCGCGAGTTCGGTCGTCTGGCTTGCCGGCCAGGTAGCCGAAGCGGTTCCGGTACGTCGAGAGTTCCCCGAGGTCGCCGGCCGCAATGTGCGCCTTCGCGCGCCGCACCGGTTCGTGGAAGCGGTGGCACTGCGCCACAAGCAGCAGCTTGCCCGCCGCCGCCGCGGCGTCGGCCATTGCCCGAGCGTCGTCGGCGGTGCTGGCAAGAGGCTTCTCGGAGAAGAGGTGCAGCCCCACGTCGCACACATCGGCCGCGAGGGCCCGATGGGTCGCCGGCGGCGTTAGCAGCCCGACGGCGTCAAGCTGCTCCTTGGCGAGCATCTGCCTGTAGTCGGCATACGGAGTCGCCCCCGCCTTCTCGGCGAGGGCCGCCGCCGCAGCCTCATTGAGGTCGGCCACCGCGACAACCTTCGCGCGTTCGTTTGCCTGGTAGCACTGGAGGTGGGTGGGGGCAATGCCGCCGCAGCCGATGAGCCCGATTCGCAGTGTCTGGTCTGCCATGGAGGTGTTTCTCCCGTGTGGTCGCGGCTCGGGGGTGGGGTAAGCGTCAGTAGTTGTCCGCGAAGTACGGCCGCACCGGCCGATTCAGCGTTGCCGACCTATTCGCGGCGAGCGTTACATCGCAGGTCTTCAGCCCGTCGCGGTACGACGACAGGATCTTGGACTGGTCTTTGGCGCGGACAGCCTCAATGAAGACGTCGTCGATGGACGCGGTCTCCGCCAGCGGCTCGGCGTACTCACCGCCGGGGTCTGGGGAGATCTTGTAGTTGGTGTAGCCGAACTCCAACGTGCCGTCTCTCAGCAGGAACGACATGTCGCTCTTGCCGCCGCCCATACAGGCAGTGGAGACGAGGCCGAGCGCGCCTGTGTCGAACTCCAGCAGCACCTCTTGAGAGTCAGGAATGGTGAGGTTCTCCACGTCCGCCATCGTTCTCGTTGCGTACTTGGCGTACACCTCGACGATGTCGCCGAGAACATAGCGCATCATGTCGACGCCGTGGGTGGTCTGCTCGACCAACTGCCCGCCGGACTGCTCCATGACGCGCCACCACGCGGTGCCGGGCAGCCCGCCCCAGCGGTGATGAGAGACCATGGCGACGGTCTTGTCGGACAGGTACTGCTTCACCCGCTGCGCGGCATCCAGGTAGCGAAGCTGGTAGCCGACGCACGAGACCACGCCGGCCTTCTCGATGACTTCGAGGATCTCGATGCCCTTCTCCATGTCGAGCACAACCGGCTTCTCAACGAAGAGCGCAGCGCCCTTCTGAGCCGCCAGGATCTCGGCATCGGTGTGGGCGAAGGGCGGCACGCTGATGTACAGGGCGTCGAAGTCCTCCTTGTCGAGAAGGGCGTGGTGATCTGCGTACCACGCTGAAGCGCCCATCTCGGCGGCGGCGGCCTGCGCCCGGTCTTCCGCCACGTCGCAGATGGCGACGATGGTTGCGCCGTCAACTTCCTTGACTCGTTTCATGTGCCCGCTGGCATTGCCGCCAGCGCCGATGAATGCAACTCTAGTCTCTTCCATGAGGCTGTCTCCTCCCTCAATCACAGCGGTCACGCGGCCTTGTAAGTTCGCTCCCGCCTGGCTGACCACCTTGCGGCGCGCGGAAACGCTGCGAGGTGCCTACCACCGGTACAACAGCTCGCACAGCGCCCCGCGAGTGACCGTTGCCTCGGGGTCGCCGGCCACCCGGGTCTTGGGGGCGAACGCCCGTAGCCAGCGGGCCAACTCATCCGTCCGCAGGGGATCGTCCGGCCGGAAGGTGCGCTCCGGGCAAACGCCGAGAGCTCGCAGCGACTCAATGGCGGCGTAGTTCGTGTGGGCGGCGGGCACGTCTGCGTAGTGCGGCCCCCCGGAGACGTCCTTTCGCAGCTTCGGGCGGCGCTCCTTGAGCCAGGTCCACAGCCACTGCGCAGCGGCCTCTCGCGTCACCAGGCTGTCTGCCTCGGCCTTGTAGCCCGGGAAGAAGCCCCGTGTGCCGAAGTACTGCAACGCGGCGAAGTGCGGATGGGCGGGTGTTACGTCCTCGAAGAGAGTGATGACCTGCCCGTGGTCGATCAGTTGCCGTTGGAGCTTGGATACGTTCAGCGTCCGCGTCGTGACGTGGTCTGTGGTCGCGAGCGCGCAGGCCGTGCCGGCAGCCTGCCCCATGGCGACGAACACCGGTTCCATGCGCAGCGTGCCGTACCCGATGTGCGTGGAGGAGACGCATCCGGAGACCAGCAGCCCGGTGATGCCCTTTGGCAGCAGACAGCGATAGGGGATTTGGTACGGATCGGCTTTGGTGTAGAAGAAGCCCTCCAACTCGTATGGCGTCTCGGGCCTGGGGGCGGTGGTGGCGTGGGAATCCAGTGAGTAGGCGCCCACAGCGACGCTGTCGTGATGCAGCGGAGGGCGCTGATCGCCCGGCGCGATCTGGGCGTCGTTCTGGGTGAACACGTAGTCGCCGACGATCCGGCGGGCCTCGCGGATGTAGAGCTGGGTGGGGAAGTTGCCGTTGTCGGTGAACTCGTCGCGGGGGAAGCCCCACGTCCGCGCTTCCTTGCGGAAGGCGTCCGGTACGTCTGCGTCGTGCTGAAGGAAGTAGAGCAGCCCGAGAACGTGGTCGGTGTGGGCCCGGATCGACTTCTCCCGTTCCTCGTAGGTTGCCTCCGGGAAGGCGAAGTTGCCGCCGATGAAGTCCGACGAGGGGTTTCCCTGGGGGTGGTTGTTGGCGTCGTACTTGTCGTTGGGGAGCGGCAGGATGCTCAGCGCGAATCCGAGCGCCTTCAGCTTGCCGTTCTCGATGTCGCCGATCAGCGTCACATACCGGTCGCGGTCATACTGGTGGGGTGGGGGAGGGGCGATACGGTTCTCGGGGAGATTGGTCAGGCACAGGCGGTAGTTGTAGGCTTGCACCTTCTTGTCGCCCTCGCCGGTGCCGCTAACGATCTTCCGCTTCCACACGTCCCAGTACAGCACGCCTGCGAGGGACTCGTCGAACTGGTTTCTGCGCTCGCGCCCGACGTGATAGGCCGCGCCAGTGAAGGCCGCGAGGTCGCCTTCGTAAGTGGCGTCGATGAACGCCTTGGCGCGCAGTTGCTTCCTGACGAACCGGCGTTTGTCGAAGACCAGGATGCCCGTCAGGGCGCCGTTCTTCATCGTCGCGCCGCGGAGCAGGTGCTGGCGGAACAGCGTGAGGTTGGGGTAGCCGCTCAGCCACTTCGTGAAGATCTCGCGCGCCAGCTTCGGCTCGAAGTAGAAGCCTTCGCGACACGCCTTCACCTGCGGTGACTCGTCTCCATAGGCGGTCACGTAGTGCTCGTACACGGCATCCATGAACTCCCGGAACAGGCCGCCGCAGGCCTCCTTGCGGCCGAAGTCCGTCCGGCTAAGACCGCCTGTCATCATGCCGCCGATCCACAGCTCCGGGGAAACCAGCGCCACGCGACTGCCCAGTCGCGCTGCGGCGATGGCTGCCGCTATGCCGCTGGGGGTAGCACCCACGACAACGACGTCGTACTCTGCGGCCGCACCTTGCCGAGGTTCGTTGGCAGGCCGGGTCAGTGCCGCGATGGGCCAGCTTCGGAGACCCTCGCGGCCGTCGGGCAGTACGGCGGCGAGGGAGTATTCGTGCCAGGTGACGGGCTGCAGGTCGCGGTCGACGTGCAGTCCGCGACCCGCGGGCTCAGTGGCGATCAACTCGCCGTCCCGGTAGACGCGGACCTCGTTGGCCGCTTCGCCGGCGAGGGGGCTCCACTCAAGCGCGGTTTCGGTAGCCGACCGGATGTCGAGTCGCACGCTCCCCGGCGGAGCCAGTTGCGGTGTCGGCTCGACGGTGATCTCGTCCACCGCGATCTCGGCGCCGTCACCGTCCGGGGCGAAGTCGTTGAGGAACACCGTGTCCGGGCGGAGGTGGTTCCACTGGTTGAGCGCCCACTGGTTGACCTTCCGATCGTCGAGGTACACGTCCATGGTCTTGGAGCGCACATCGCACACCAGCCGCATCTCTACCCAGGCGCCCGGAGTGTAGGGCGCCACGGCCACCCACTTGACGCCGCCGAACACCGCGAAGTGGCCTGAAGCCTGCAGACCGGCTTGACAGACTCGGTTCCCCATCTCTTGCGGGTCGCCCTGAGACAGCCCGAAGGTGAGACCGCGGAGGGTGCCTTCCGACTGGGCGCGGGCGCGAACGGTGAGCGCGAAGCAGTCTCCGGGCAGCGGGACGGGTAGCGAAAGGAACGAAGACTGCTGTTTGACACCGGAGCCGATCAGGACGCCGGTTCGCCCGTCGACTTCCCCGAGCACCCGCCAGTTGGCCAACGGCGGCGACGCACTGTCCCGCCAGTTTGCAGCAACCGATCGCGGTGTGTCAAAGCCTTGCCGCCACACGGCCTCGGCCGGGGCAGCACTCGCACGGAGACCCATCGACAGGAGAGTGAACAGCATTGCACACACAGTCATCAAGGACTCCTTGCCCCCAGTTGGACTGGCAGCCATTATAGGCGACCGAACGGAATCGGGGCAACCCGGGGTGGAGGCTCGCGGCAGGCTATAATAGAGCACTTCATGACATTCGCTTGGAGGTCGTGCAAGGATGCCGAGGACTGTGGACGCCCGCGGACTCGCGTGCCCGAAACCAGTGATTGAGACCCGGGCGGCGCTGACCGAGAGCAACGTGGTAGTGACTATCGTCGACAACGAGATCTCCAGGAACAACGTGTCGCGGATGGCGGAATCCAAGGGGTGTACTGTGGACACGGAGGAGCGCGACGGCGACTTCTACCTGACGATTCAGCGCGGAGAGGGCGTCGCCGAGGTGGAGCCACGTCCGCTGACCTCGGTCTCCGGGTCTTCCGGCCCGCTTGCGGTGCTGTTGGGCTCCGACGAGTTGGGCAGCGGCGCCGTGGACCTGGGGCAGCTCCTCATGCGCACCTTTCTGGAAACGCTGGCGAAGGCCGACCGCCCCCCGAGCGCAGTCGCGTGCCTCAACACGGGCGCGCTGTTGGCCGTCGGGGAAGCCGAGACGGTCGAGCCGTTGCGGGCCCTGGAAGCGGCCGGCACCCGCGTGTTGGTGTGCAGCACTTGCCTGAAGCACTTCAACGTTGAGGACAGGCTCGCCGTGGGTGAGGCGTCGAACATGCTTGAGATCGTGGAGGCACTGGCGGGAGCGGGCACTGTATTGTCTCCTTGATAGGGATCCTCCGTGTTCGCGTTTCGCTTGAGCACTCCAACGGAGAAGGCGCTGTCAATCCGAGCCGCGCCCGTGAGGGAGCGCGTGACAAGCTGACTTGGTCCGCGACGCCGACGGCTCACGCGCTCCCTCACGGCGCGGCTCGGATTGACAACGCGTCTTCGCAGGACATCATCCGTCGGATCAGCCCGATCGGTCAGACAGGTCCACAATGCACAAAGAAGAGAAGCTACGGCTAACGCAAATGACCCGTGCGGCTGGGTGAGCGGCCAAGCGGGCACCCGATGCCCTGGCGCAGGTCCTGCGCCCGCTACAGGCGCGCTTCCCCGCTGCGGAGCACCCCGAGTTGCTGGTCGGTCTGGGCCACCCGGACGACGCCGCTGCCTATCGTCTGGACGACGACCGGGTGTTGCTCTGCACGGCCGACTTCATCCCGCCTATCGTCGACGACCCCTACGACTTTGGCTACATAGCCGCCGCGAACGCGATGAGCGACGTGTACGCCATGGGGGGCGAGATCCTCCTTGCGCTGAATCTGCTGGCGCTGCCGCCGGAGCTGCCTGACGGGGTCGTCGCCGACCTCCTGCGCGGCGGCGCCGACGCCGTGGCGGCGGCCGGAGGCGTCATCGCCGGCGGACACACAATCGATGACAACGAACCGAAGTACGGGTTGAGCGTTGTCGGGATGGTTCCACCGGCCGAGTTGACCACCAACGCCGCCGCCCGTCCGGGGGACGTGCTGGTTCTCAGCAAACCACTGGGAGTCGGGATCATCACCACCGCGGCTGCGGGCGAGGCGGCCGAAGCGGCGCACGTCGCGGGCGCGGTGGCGGCGATGAAGGTGCTCAACCGCCAAGCGGCGCAGTCGCTCAAGGGGGCTGGCGTGCGGTGCGTCACCGACGTGACCGGTTTCGGGGTGCTGGGACACGCGGCCGAGATTGCGCTGGAGAGCGGCGTCCAGGTGCGCCTCCGGTTCGACGACCTGCCCTATCACGAGGGGGCGAAGCAGTACGCCCGGGAGTGGCTGTTCCCCGCTGGAGCGTGCCGCAACGAACAGGCGTATGCGGATCGGGTGTCGTTCGAGCTGCCCCTCGGCGATGAGTACCGGACGCTGCTGTTCACGCCGGAAACCTCGGGCGGGCTGCTGGCCGCGCTTTCGCCCGACGGGCTGGAGCGGCTCCGCGACTCCGCCGCCAGGCACGAGTTCCGCGTCGTCGGGGAGGTCACCGACGGGGCCGGGGTCGTTGTGGTCTGACGAGGGGACGTGCGTCGCGGCTTGGGCAGTCACTGCCTGACGCGCTCGAACGGTTTCATCGTGATCATCGGCTGGATCACGTCGGGCAGGCTGCAGTAGCTGAAGCAGGTGTAGATTCCCTCGTCAACGGAGAGGGCGGGCTGATTCCGCAGTTGGTAGAGCGACTGCGGCGAGTGCGGCGAGAAGAGGGCGCTCGTGGCACTGATGATCTGGGCGAGCACGCGAGGGTCCTGACCGAGATGCGCGTAGCAGTAGACCAGACCGTCCAGGTTTAGCGCACTGCGCCCGGCGCTGTTCTGCCACCAGTCCGTCTGGTTGCTGCACATTGCCTCGACGAAGTGGGTGCGCAGGAACTCGGCGTACTTCGCCCGCTGCTGCTCGTCGGTGGTGAAGGCGTGGGCGTACAGGAAGCTCTCCACGAACGCGCCGTGCAGGTTCTGCGCTCGCGCCATAAGCCATTCGGCGTCGCGCTGTGCTGCCTGTTCGTCCTTCGGGTCGCCGGTGAGCCGGGCGTAGGCGTACGCCGCGGCAAGGGTGCAGCCGATGGTGTAGGTGTTCTGTTCCGGAGCGAAGATGCGCGTTGGCTTGTCGAGGGGCACCACCGGGCGCTGACCGACCAGTCGCGCCAGTCCGCCGCCGACGCGGGGAACTCTCCCAGCGAGAGCTGAGCGGTGCCGTGTGCTTTCAGGGTCACGCTGGCGCTGCGCTCCTCGCGAGCCTGCCCCGAGACCAGTGCCCCATGGCTCGCAACGACCGCAGGCCCTTCAGCGCGGCTGAGCAGCGGACAGGTGACGGATAGCCGCACGTCCTGACCGACCGGACGACACTCCAGTCGCGGGTCGCCCCACACGATGCCTTCGCAGAGGAAGCGGCAAAGGTCGACGGTTCCCTCGCGCATACCGGGGATCACGCCTGCCAGCAGGTCCACGCCGCTGACTCCAATGGCGGCCCGGACGCTGCCGGAGTACGGTCCGCTGTAGTTCATGACCATCGCGGCGACCACACTCCGTTCAGCCGTGTCGTCGCGAACCACTTCCAACAGCGGCACGAGTCGGGTTCCCGCCGTCGGCAACGGGGTGAGCGGGCAGGCAGTGACAGTCGCGGCTTGGTCGGCCGACAGGGGGAAATGGACGGGCATCACCCCACTTGTCACGCCAAGGCGGCCCGAGGTGCGTGCGGCGCGCGGCCCGCACGACAGATCGGCCGCCTCGCCGACCGACACGAGGTCCTTCCCGAAGAACCGAGCAGCCAGAACGTGGTTGGGGTTGTGGGAGGGAGACGCTGCAATCTCGTCCGGCGGGACAGGCGATTCGGCGAACCGGAGACCGCGGATCCGGAACTCATGCGCGCCGGGCCCCACCATCGCCCGAGTGAACCCGAACCACAGGCTCTCGGCACGATCGGCATGGAGGTAGTCGCCCTTCGTCCCCCGCTGCTTGCTGGCGTAGCTCGCCACGGTCGTCAACGGGAGGCGGCGCTTCTGCCACTGTTCCGAGAGCGGCAGAACGTGCTTCCAGCGAGAGCCGTCCCGCTCGCGCAGCTCCAGACACAGAAAGGGCGTCCGCCCGTCGCCGCGGGCGTCGAAGCAGAGGACGCTCGCGGTGGGTGGTAGTGGCGGCAGCTTGCGGCCGGCGTACGCGTACGCCGCGACCTCCGCCGTGGAGAAGAGCGCTCCCTCTTCGGTGGCGGCAACGGCAAGGCCGGTTTCGTCACCGCGGCGGTTCGAGTCCCATGCCTCGGTGCCGGTGTCAGCCCAGGCGGTCTTGCCCACGGCATCGGCGCGGAGCCAGCCGTCCCCGCTTCGGTACAGCGGCGCAGTAGGGCCGCACCCTCCGAGGGCCACGTAGGCGCCGCCCGAAGCGAGAAATGTCTCAAGTGCGGCGCCTCCGGCGGCCGGGTACACCTCGCTGTAGGGCAACACAAGGACGTTGAACCGACGAGGGTCCATCCGGTCGTTGGAAGTCAGGTCGGCGGTGGACAATCGCGTGACGTGGAACCCCTCGCGCTCCAGCAGCTCGGCAAGCGCTTGGGGATCGGTGGGCGGGGGCGGGGTCAGGTCCCGGTCGATCCATACAGCTACCGACCGCGGTCCACGCGCCGAGGGGGAGTTCTGTTGCGTCCCTTCGGCCTTCGCGGGTTGAGGGGCGAGGGCGACCATGAGCGCCGCGGCGCAGAAGAAGCAGGCGGGGAAGGTGAGGCGGTTCATGAGTCGGCGAGCACCTCTCCGAGACTGGACGCATCGTCTCGTTCCCTTGTTCGGTGCCCGCCGCCCAAACCCTCGCAGCGGGGTTCGCTCAGTCGTCACGCGAGGACATGGTGAACAGGAGAACCAGCCGGAGAAGGTGGGCAATCGCGACGGCCGCCGCTGCCGCGTAGGTCAGCGCTGCTGCGCTCAGCACGGCCCGGACGTGGGGCGCCTCGTCGAAGCCAACGATTCCGCTGTCTTGCAGAAGCTGAACGGCGCGGCTGCTGGCGTTGAACTCTACGGGAAGCGTGATGAGCGTGAACGCGACGAATGCCGAGAACAGGCAGATCCCGATCAGGATCATTGTGGGTGAGTGGAAGAAGTAGCCGGCGAAGGCGAGCGGCATGGCCAGTTGGGACGTGTACGTGAGCGGCACAAGCCCGTTGCGGAGTGCGAGCGCGCCGTACTTCTCCGCGTGCTGGAATGCGTGACCGGTCTCGTGCGCGGCAACGCCAAGGGCGGCGAGGGAGTTCCCGTTGTACACGCGGTCGGAGAGGTTGAGCTGCTTCTTCCGCGGGTCGTAGTGGTCGCCCAGCCAGCCGCCGGCAGTGCCAATGGTGACATCGCGAATGCCGTGCCGATCCAAGAGCCGTCGGGCGGCCTCTGCGCCTGTCAACCCACTACGAGCGGCGACGCGGGAATAGCGCTCGAAGGTCCCTTTGACCTTGAACTGGGCGTACAGGGCGAACAGGATCGCTGGCACCGCGATCAGCTCCGTCACCAAGTAGACGGGATCCATTATCATCGGGTAGAACATCGAGAGCCTCCGTTGGGGCGTGCAGTCCCGTTGATTGTAGCAGATTGGGAAGGCATGTCAGCCGCCTCACCGCGCCCAGGGAGGTGCGAGCCATTGGCAGCGGGCGACCGACCTGATACCATTGGACGGTAACCTGCAGTTACGGTTCCAGCCCCCAGTAGCATAGGTCTCCGATCTGTAGCCCGAGACCGAGTTCCGCTGGGGCACAGGTCGGAGACCTACGCGATGCGGGCGGCAGTGGCTGGGGGGCATGACTGCAGGAACGCGCGAGCTGAGGTGAAGCAATGGGCCTCCTGGCCTTGCTGTTTGGCGGCGTAGTTGCCCTGGATTCGACAATCAAGCCCGGCGCCATCGAGACGCAGTTGGTCCAGATCGTGCGGCGCGAGCTGAAACAGGTTGATCAAGTCAGTGCTCATGTGGAGGTCGGCGGCGCGATGAGCGCCATGCGGGGTGACTTCGAGCGGGTGGAGCTGGAACTGCGGGGCTTCAAGGTGGAGGAAGTCTTCCTGGGGGACCTCGCTGCAGTGGCTCCTGAGGCGGGCGCCAAAGTGGAACAGCCGCGCCAAGCGTGGCGCGCGCCGGAACCTTCGCGGCACATCGGGTTCCCGACGCCCTTGAGCGAGCGGCTGAGACCACGCTTTCCGAAGGAGTCCACCATCGGCACAGTGGTGCTGAGTGCGTCCAACTTCACCTACGCAGGGATCCCCGTGGGCAAGCTGACCGTTGAGATTCGGCACGTGCGCTACAACGTTGAACAGCTTCTCACCAACGGGAAGATCAACATCCAAGCGCTGGAGAACGGCACCGCGGTCTTCAAAGTGGGGCCCGAAGCCCTGCGGACGATGGCCGCCAAGGAACTCCCGGAGGTCAGCAAGATAAAGGTCCGCCTGGAGCAAGGGCGCCTGGAACTCTCCGGCACGAAGACCGTGCTCATCGTGCCGGTGCGGTTTTCCTGCCTCGCTGGATTGGGCTCGCCGGACGGGCAGAACCTCACCTTGGTGGACCCGAAGGTCAAGCTGGTCGGGCTGTCCGTGCCGGCGCGGATTGTCCAGTCCATGATGGAGAGCCTCAAGCCGGTGTTCCACGTGCCCTTCGAGGCGTTGGCTCCCTTGGCGGGGGCCATTACCGGCGTCGCGATCACCCCAGGGGGCGTCGCGATCCACTGTCGGGTGTCGCTGCCAAAGGCGGGCGCACAGTGAGTAGTGCCGATGAGCATGGATGAACAACCGCCAACTTTGAGACGCACGCCCCTGCACGACTGCCACCTTCGGCTTGGCGCCAAGATGGGTGAGTTCGCCGGGTGGGAGTTGCCGCTGTCCTACGCGGGTATCCTGTCCGAGGTGGGCGCGGTGCGCACAGAAGTCGGGGTGTTCGACGTGTCACATCTCGCGCAAGTGCTCGTTTCCGGCCGTGACGCCACCGCGAACCTGGACCACCTGCTGACCAATCGCGTCGCCGACCTGAAGACTGGTCGCTCGGCGTACTCGCCCCTGTGCAACGAGAACGGCGGCGTGGTAGACGACCTGCTGGCGTACCGGTTCGGCGAGCAGGAGTGGCGCTGTCTCGTCAACGCCTCTCGGGCGGAGACCGATCTGGGGTGGATGAAGCGACACGCGCACGGCGAGGTGTCGTTTGCGCTTCAGTGGGAAGCTGCGATTGCCGTACAGGGCCCGCTCGCCCGGACGCTGGCGTCGGGTGCGCTGGCCGACCTCGCCGCCTTGCTGCCCCGCAATGGGTTCATGCAGGTGGAGTTGGAGGGTGTCGAAGTCGTCCTCGCCTGCACGGGCTATACCGGCGAAGACGGCTTTGAGATCCTGGCCCCGGCCGCAGCGGCCGCCGGGCTGTGGACCGCACTGACAGACGCGGGTGGGGTGCCCTGCGGCCTGGCGGCGCGCGATGTGTGCCGGCTCGAGGCGGCGCTGCCGCTGTACGGACACGAGTTGACCGAGGACCGGTCGCCGATGGAGTGCGGGCTCGCGTGGGCGGTGAAACTGAACAAGGCTGACTTCGTGGGGAAGGCCGCTCTCCAGCACTTGGCTGAGTCTGGTAACCGCCGCCGATTGGTCGGGTTGGCGACGCCCGACCGGGCTGTTCCCCGCGCAGGCTATGAGGTTGTCCGGAACGGCGCAGTCGTCGGCAAAGTGACCAGCGGCACGTTCTCGCCGACACTCGGCAAAGGGATTGCGTTGGCGTACGTGGAGCACCCCGCTCCGGCTGTCGGCGAGCAGATGGAGATTCGGATCCGGCAGGGATTGCACGCGGCTACCGTGGTGCCACTGCCGTTCTACCGTTCCGAGAGCATGTGAGGCCGCATGGATTGGTCAAGCGCCCACCCCAACCGCGGAAGACGCACCGCACCGCAGGGACAGACCCATGCGTCTGCCCGGTGCGCCCGCCAAGTTTGTCGGCCCTTGCCGGGGCGGGCACGCAGGCACCGCCCTTACGCCGCGCGCACCCGTTGCCGAAGGAGAACCCCACCATGAATACGCCAGAAGAACTGCTGTACTCGAAGACCCACGAATGGGTCAAGGTAGAGGAAGGCGTTGCCACTGTGGGCATCACCGACTTCGCTCAAGACGAATTGGGCGAAGTCGTCTACCTCGAGCTGCCCGAAGTGGGCGACACCGTGGGACCCGACACGCCGTTTGGCGTGATCGAGTCCATCAAGGCTGTGTCCGACCTGATTGCGGGCATCACCGGGACCGTGGTCGAGGTGAACACGCTCCTGCATGAGGAACCTGAGCGCATCAATGAAGACCCATACGGCGAAGGGTGGATGCTCAAGGTGCGCCTGGCCGACGCCGGGGAGACGCAGCTACTGATGAGCGCAGCCCAGTACCGGCAGATGCTCGAGGAGGCATAGCCTTGGGCTACTGGCCCCACACAGAGGACGACACCCGACAGATGCTCGACCGCTTGGGGACGGGCAGCGTCGAGGACCTGTTCGCCGACATCCCGGAGGAGCTGAGGCAGAGCGCCGATCTCGAGCTGCCTCCCGGCCTGTCAGAGATGGAGGTAGAGGCGCGCCTTCAGCGCCTGGCAGATCTCAACCTGTCCAGCGACCGGACGCCGTCCTTCCTTGGCGCTGGCTGCTACGACCACTACGTGCCGGCGGTTGTGTCGTCCCTGTGCACGCGCAGCGAGTTCGTCACCTCCTACACGCCGTATCAGCCGGAAGCCAGCCAGGGAACGCTGCAAGTCATCTATGAGTTCCAGTCGCTCCTTTGCGATCTGACCGGGATGGACGTTGCCAACGCCTCACTATACGACGGCGCCAGCGCCCTGGCCGAGGCGGCGTTCGTCGCGCTCAGCGTGTCGCACAGCCCGCGGATTCTCGTCCCCGAATCGGTCCATCCGGCCTACCGCGCTGTGTTGGACACATACACGCACCGCTCTCACATCGAGCTGGAGCCGGTCCGGTGTCGCAGCGGCGTGATCGACCTCAATCATCTTTCTGACCTGGCACAGGCGCCGTTCGCGGCGGCGGTGGTGCAGAACCCCAACTTTTTCGGCTGCCTGGAGGAGTGCGAGGTCGTTTCGCGCCTGGTCCACGAACGCGGCGGCCGGCTCATTTCGGTGTTCGACCCAATCTCGTTGGCGCTGGTCGAGACCCCGGGCGAGTACGACGCCGACTTGGCGGTGGCGGAGGGGCAGGCGTTGGGGATCGGTCAGTCTTTGGGAGGACCGGGGCTTGGCATCATGACCGCAAAGCAGGACCTGCTCCGCAGGCTGCCCGGTCGGTTGGTGGGCGCCACGACCGATGTCAACGGGAAGCCGGGATATGTGCTCACGCTGCAAACCCGCGAGCAACACATCCGGCGCGAGAAAGCCACCTCGAACATCTGCACAAACCAGGGGCTGTGTGCGCTGGCGGCCACGGTGTACCTGTGTGCGCTGGGCCCGCGGGGGGTGCGTGCCGTTGCAGAGCTCTGCCTGCAGAAGGCCCACTACACGCGCAGGCGCCTCGCTGAGCTGGCAGGCATCGAGCTGCCGTTCTCGGCACCGTTCTTCAAGGAATTCACAGTGAGCTGTCCGGCGCCGGCGCACCAGGTCAACGGGCGGCTGCGGGAAGCGGGCCTCCTCGGAGGCTACCCGCTGCGCCGCGACTTCGACTGGCTTCCCAACGGCCTGTTGCTGTGCGTGACCGAGAAGCGCCGTCGCCACGAACTCGACGCCCTTGTGTCCGTTCTGGCGGAGCTGTGCACATGAAGACGGAACCACTCATTCACGAGTACAGCGCGCCGGGACGCGGCGGACGCACGGCGTCCGTGCGCAGCAACTATGCCGCTTTGGCGGATGTGCCATTGGTCGACCTCGACGTCGCCCTTCCGGCGGACCGGCGGCGGAAGACGGCAGTGCGACTCCCGGAGGTCGAAGAGCGCACCGTAGTGCAGCACTTCACCCGACTGTCGCAGCGCAACTTCTCGGTGGATACGCACTTCTATCCGCTGGGCAGTTGCACGATGAAGTACAACCCGAAGCTCAATGAGCGAGTTGCCGCGCTCGCCGGGCTCACTCAGGTGCATCCTCTGCAAGATCCCGCCACGATGCAGGGCTGGCTGGCGGTGTTGCACGCGCTCCAGGAGGCACTGGCGGAGATCGGCGGCATGGACGCCGTGACGCTGCAGCCGGCCGCTGGTGCGCAGGGGGAGTTCCTCGGGCTTCTGCTGATCCACTCCTATCACGAGAAGCACGGCGAGGAGGACCAGCGGCGGGTCATCCTGATCCCCGATTCGGCCCACGGAACAAACCCCGCCAGCGCCGCGCGCTGCGGGTACGAGACGGTGAGCCTCGCCTCCGGGGCAGACGGTTGCCTCGACCTGGAAGCGCTGAAGCGCGCCCTGGGCGACGACACGGCCGGGCTGATGCTGACGAACCCCAACACCTTCGGCTTGTTTGAGAAGCACGTCGCCGAAGCAGCGAGGCTGGTGCACGAAGCCGGCGGGCTGGTGTACTATGACGGCGCCAACATGAACGCCATCATGGGAAAGGCGAAGCCGGGCGACATGGGCTGCGACGTAATGCACTTCAACCTCCACAAGACGTTCTCGACCCCCCACGGCGGCGGCGGACCCGGAGCCGGGCCGGTGGGCGTGAAGAGCCTCCTGGAGCCGTTCTTGCCGGTGCCGGTCGTCGAGCGCCATACCGACGGGTATGTCCTCAACCACGACCGGCCGGACTCGATTGGGAAGGTCCACGCGTTCCACGGGAATGCCGGCGTCCTGCTGCGCGCCTACGCGTACATCCTGAGTAACGGAGGCGAAGGGCTCACCCAGGTCACGGAGCGGGCAGTGCTCAACGCCAACTATCTGCTGTCTCTGCTGAGCGAGGCGTACGACCGACCGTTCGGCTCTCACTGCAAGCACGAATTCGTCGTGAGTGCGCGGCGGCTGAAGGGCGAGAAAGGCATTCGCGCCTTGGACGTCGCCAAACGCCTGATCGATCTGGGCTTCCATCCGCCCACCGTCTACTTCCCAATCGTGATGGAAGAGGCGCTGATGGTGGAGCCGACAGAGACCGAGACGAAGGCCGTCCTCGACGCCTTCGCCGACGCCCTGAATCAGGTTGCTGAAGAAGCAGCGGAGTCGCCCGACTGCCTCCACGAGGCCCCGATCACGACCCCCGTATCGAGACTGGACGAAGCGACCGCGGCCCGGAAGCCGAACCTTCGCTATCGGTGGCCGGACCGCCTGGGAGAGGGCAGCCCTGAGTAGCGAATGGCGCCTGCTGCTCACCGGATGCGCGTCGGGTGCCGAGAACATGGCCGTCGACGAAGCCCTCCTCCGCAGTGCGGGAGCGCCAACGCGAACGCCGCCGCCGACGCTCCGGTTCTATACGTGGTCGCCGCCTTGCGTTTCGCTGGGCAGAGCGCAGCAGGCCGATGTCGTTGACGCGGGCCTCTTGCGCGAGCGCGGGCTGGAGGTCGTTCGTCGGCCCACCGGCGGGCGCGCGCTGCTACACGACCACGAGATCACCTACTCCGTGGTGGCGCCGATTGCGGCGTGTCCGTTGGGGCCAAGCGTCATGGCCACATATCGCTGGGCGTCCTCGGGGTTGATCGCCGGGTTATCAAGGCTGGGGATTGCCGCGGAGCTGGCGCGAAGGCCGGGTGGGGTGTCGCAGCGTCTCGACAAGGGCTCGCCTTCCTGTCTCACCTCTGCCGCCCGCTGCGACTTGGTGGTCGAGGGCCGCAAGTTGGTGGGCAGCGCGCAGGCGCGAGGGAGCCAAGCGTTCCTCCAGCACGGCGCTCTGCCGCTGACCCTTGATCGGCAACTGCTGCGGACGGCGCTGGGCCCCACCGGAGATCCGGGCGACTGCGCGACGGCCCTTGCCGAACTCATCGGAGACGTGACGCCTGGCGAGGTGATCGAGGCCCTGAAGCATGGATTCGAGGAAGCGCTTGACGTATCTCTGTGCCTCGGCGAACTGACTCCTGCCGAACGCGACGCGGCGTCTGGACTGGCTGCGACGAAGTACCAACAGGGGTGGTGAAGCTGAATGCCTTTGAGCGACCTGGACCAGCACAACCTGAATGAGCTCGAGAGGCTCAACCAGCGCGGGGGGCGGATGCTCAGCTTGGTGGACTTGGTTGAAGCCAACACGCTTAGCCTCGACATGGCCGCCGAGTTGGCGTCGCGCGTGAGCGCCGGCGTCTCGCTGCTTACGGCTGCCGTACCGGGTGGGGCGGGGAAGACGACGGTAATGGCGGCATTGCTCAATTTCCTGCCGCCGGGCATTCGGCTTGTCACGGTCTCAAGCCCGGCAGTGCTCCACCAGCAGCACGACGACCCGGTGTGCTTTCTCCCGCACGAGCTGGGATCGGGCCCGTGGTTCGGCTACCTGTGGGGTAGGGAGGTGGCGCGGCTGTTTGAGGCCACCCGAGAACAGCACCTGTTCGCTTCGTGCCTCCATGCCGACACACTCCCCGAGCTGCGCGCCATTGTGTGCTCCCCCGAACTCGGCGTTGCCGAGGAGGACTTCCAGCGGCTGGACCTGGCCCTGTTCCTGCGCATTCGGGGGAGCGCACGGACGACTCTCCGCCGCGTGTCTCATGCCTACGCTGGCTCCACCGAGGGCGGCCACCGGCTGATGTGGGAGTGGGACGAGAGGACGGACCAGTGCCGGCGATGTGACGCCGCCGAGCCGAGGGCCAACGCGCTTCCCCCGCTGCTCTCGCCGGCGGCTGCCCGCTCCCTGCTGACCACGCTGGCTGCAGACGGTCGCCGAACGTTGGCGGAGGTCCGCGCGGCGTTCTGCGAGGTTACACGAACTGCAGCCGTTCCAGGGCAACCTGGCTCGGCGGCAGAAGATCGCCGTAGTCGGGAAGATTGTACCGGTTGCCTTCTGAATCGGTGATGAAGAGCCGCCGCGGGTCGAGGGTGCGCGCGTCGCTGCGCTTCTTGACCAGGAAGCTCCGTTCCCCGCGGTTGGTGACGACGTCCCACTTCGTCGCCGAGCCGCTCTCGACCGCGACGCTGCGGATCTCCAGGATCTGCGGGACAAAGTACCGCCAGAACAGGCACTGATGGAGCGCCTGGAACGACGCATCCTCCAGGGCCTTCGTGTGCGGTAGGAACGCCACCGGTTGGTCCTCTTCGTCGCACAGGAGGATCAGCTCCCACGGAGCCGTCAACGGGAACGACCGAGCAGGCCGGACCTTCTCGAACAGCACTCCGTCCCTGCCGGACACCTGCAGGAAGAGGTCGTCCTCAATAGCGAGTCGGGTCTCCTCGGGATCGAGGCGGAGCATCGTCTCCTCGGGGGCTTCCTCTTCTGTCGTGTCCTCCAGCTCAGCCAAAGCGCCGGTGCTCAGGGCTTCGTCGGCGGCCACGCTCATCTGCTTGGACCAGAGCCGCTTGAACAGCCCGTCTTCGTGTGCCAACAGCTCCGCGTGAGTGCCCAACTCGACGAGGACGCCTTTCTCCAGGACGGCCAGCCGGCTGGCGCGCCGCAAGGTCGAGAGGCGGTGGGCGATGGCGATGGTGGTGCGGTTCTGCACCAGCGACTCGATGGCGCGGCGGATCTTGTCCTCCGTCTCCGAGTCGACTGCGGAAGTGGCTTCGTCAAGGATCAGCAGCTTCGGGTTTCGGAGAATCGCTCGGGCGATGGACAGGCGCTGCTTCTGGCCTCCTGAGAGCCGCGCGCCGCGCTCCCCAACCAACTGGTCGAAGCCGTCGTCCAAGCGGACCAGGATGTCCAGTGCGAAGGCGGCTTCAGTGGCGCGGAGGATCTCCTCTTTCGTGGCGTCAGGACGGCCGTACAGGATGTTCTCGGCAATCGTCCCTTGGAACAAGTAGGGCTCCTGCAGCACCACGCCGATGTGCGACCGCAGCGAGTGAACGCCCAGGTCTTTCAGGTCCACACCGTCGAGGCGGATGGCACCGGAGGTCACGTCATAGAAACGGCAAACCAGGTTGATGAGTGTGGTCTTGCCGGCGCCGCTGGGGCCCACGACGCCAATCATCTCGCCCGGGTGGACCGTCATCGTAAGATCTTTGACCACTGGGTCGTGATCGGCGTAGGCGAAGGAGACGCGGTCGAACTCGATCTCGCCCCGGACGTCCTTCAGCACCACGGCGTCTTCGCGGTCGGCGACCTCGGGGTGTGCGTCGAGGATCTCGAACACGCGCTCTGCACTGGTGGAGACGCGCTGGATTTCGTCGTTGAACCGCGCCAGGCTGTTGATCGGTTGGTAGAACCTGCCCGCATAGGCCAGGAAGGCGATCAGCGTGCCAAGGGTGAGCGTGCTGCTCGCGCCCGTCAGCACCAGGTAGCCGCCGTAGCCCCAGATGCTGAGCGTCCCCGCCATCGACAGCAGCCCCAACGCCGGGTAGAACATGTTGGACAGCATCGAGGCGCGCATGGAGACACGGAAGCCCTTGTGCTGCATGTGTGCGTAGCGCCGGACCTCGTAGCGTTCTTTGTCGAACGCCTTCACCACGCGCACGCCGGGGATGGCATCAGCCAGCACGGCGTTGACGGCCGAACCGATCCGCCAGACGCGATGGTAGAGGCGGTTCATCCGCTTCCCGAACGCCCGACTGCCCCACACGATGAGCGGTACCGGCCCCAGGACGATCAGGGCGAGACCGGCATGCATCCTGAAGAGGATCACGCAGATGATGAGGGCGGTGGTGATGTCCCGCAGGAGATCCTGCAGAGCGCCTGCGATGAATCCCTGCAGTCGCCCGGTGTCGGCATTGACGCGGTACATCAGCGAACCGGTCTGCTGCTGGTCGTAGAAGCCGAGGGACAGCCGGTGGAGATGCGCGTAGATCTGCTGCCGCAGTCCCATGATGATCTTCTCGCCCAGGTAGCGCATCATGTAAGCGCGCAGCGCTCCCAGCACTGCTGAGGCGACGCGCGTTCCCAGGATGCCACCGAACACGACCAGAAACAGCAGTCGTAGCGACTCCCTCAGGGGCCGAGGCTTGGGGCGGAGCAGGTCGCTTTTCTTGTGGGGCGAGGGGTGAGTGCCGGCGGTGCCGCGGACACAGCCCGCGAACCCGAACGGCTTCTCCAGGGAGACATGCTTGTACTCGATCCGCTCGTCACCAATCAGCAGCTTGCGTTGTGTGGGCTTCACCGGCCAGCCCTGCGGCGGCGTCTCCGTCGGCAGGAATGCCTCGGTAGGACCCACAGGTCGCGCGAGGGCGATCTTCTTGTCGGAGAGCACGTCGTCCAACAGAATTTTCATGAAGAGGGGCGACGCCAGGCCGAGCCCGTTGACGATGAACATCAATGCCAGCGTCACCAGCGACAGGTGCCACCAGGGCAGGAGGTACTTGAGCGCGCGCAGCAGTACCTTCCCTTTGGGCTTGCACTTGGGGCACTCATCCGCCCAAGCAGGGATGGTCTGGTGGCACTTCGGGCACCGGCTGGAGCTGGACTCCTGGTGCTCGTCCTTCTCCTCGCCCAGTCCCCGCTTGCGGAACTCCTCCAACTGCTCGCAAGCGTGCTCGAACTTGTCGGTCTGCGCCAGCGAGAACCGCACGACGTCGCGCTCGTCGCCGCCGACCTCCGCCCGCAGCACCGCGTTACCGACGAACTTCTCCGTCGCGAACTTCCCGACCTCGGCAATCGTGAACTCGCGAAGGACCTTCGGTTCCTCCTCGTCGGGCGTAACGACCGCCACGCGGTGCTGGTTGGCGACCAGCCAGAGCGTCTGGTAATCGCCTGCGAGCGTCAGGTCGGAGGAACAGACGAGTTCCGGAGCGCCCCCCAGGACCTCCGTCGCCACCGTGAGAACTGGTTCCGGGGCCTGCTCTTCGGCGTCGGCGCCGTTGTCAGTCTCCGGGCCCTCGTCCTTCCTCTGAAAAAGCGCCACCGTCAGTCACCTACCTTCAACGCCAGAGCCAATCGCTCGGGCAGCCTGTGGCACAGCGGGCGGCTGTGAGCCGCGATTCAGCCGCTCGGGTGAGCGACGACGTCAGGTGCCACAAAAAGTGGGAACCTACCCGGAATGTGGTTGGTGGTGAGCTGTCTCGTGCGGGAGACCGGACCAGCCGTTTTCCAGATAGGTTCGCTAGCGTTCCAAGGCGCCACACCGCTGCCGCTCAAACTGCGCGATTGGTGTCTGAGGCGCCGTACTATGGGTTTCGACGTTGCCCAGTATACCGCCCTCCCCTCAAAAAGCAACCGCAGGCGACGAATCGAGTGAGGGTCAGGGGCGTGCGCGCGCTACTGTCCTCTTGACGTCGCCGCGTCTGCCGAATACCATACGGCTACAACTGGGCGCGCTATGGGAGGAGTTGTTGTTCGGCTCAATCGCGAGCTACGGTCTGTCGCGGTGACCGCAACGCCTTCGTAACGTGTCCGTACAACCTCAGGAAGCACAGGGGGAACGCGTCATGCCAGACACAATGCGAGCACAGGTGTTCTACGAACCGGGGAAGATGTCCCTTGAGGAGGTGCCCGTCCCGCAGATCGCCGAGGACGAGGTGTTGGTGCGCGTCAACTGCTGCGGCATCTGCGGCTCTGACATCGCGTACTACTTCGGCGATGCGTCGTTGGAGACGGAGTCGGGCAAAGGCCCGCTGATCCTCGGGCACGAGTACGCCGGCACGGTAGTCAAGCGAGGCTCCATGGCCGCCGGGCTCCTGGACGAAGGCGACCGCGTCGTCCTCAACCCGGTCCAGTACTGCAACGCATGTGGAGTCTGCGGCAAAGGGCAGACCAACCTCTGCGAGAACAAGAGCGTCCTCGGCGTCTCGGTGGACGGCGGCTTTGCTGAGTACTCCAAGTCCAAGGTCACCGCCACCTACAAGTTGCCCGACGGCGTGACGCTGTCGCAGGCGGCGTTTGCGGAGCCGCTGGCTGACGCCGTGTACGCGGTCCAGAACGCCAGCATCGGCCTCGGCGACTTCGTGGTGGTCTTTGGTCCGGGAGCCATCGGGCTCATGATGGTGCAGCTCGCCAAGGCATACGGCGCCGGCACCATCGTCCTCGTGGGCACCCGCGACTACCGGCTTGAGGCCGGGAAGGCCATGGGCGCCAATGTCGTGCTCAACCCCACGGACAAGGACTCGCAATACTACTGCGCCGACGTCAAGGAAGCCATCGGCGACCTGACAAAGGGCATGTTCGCCGACCGCGCCATCACCGCGACCGGCTCACTGGACTCCATGCACATGGCGTTGGAGATCACGGGCCGGAAGTCGATCGTCGTCTTCTTCGGTCTGCCTGGTGATGCCGATGTGGTGCACGTGCCCGCGCTGCCCTCCATCCTGTGGGACAAGACGATTCGTTTCTCCTGGCTCGCCCCGGGCACCTGGCCCGTAGCATTGCAGGCGCTTGCCAACGGGCTGGTTGACGTGTCCAGACTGGGGACGCACACATACCCGTTGGAGTCGCTCGCGCAGGGCCTGACCGAAGTGAAGAACCGAGTCGGGAACCCGCTCAAAGCCCAGGTTGTCTTGGAGGCGTAGATCCGCCGCCAAGCCGTGTGTGCCCCCCAACTGCAGGGCGAGGAATCTTCTTCCGCCGCCAGTTGCCTGCCGCGCCCTCATGGCCCGCAGGGGATTCCCGCCCGGCGCCCGCCCCTTGACCAGAAAGGCGAACCAACATGAAGTACGGCGTCAACTCCTTGCTCTGGACCGGCTCGTTCAATAGCGATACCGACCTTCCGCTCTTCGACAGAGCCAAGTCGCTTGGCTTCGACGGCGTGGAACTGCCGCCGTTCGTGCTGGAGCAGATCGCCCCCCGGAAGACGAAGCAAGCGCTCGATGACGCCGGTCTGGAAGCCCTGCTGTGTGCGGTGGTGCCGCCGACGGCGAACCCCATCGACCCCGACCCGGCCGTGCGTGCCAACGCAACCGACTTCCTCAAACGGTTGGTAGACCTGGGGCACGCCTTGGGTGCCCGGACCATGTGCGGGCCGCTGTACTCGCCCGTCGGCCACTTGGTGGGCCGGGGCCCCACGCCTGACGAGCGCAAGTGCGCCGTCGAGGTTATCCGCGAAGTGGCGGTGCATGCCAAGCAGGCTGAGATGGTGCTGGCGCTGGAGGCGCTAAACCGGTTCGAGACGTACTTCCTGAACGTCGTGTCTGACGCCCTGACCCTCGCCGCCGAGACCGGCTGCGACAACGTCGGCGCGCATTACGACACCTTCCACGCCAACATCGAGGAGAAGGACCCGGTCGCCGCTATTGAGTCGTGCGGTGACCGCCTGTTCCACTTCCACTGCAGCGAGAACGACCGCGGGATCGTGGGGACCGGTCACGTGGACTGGCAGGGCAGTTTCGAGGCCCTCAAGCGCATTGGCTACGACCGGTGGATGGTGGTCGAGTCATTCGTCCCCGCCGTCCCCGAGATCGCGGCCGCTGCGGCCATCTGGCGGAGCCTCGCGCCGGATGGTGACACGCTGGCCCGGGAGAGCTTGGCGTTCATGAAGCGCGGGTTCGAGGGCGCCTGTGCATGACTCTGCCCGTCCCGGTGCCGCCCCGGACTGACGCGCCAGTACCGGCAACTGCTCGACGCACCCAATCTCACCCTCCCGGAAGTGTGAGACCGGGTGCACGCCGAATGCGCCGGAGGACGCAGACGTGGTGACCGACTACGACTTCTCTACGGGCAAGCTGGATCCCCGCCTTCTCGAGGCGTTGATCGGTCGTCTCCCCACAGCCGATGAGCGCCTCGTCGTCGGCCCCGGGGTAGGGGAGGATGCCGCGGTCATCGACTTCGGCGACCGGTACCTGGTCGCGAAGACCGACCCCATCACCTTCGCCACCGACCGGATCGGCTGGTACGCGGTCCACATCAACGCCAACGACATCGCCACCATGGGCGCCACGCCCAAGTGGTTCCTTGCCGCCGTGCTGCTGCCGGAGGGCGCTACCGACCTCGCCCTGGTAGAGAGCGTGTTCCAGGGCGTTGCCGACGCCTGCCGCTCGCTGGGCATCACGCTGGCAGGCGGCCATACCGAGATCACCCACGACCTGCGCCGGCCGATCCTGGTGGGGCAGATGCTGGGTGAGGTCGCCAAAGACCGACTAGTCACCACCGCCGGTGCCCAGGTCGGCGATGTGGTGCTGCTCACCAAGGGGATCGCCGTTGAGGGGACGGCGCTCATCGCCCAGGAACGGGAAGCGGTCCTGCTGGAGCGGGGCTACGCTCCGCCGTTTCTTCAACGCGCGCGAGACTACCTCACCGACCCCGGCATCAGCATTGTGCGCGACGCCCAAGCGGCGTGCGGGGCCGGCCGAATCCACTCTATGCATGACCCGACGGAGGGCGGTCTGGCCACCGGCCTCCACGAGATTGCCGCCGCGGCCGGGGTGGGGCTGCAGATTGAGAGTGAGGCGATTCCGGTGCTGCCAGAGTCGGCGAGGCTCTGCGCCGAGTTCGGTCTGGATCCGCTGGGCACGCTCGGCTCGGGAGCACTCGTGTTGACCTGCAGTCCAGACGAGGCAGACCGTGTGCGAAGGGGTATGCACAGCGCCGGGATTGCCTGCGCCCAGATCGGTGTGGTGACGCCGCCGGAAGCGGGAGTCCGGTTGGTTCGGCGGGGAGAAGCTGCGCCGCTGCAGATGTTCGTCAAGGACGAGATCACGAAGCTGTTCTGAAGTGAATGGGTCGGGCGGACGGGTTTGGTTTGGGGCGCGCCTCCTGCGCGCAGTCACGAAATGTGCTACCGTATCTTGCTCGACCCCACCCAGCCGCGACCCGGAGAACGAAGACATGCCCGACAGCCGAGAACTCGCCAACCAGTCGAACGCCTGGCCGTTTCAGGAGGCCCGTCAGCTTCTGCAGAAAAGACTGAGAGGCGAGACCCCGGAGAAGGGATACGTGTTGTTCGAGACCGGCTACGGTCCTTCCGGGTTGCCGCACATTGGGACGTTCGCCGAGGTTGTGCGGACCACGATGGTGCGGCGCGCGTTCGAGTTGTTGGCACCTCAACTCCCGACGCGGCTGTTCTGCTTCTCAGACGACATGGACGGTCTCCGCAAAGTGCCGGACAACGTCCCGAACCAGGAACTCCTCGCCCGTCACCTCGGGAAGCCGCTCACCCGCATCCCCGATCCCTTCGGCACCCACGAGAGCTTCGGCCACCACAACAACGCCCGGCTGCGGTCGTTTCTCGACTCGTTCGGGTTCGAATACGAGTTCCGGAGTGCCACGGAGTGCTATGCCTCGGGAGTGTTCGACGAGACACTCCTTTCCGTGTTGAGGCACTACGACGAGGTGCTGGCGGTCATCCTGCCCACCCTTGGCGCGGAGCGACAGGCCACCTACAGTGCCTTCCTGCCGGTCTCCGAAACGACCGGGCACGTGCTGCAAGTTCCGGTGCTGGAGCGAGACGTGGACGCGGGCACCATCGTGTACGAAGACGAAGACGGTACCAAGGTCGAGACGCCAGTCACCGGGGGGCGGTGCAAGCTCCAATGGAAGTGCGACTGGGCCATGCGGTGGGTTGCCTTGGGCGTGGACTACGAGATGTCGGGCAAGGACCTCATCGACTCCGTCAAGCTGTCCGGTCGAATCTGCCGGATTCTGGGCGGGCGGCCGCCGGAGAATCTGACCTACGAGATGTTCCTGGATGAGCAGGGCGAGAAGATCTCCAAGTCCAAGGGGAACGGGTTGGCCGTGGAGGACTGGCTGAACTATGCGCCGCAGGAGTCGTTGGCGTACTTTATGTACCAGAAACCCAAGACTGCGCGACGGCTGTACTTCGATGTCATCCCGCAGAACGTCGACGAATACCTGGCGCAGCTTCGAGCCTTCGCCACGCAAGACGATCCGGGACGGCTATCCAACCCGGTCTGGCACGTTCACAACGGTGCGCCGCCCGCGCCGGAGGCGAGCGTTCCGTTCAGCCTCCTGCTGAACCTCGCCAGCGTCTGCCACTCCAACGAGCCGGGCGTCCTTTGGCACTACCTCACCCGAAGCGCCCCGGACGTCACGCCGGAACGCTCGCCGATCACCGACCAGCTCGTGCGCTTCGCCATCGCCTACTACCAGGATTTCGTCCTGCCTGGCAAGCAGTACCGGCTGGCGACGCCCGAGGAGCAGGTGGCTCTGCAGGACCTGCGGACCGCGCTCGTCGCCCTCCCCGAAGGGACCTCGCCCGAAGACGTGCAGACAGCCGTCTACGAAGTCGGCAAGCGCCACGAGTGCTTCGGCAGCCTGAAGGACTGGTTCGCGGCGCTCTACCAGATTCTGTTGGGGCAAAACGCGGGGCCGCGGATGGGGTCGTTCATCGCCCTGTACGGCCTCAGGGAGACTGTCGAGCTGCTCGACAAGGCGCTGGCCGGGGAGGACTTGGCAAGCGGGTGACGGGGTGCATCCCGCGATTACGGGGCGGGAGGCTCCCCCTCGGTTCACCTCGTAGCGTAGCCCCGTGTGGGCGTCACCGGTGCGCGGGGTGACGCCCACACGGGGCTACGCTACTGAGGACCCGTAATCGTGGGAGGCACCCGTGAGTGACTTGGCAACCCGCCGTGGACCATGGCAGGTTGCGGCTCGGAGCTGTCGGCGGGGGCGAGGGAGCGCCTCGCGATGCCGCGCAGCGATTGCCTTGAGACCCGGTGTTGGCTATAATCGACAGCTTCCACCTAACAGCGGGTAACCGGCCATCGCTGCCCCAGGGCCCCCTGTCATGGAACTGGAGGATATGCGTTGTCGGACAAGAAGAAACACAAGCGGAAAGTCCGTAAGCACTGGCAGAAGAAGCGCCGACGGGCCAACCGACACAAGAAACGACGGTAGTCGTGGCGGCTGGGCGTCCCTCCGGCGGCGCCCGGGGGCCGTTTTTCATTCGGACGCCCGGCGTTCACTTCCCTGTGCCCGCCACTGCCTGCAGTTCCGCACGGCAGGCGGCGCGGGGAACCTCTCGTTGGAGGCTGGGCGTCGCCGGTAGTGATCCCGGCAGGTCATCATGGCGGAAAGTGGCTGCTCTGAAGTTCCCGGGAAGCTGTTTGTTTGCGCTACCCCATTGGGCAACCTGGAAGACGTGTCGCTGCGGCTGCTGCGCGTGCTGGGCGAGTGCGCTGTTATCGCTGCTGAGGACACCCGGGTCACCCGCAAACTACTTGCGCACCACGACCTCCACACGCCCCTGCTGAGCTGCCACCAACACTCGGGTCCGGATCGTCTGCGCCAGTTGGTGGAGCGGCTGTTGGGGGGGCAGAGCGTGGCGCTGGTCTGCAATGCCGGCACGCCCACCATCTCCGACCCGGGGGCCGCCCTGGTGGAGGCTGCGCTGGAGGCGGGGATCTCGTTGGTGCCGGTGCCCGGACCTGCTGCTGTTACCTCGGCCGTCTCCGTGTCCGGGCTTCCCGCTGCGCGGTTCTGGTTCCAGGGGTTCCTGCCCCGTCGAGGGACTGAACGCCGGGAGACGCTGGAGCGACTGGCCGCGATGGGGGACGGCGCCATTGTCATCTACGAGTCGCCTCGGCGGCTGGGGGCGACATTGACCCATCTGACCGAAAGCCTCGGTGATCGGCGAGCGGTCGTGTGTCGCGAACTGACTAAGAAGTTCGAGGAGGTTGTGCGCGGGTCGCTTGTTGAGTTGGCGGAGTGGGCTCGGGGGGAGGAGGTCCGGGGCGAGGTCACGATTGTCGTCAGCCCACCGGACGAAGTGCCAGCCCAGCAGGCACCGGGGAGCCAGGCGGAGCTGTCAGCAGCGCTCTCGGTCGCTCTGGAAGACGGGCTGTCGGTGCGCGATGCCGTGCGGCGGGTTGCCGCCGAGCTAAGCGCGCCGCGCAACGCTGTCTACAAGCTTGCGCAGGAGCTGCCGCGGGGTTGACCTGACTTACTCGCCAGTCCCAGTCCCCTGCATCTCGTCGCGATAGCGCTTGAGGTCGGTGAGTATCTGCTCGAGCCGGGAGATCAACTGGTCCAGTTCTCCTGAGCCCATGATCGCCTCGTAGGCCTCCACCTCACCGAGAGCGACCATCCGGTCGCTGCCCCAATTGCTCAGCACGCGGAGCATGAGGTACTTCGCCTCAGTAGGCTTGAAGGTGATGGTCTGCGCTCCGCCTTGGTTGAGCAGGGAGTACTTGGCCACGTGGTTCCACGGCCCGTCCGCGGTCTCGCCGGACACAAGGATCTCAATGTCCTTCGCGCCTCGCCCGAGCAACGGCCAGTCGGGGGTCTTCGCATCGATGACCACTTTGGTGAGCAGCCTGGCGTGATCCCCTGCCACCGCGAAGACGATCTCCTGCGGGTAGTTGCCTGCATCGTCGTCGGAGAAGGTCTTGGAGGCCCAGCCATTGGACTTCAGGTCTTGGGAGGCGAGCAACCCGTCGATCAGGTTCTCCTTGCGCCAGTACTCGTCATCCAACTGGCTGGTCCCAGAGATCACTTTGCCGCCGTTGGCGGCGGCCAGCACGTTCCGTGTCGCGGCGGGCGCTTCCGCCTCAGCCCACGCCAGTGAGGGGACCCATAGGCACAGGGCCGCAACCAGCCAGGCAGCCGGCTTGAGGTCGATCCAACGGTGGCGCAGCCGGCTCGCAGACGAAGGGGCGAAGGTGGGCTCGGTGGTTTGCATGTTCCTGCGGACACTCCTGTGAGAATGCGGATGTTGTTGGAGAGACCTCTCTCCAACAACGAGGCTTCACGCTCGCACACGCGCTCATTCTACTTGTGGGGAACTGACGGTGTCAACCGAGGCACTGGGCGCCTGGGACTTGCTGCGCGTACCCGCAAAGGGACTGCGCGCCCTCGGCGACGTTCCGCCCGCAGCAACCGGGTCAAGGGCGAGGGGGCCGGCGGGCCGCCTCGCGGGCGGCTTCGTAGACACGCCAGGCAGGCACGCCGCGCTCGCGCGCTCGGGCTGTGCAGTCGTCGTACTCGGGTGCTTGCCATTCGGGCTCAGTATCGCCTGCGGCCGTCTTCACCCGGACCGCGCCGAACTCCGTCTCGACGGTGTGGCTCGTTCGGGGGCGGCAGAAGCGCTCCACCGGGGCAGAGCGGACCCCTAACGTCGTCGTTTCTTGCAGGAGCACCTGCAGGGCTCCGCCGCTGGTCGCGGCGTCGCAGAGGACGCTCAGGAGCGTTGCCGGCCGGTTCTTCTTCATGTGGATGGGCGTGAGGAACACGTCCAGCGCGCCGACGGCGAACAGCCGCTCCATGACGTAGTCGTACAGCTCCGGGTTCATGTCGTCGATGTTCGTCTCCAGCAGCGTGAGGGGCTGAGCTTGGAGAGGCGTCGTCGTCGCAGTTCCCACCAACAGCCGCAGCAGGTTCGGGCGCGCGCCCAGGTCTCGCGTGCCGCTCCCGTAGCCGATGGATTGCACGCTGAAGGGCGGCGGCCCGCCGAACGACTCGGCGCAGGCTTTGAGGATGCCCGCACCCGTGGGGGTGATCAGCTCACCCTCGACGTCGGTCGCATAGAAGGGGACGTCCTTGAGGATCTCCACCACGGCCGGCGCGGGCACGGGCAGCACACCGTGAGCGCAGCGGATGGTGCCGTGACTGAGCGGCATGGTGGAGGCGTACACCTTCTCGATGCCCAGCAGTTGCAGCCCGATCACGGCGCCGACGATGTCCAGCACCGAGTCGAGACCGCCCAACTCGTGGAAGTGGATGTGCTCCGGGGTGGTGTTGTGAACGGTTGCTTCTGCCACCGCAACCACGCGGAAAATGGCCTTTGCCCGAGCGAGCGTTTCCTGGCTCAACTCGCTGTTGTCCAGGATCGCACAGATCTCGGCGAAGCTTCGCTCGTGGGCGTGGTCGGGTGAGGACAGCCGCACCTGCACCGCGGAGATGCCAGCCCGAACGACAGGCTCAGCGGCCAGGTCCCACTCGATGTCGCGGATCTTCCGCAGCTCGGAGATCAGCGCCTCTTCGGGCACGCCGGCGGCGACGAGCGCGCCGAGGATCATGTCTCCACTGGCGCCGGAGAAGCAGTCGAAGTAGGCAATGCGCATGTAAGGGTCCTCTGTGGGGATGGAAGGGCGGAAGACTGGAAGAGTGGAAGGCAGGAAGGCTGGAAGGGCGCGCCTCGGGTCCTTCCAGCCTTCCACTCTTCCAACCTTCCACCCTCCTAACCTCCTAACCTTCCTGTCTTCCCTTCGCGGCGCGTCTACCGCGCCAACATCGCTGCGAAGTAGCCTGCCCCAAAACCGTTATCGATGTTGACCACTACTACGCCCGAAGCGCAACTGTTGAGCATGGTGAGCAGTGGCGCCAGGCCGTTGAAGGAGGCGCCGTAGCCGACGCTGGTGGGGACGGCGATTACCGGCTTGTCGACCAGCCCGCCGACGACGCTTGCCAGGGCGCCCTCCATGCCGGCGACGACGATGATGACCGTGGCGCGCTCAAGGGCGTCGCGGTGGACGAGCAGCCGGTGGATGCCTGCCACGCCCACGTCATACAGCCGTTCGACGCGCGCGCCGGCCGCCTCCGCGGTGACGGCCGCCTCCTCGGCTACCGGCAGGTCCGCGGTGCCGGCGCAGCACAGGAGGATGAATCCGCGGTCCTCGCAAAGCGCCGGCGGGTCGTCCGCCGGTACGGTGATGACTCGGGCCGTCTCGTGGTACGTCGCCTCGGGGAGCGCCTGCAGGACTGCCCGGGCGGCTTCTGCGTCCGCCCTCGTGGCGAGGACGGCGACGCCGCGCTTGCGCAAGCTCTCGACGATGCGGACAACCTGCTCAGGAGTCTTCCCCTGGCAGAAGATGACCTCCGGAAAGCCCTGCCGCAAGGTGCGATGGTGATCGACTTTGGCGAACCCCAAGTCCTCGTAGGGGAGGTCTCGCAGTTCCTTCACTGCCGCGTCGACGTCGGTAGCGCCGGTGCGGACGGACTCCAGTAACGCGCGAATGCGTGGTTCATACATACAGAGTAGCGATTCTACCTTCGCGGCAGCGCTGCGGTCAAGCGGAGTCGGGGACAGACCGGCCGGGTCCCTCCCGGTTCGCGGGCTCACCCACCTCCGCGCTACGCTGTCAGCTTCGCCACCGCTGCTCTGAAGACAGCCAACTTCGGCGGCTTCCCGATCACCAAGTCCACGGCTGCGGGCTTCCCCTCCTGCGCGTTCATCAGCTCGCCGAAGCCGGTCAGCATGAGGAGGGGCTGGGCAGGATCCAGTTCCTTCAGCGTGGCGGCCAGCTCGTTCCCGCCCATCTCCGCCATGGCTCGGTCCGTGACGACCAAGTCGAACGTGCCGGCGCGGAACTTCTCCAGCGCGTCCAGACCGCTCACCGCTGTCTCCACTTCGTGACCGTCCGTCAAGAGGAACTCCTTCACCAAGTTCTGCAACGTTGGTTCGTCGTCCACTGCGAGGACCCGCAGCGGCCGGGCGGGCGCGGTGTCCAGCAGGGAGACGGTCGCGGCCTCGGCGGGCGCGCCGACCGGGAAGCGCAAGATGAACGTCGTGCCGCTTCCCGGCTCGCTCTCGATGTCAATCGTGCCGCGATGCCGGCCGACGATCCCGTGAACCATGGAAAGCCCCTGCCCCGTGCCCCGTTCCCCTTTCGTAGCGAAGAACGGATCCAGACAGCGCTCGCGTACCCCCGGGGCCATCCCTGCCCCAGTGTCGCTCACCTCGAGGGCCACTGGGTCTCCCTCGGCACGGGTGCGCAGCGTGACGGCGCCCTGGGCGCTGCCGTCGGCCTCGGGTCTCAGGGCATCCACGGCATTGAAGAGCAGGTTGGGGAGCACTTCGCGCAACTCAGGTTCGTGCCCGAAGATGGGGTGCACGGCGGCCAGCTCCGTCTTCACCGAGACGTCCAGTCCTCGCGACTGCGCCTCGTCCTTCCCCCTGGGTTGAGCGAGGTCCACGGCCTGCTCAACCAGCGCGTTGAGGTCGACCGGCAGGAACTCCTCGTCGTCGTCCTGGGTCCGGTAGAACTCGCGCAAGCGCCGGACAACATTGGCGGCGTCTCGGGCTGCCGTATTGATGATCTCGAGATGGCGCTTCATCTTCTCGCGGTCGTCCAGCGCTGTTGGGTCCAGGAGGAGCAGTTCGCTGTAGCCGAGCACAGGCGACAGCGCGTTGTTGAAGTCGTGGGCGACTTCGCTGGCCATTTCCCCAAGGGCGCGCAAGCGCTCCTGGCGGACGAGCTGCTGTTGGCTGTTCTCGAGCTGCGCGAAGGCGTTGCGAAGGAGCTCGTTGGTCTGCTGAAGCTCTGCCTCCGCCCGCTTGCGGTTGAGATTGAGGACGCCCACCGACCGGCCGCCTGCGATCAGCGGGAGGGACAGCGCGGAGAGAATGTCGGCCCGAGGCTTGACCGGGTCGAACCGAGCGTCATTCACCTCGCTTTCCAACACGACTCGCTCCTGATTGCGCGCGACCCAGCCGGCGACGCCTTGCTCCAGGGGCGCTGTCTCTCCCACCAGCGCCTCGCGGTCGCCGCCGCGAACCGTGGTCACGCGCAGCTCCGTTCCAGCGGGCGTCGGCTGCATGATCGACGCCTCGTCGGCGCCAGTGATGTCCACAGCGGCCTCCAGCACTTTGGCGAGGATGTCCTCCGGGTTGTATGACTGGGCGACGCCCATGCTCAGCTCGTAGACCGCCAGCGTCTCCCGCATCTGGAGGTTGTCGCTCCGCAGCCGGTGCGCCTTTAGCGCCCGCTCCAGCGTCGGCAGCAGCAGGCTCATCTGAAAGGGCTTGAGCACATAGTCGAAGGCGCCGCCCTTCAAGGCCCCGACTGCCGTCTGGATGCTCCCCTGCCCGGTCATCAGCAGGCAGATCAAGTTGGGGTCCAGCGCCTTCGCCACGCGGATCAGCTCGATCCCATCCATCCCCGGCATCATCATATCCGTGAGCAGCAGGTCGAAGCGTTCTGCCTTCAGCGCCTCGAGAGCCGCAGCCCCCGAGGTGGCGCCCTTGGTCTCAAAACCGAAGCCCGGCAGGACGTCGCACAGGCCGGTCATCAGTTCGACTTCGTCGTCAACAATGAGCAAGCGCGCCGGCGCTAGGTCTGCGGTTTGGTTGGTTTGCATCTCATTCAGCTCCTACGACAGCGGGCCGCCAGTCCGAGCCGCGACCCCAATCCGAGC
This sequence comes from Armatimonadetes bacterium CG06_land_8_20_14_3_00_66_21, assembly GCA_002779825.1. GTDB lineage: Bacteria > Armatimonadota > Abditibacteriia > CG2-30-66-41 > CG2-30-66-41 > CG2-30-66-41. Next base: position 570 of record PEVN01000148.1, on the reverse strand, counting down.
CGCGAAGGTGACAGAGCGGCCCCAGCAGCGTTGCCGCTCTGTCACCTTCGCGGCTCGGATTCAGGGCGGCGGTTCGGATCAGGACGGTTCGGATCGGGGCGGCGCGGATTAGGGCATGCCGTTCGACATTTCTACAGCTCGTTGCTCTACCGTGGGCAGCGTCACCGACACAGTCGTACCTTTGCCAACTTCGCTCTCCACGCTCAGCGTCCCGCCGTGCTCGCTCACAATGCGCTTGCAGATCGCCAATCCCAGTCCCGTCCCTCTGCCTTCCGCCTTCGTGGTGAAGAACGGCTCCATGATCTTCGGCAGGTTCTCGGGCGGGATGCCGACGCCGGTGTCTTGAACGTCGATGCGGATTGCGGACTTGCGGACTTGCGGTCCACCGCCGTGCCCTGCCAAATCTGCAATGGGGGTATGCACTTGCCTCCAGTACGCGCTATACTCGCGAAGGTTAGGAATACACCGAAGGTATTGCACAAGTTCGACGCCTCTGCGTGCACAGCAGTGTGTTGGGTGCTCACCACACGCCCACGGGTGAAGTTCTGCGAACTTCCACTTCGGTGTATT
>PEVN01000031.1 GCA_002779825.1 Armatimonadetes bacterium CG06_land_8_20_14_3_00_66_21 | reverse complement strand
CCGGAGATGGACGGTGTGGAGGTCATTGCCGCGATCCGGGAGCAGGTCCCGACCGCTCGCCTCGTGGTGCTCACGACCTACGCCGATGAGGAGGACATCCACCGGAGTCTGCGAGCGGGCGCGAGAGGCTACCTCCTGAAAGACGCTCCGCGCCACGAGTTGCTGGACTGCCTCCGCGCCGTTCACGATGGGCAGACCGTCATCCCGCCTGCCATCGCGCTGAAGTTGGCGTCCCGCCTGATGGCTACCGAACTGACGCCGCGTGAGCTGGACGTGCTGCGCCTGCTCGCCACCGGCAAGAGCAATAAGCAGATTGCAGCAGCCCTTTTCATCGCCGAAGGCACCGTCAAGACTCACGTCAACGCCCTCCTTAGGAAACTCGACGCCGCTGACCGCACCGGGGTCGTAACCCTTGCTCTCAAGCGAGGTCTTCTGCGGCTGGAGTAGCCGCCAATTCCCCCACACCCATGCCCGCACATCCTGACACGGCTTCCGCCTCCTCTGCTCGTCCCCCAAGGGGCACGACTTCTCCTCTACCCTTTGGTACACCCCGCACTCAGCCTCTGGATCCACAGGACCCCACCCAATGGGCGATATGCCCAGCGGCTCTTAGTGTTTGGAAAGCGCCTCTTCAGGGCGAAGACTGAAAGGGGGAAGCTCCCGCTGAGCCGATTCTATACGGTTTGGCGGCTCGGCGGGAGCCTCGCCCTCCCCGGATTCCGCGTTTCCAAACACGCTCTTTGGTGCTACACTTTGAGGTCATTGGGTAGAGGCAACTGCAATATGCAGCCTCTGGCATCCAACGTCCGTGGCAAGAGCAGCAGAAGAGAGGTCCGAGATGAACCAAGTGTCAGGCAGCTTGCACAGAAACCGAGTTCAGCAGCGTGGAGTCCATGTATGGACCGCTGAAGAAGGTGCCTGCTCAACTCGCCACGGAAGAATGCCCCGTACTGACCTGACGATTCCCCGCCTGCCTCACAGCCCCACAAACCCCAGTTCCAGCCCCAGCTCGGACCGCGCCTGATCCCACGTGAACCCGTACTCCACGCAGTGTCCGCGCCTCACGAGCCCGACTTCCCGGTTTCCCCACGTCTGACGGTCCAGGTCGTAGCGCATCCGGAAGGGCACCCGCCAGCGAGACCCGACCTCCCAGTCGCCGCTCAGGCGAAGCTCGCGGCCGATATCAATGTCGTCGAACTCGAATGGGGTGCTGCCGTGGACGCTGTGAGTGAGGTACCCGATCTCGGCTTCGAGGTTGGGGCGCAGTTGGCCGCGATGCGATAGGTCCAGACCGAGGGCGGAGTAGGTTCGGCCGGCGTCATACTGGGAGCGCCGGTAGTGTGTCCTAACGGCCAGCTCCAGCGCCGTGCCGGGCACCCGGACGTTGGCGGACAGACCGACCACCGCATGTCGGCGGCTGGACTCGATGCCCGAGGGGAACTCGCGCAGCCGGCCCAGCGAAAGCTCGGCGTCTCCAAGTACCCGCTGGCCGAATAGGGGATATGCCAAGGCGTTCGCTCGCAGCTCCGGCAAGCGGTTGAGCATGACTTTGGAGTTCAGCGGGTCGGCGCCGGCGGATTTCCGCGACATCGACAGCGCTGCTTCCAGCCGGGGGGTCTTGTGCGTGACCTCAAGCCCGCCGCGGAAACCTTGCTTCGCTGAGGCGCCCAAGGCGATCTCCACCTTGTCGGGACCGTCGTCGGGGAACAGCCGAGGCTTGAGCTTTGTCTCCAGGAGCAGGAGGTCGGTCCCGTTCACAAGTGTTCTGGGCAGCAGCTTGCGGCTCTCTCGCTTCTCCCCCTTCTTCAGCGAGACAGTGAGGTCCGGCAGAGTGAAGAGTCGCCGGTTCCCCCACCAGAGCGCGGCGCGGCGGGCGGTTGCCTTCTCACCGGGGAGGATCTCGATGCTGCGAGTGGTCAGGCGGTAGTGAGGGTGTGGCCGGTCGCAACCGGTGAACGAAGCGCCCTCGACGATCATGCCGTTACCCGTCATCCGGATGGTCTTGCCCTGGAAGAAGAGCGGCGGGAACGCAACACGCGCTTCGTCCAACTGCCCGGTTTGGTCGCCGAAGTGGTAGCTGAAGTTCTGTCCGGTGAGCACTTGGTCGGTCTCGCCCTCGCGCCGATGCACGGTGACCCCACCCGAAGCAGAGACGAGGTTGCCTCGGAAGTCCACGGTCACGCTGTCCGCTGCCAGAGTGAGGTCCGCGTACTCCAGCGTGACACTCCCCGTTGCTGTGAGCACCTCCGAGCCGTAGTCGAGCGTGTACGAGTCCGCTTTCCCTTTGGCGGTTTCGTAGTGGAGGTTCTCTGTCGCTTCCCCGGCGGTGGCCGGCCGGGCCAACAGCGCCAGCAGGAGCGCACACAGGGGAACAAGCCGGTCAGGCATGGTCAGGTACTCGCTGTCTCCCGAACTGGGGAACGACTCGCGCCGGCACCGGCTGCTCAAGCCCGCCTCGTCAGAACCGCACGGAGAACTGCGTCGCCATCACGTTGCTGGCAGCCGTCTTCCCGGAATCGGCGCTGTCCTGCAGATCCAGGACGCGGTAGAGCAGCTTGACGCTGACGTCCGAGGAGAAATTGAACCCGAGACCCAGAGTGGCGTAGGTGCTTGTCTGGTCACGCTCTCCCAGCGTCTCCAGGCGAGCCAAGGACAAGTCCAGCTCCAGCCGCTCGTTGAGGGTGTAGCCAACACCAGCGAGGTATCGCCGGAACGAGAGGTCTGACTCGGACTCCAGTCCGTAGCCCTCCACTCCGCCGCGGAGGGTGAGCGAATCGCCGCCTCGGTAGGTGACCGACCCGCCAACGCCGCGCAGTGGCTGGTGCGTGTCGAACAACGCGGGACCAAAGTAGCCCAAGCGCACGAAGTCCGGATCGACACCCATGATGCCGGCCCCGACGGTGAGGCTGCCCGGCGAGTAGGAGGCTTCCGCCTTCCAGGAGGTTTCGCCCTTGAAAGGATTGATGCCGGCCCGTGCCAGCGAGGCGGAAACGGACAGCCCTCGGCTGAGCTGCAGATCGAGGTGCGTGGTGACAATGCTATCCCGGGAGGTCCCGGCGAGGTCGGTGACTCTTGCGTAGCTGGTGGAAACAGAGCCAGCGGTGAAGCCAAGGGGTACCTGCGCGCCGATGCTGTAGTCGGGGCGCAGCGTGTCGGTTGGCGTCCCTGGCGCCGTGAATCCGTTCAGGTCCGGCAGGGCCACGCTTGCGGAGATATCGGCGCTGCCCAGTTGCCCACTCAATGCCAAGCCGCTGGGCTGGTACCCAAGCATTCTGCCGCCCAGCGTCGGGCCGTCCCCGAGTGATTCCCCGGGTAGTCGTCCCGCCGAGTGCGAACTAGGCCCCCAAGCAGAAGAGCGCTCGGGAGCCAAACCAAGACGGAGAGCCGGCAGGCCGCCGTCGTCCGCCTGGAACCCCACGACGAACCCTCCAACCGGGGCGGCGGCGAACGATGAGCGAAGTGAAGGCAGTGCGTGCGGGGCCACGGCGAAGTCCCGCGCCGGGATGGTAACCGCCGGCCGAGGAGTCGGTGGCGACGAAGGGCGCAGCTTGGCAATGCTCTCGAGGTCGATCCCCAACTGGGCGAGCTCCGAGCGCAGCGCCGACGCCAGCTTGAAGAGCGCTTCGCGCTGAGGATCGAGGGGCCCGCTGCTGTCGGCGGCGCCCAGTGCATTGATTCGTTTGGCGACGCGCAGCGCGACATCGTACCGCGTCAACTCGCCGGGAACGGGCTCGCAACCCGCCAGCACCAGTGCCGAATAGAACCAGTGGTTTGCCGGAACCGTGGAGAAAGGCTCAGTTTGCGCGGTGGCGCCGACTGAGAAGAGGCTCGCAATGAGGGTTGTGGTGAGGAGCCTGCTCATTGTGCTGGCGAGACCCGTGTTTCGGTGCTGTCGTCTTCCGGTGCGCCTCTATGATACACCTGCACACCGCTCGGCGCAATGCCGATAGCAGCGGGGAAAGCGGGTGGTCAGCCGGCGCTCCAGAGGGTTGGTGGATGTATAATACCAGAACGACGAGCAACGCAAACCTCGGCTCCCTCCCGTCGGGTTGATTGCCTTCTGGAGGGGTAGCCGTGGGAGACCCCGGAACGGGTCGGTGCCGGGTGCTGGGCGTGAGGAGTCACGCCGTGTGCCGAGTGCCTGCGTCTGCCCTCCCCGAGTCGAGCCCGAGTAGGCCCCCAGCGTGGATGACTTGCTCTACGAACTTCAGCAGCACTTCCGCCAGCGCGGCAGCGCCGCGTACCTGGTCGGCGGCGCTGTGCGCGACCGACTGCTCGGACGGCCGACGGTGGAGGTGGACCTGGCTGTGGATGGCCCGGCGCTCGGAGTCGCTCAGGAGTTGGCCGACAAGTGGCAAGGCACTGCTGTTGACTTGGACCGCGAGCACGACACCGCGCGCCTGGTGCTGAAGCACCGACCCGGCCGTCCCGAGATCGACCTCAAGTCGATTGCGGGCGACCTCCGCGCGGACCTGCTCGCCCGGGACCTCACCGTGAACGCACTGGCGCTCTCTCTGGAGCACGCCGCGAGGGACGACTGGCGCCGGTTTCTGATTGACCCGGCGGGGGGGAGGGCGGACCTCGACAGGCGAGAGCTGCGCTGGGTGACCCCGGAGGCGCCTCGCCGCGATCCGCTGCGGTTGATTCGCGTCGTGCGGCTGTCGGCGACGCTGGAGATGACGATCCCTGGGGACACTGCCGCCCGCATCCGCGAACTGGCGCCTACGCTGACCCAGGCGGCGCCAGAACGGATCCGGGACGAGCTGTTCCCGCTTTTGGGGTGCCCCGCGGCGGCCGACCACCTGGTCACTTGTCAGTCACTCGGGCTGCTGGACCCGCTCTGGCTACTCGTGTCACCGGAGCAGCGTGGGGAGGCGGCGCCGAACTGGACTGCGGGAGTCGGGCTGGCTCGGGAAGTCTGTGCCCTTGCAGACAACCCGGGTTGGGTGGCGGGAGCCACGCGGGGGGACGTGAGAGGCTGGCTCGAACAGCGGGTGGCCGGCTCGCGCCGCTGCCGGGAGTTCCTGGTGTGGCTTGCACTCGCGGAGGGAGCTTGCGCCGACACTGGCCTGCCGGGAGCGCTGACTGCGGCCCTCAACTTGTCGCGTCGGGAGAGCCGCCTCGCCGCATCGGTTTCGGCCACTGGTCTGCGGCTTGGCTCTCTGCTCTGTGCCGCGTCGGTTGCCGGGTCGCAGTGGTTGTCGTTCTTCCGGGAGGCAGGCGAGGCAGCTCCTTTCTGTCTGCTGACTGCGGCGGCGCGTTGCACAGCCGACCGGCAGGACCGAGTTGCCTGGCTGTTCGCGCAGTACTTCGCGCGGACGCCGCTTGCCCGGCCCGACCCGTTGCTCACCGGGAACGACCTCTTGGGTCGCTATCCCCACTTGAGCGGCCAGCAGGTGGGTCGGCTGCTGCGCCTCCTGGGAGACGCCCACGCCGATGGTCTGGTCGGGACGCCGGCGGAAGCGTTGACATTCCTGGCGGGCACGACATTGATCGAGGAGGCTGGAGAGGTTGTCCATTGATCTGCACGTACACACGACTGCTTCCGATGGAACCTGGTCGCCGACGGAGCTGGTCCGGGCCGCCGCCGCGAAGGGCGTCTCCGTCATCGCGGTGACCGACCACGACACCCTGGATGGCGTAGCCGAAGCAACGGCCGCCGGGCTGCTGCACGGGGTAGAGGTACTACCCGGTGTTGAGATCACCACCGAGGTGGGCCCGCGGGAGTTCCACTTGCTGGGGTACTTCGTCCGCCCGGAAGACGAGGCGCTTCAGGAGCAACTTGCCACGCTGAAGAACGCTCGCTTCGAGCGGGGGCGGGAGATAGTGCGTCTACTGAACCAGCTCGGGGTCGCCATCAGCTTCGAGGAGGTGGTGCGGGAAGCGCAGGGCGGTGCTGTCGGTCGCCCTCATGTGGCTCGCGCGCTGTTCGACCGCGGTCTGGTGTCTCGGTCGCAGGAGGCGTTCGACCGGTGGCTCGGAAAAGGGCGGCCGGCATACGTGGAACGCTACAAGCTCTCGCCGACGGAGGCCATTGAGTTGTTGCTGCGAAGCCGCGCAATCCCGGTCTTGGCCCACCCCGGTCTGTCGGGACAGGACGCCCAGATCGAGCCGCTGGCACGGGCCGGTCTCCGCGGACTGGAGGTCTACCACACGGAGCACTCGCCTGCCATGGTGGCCCACTACCGGGCGCTTGCAGAGCGGCTGGGGCTACTGCAGACAGGCGGGTCAGACTCCCACGGACCCCGCGGCACGCGCCCGATTGACGTGGGAGGGGTGGTCGTGCCCGACGAGTTGGCCGAGCGTCTCAAGCAGGCAGAACTTGCCCAGCGCTGACTTGTCAAAAGGGACTTGCTCTCTGGCGGTCCGCCTGCCCGACGGGGACCGGCCCAGCGGACCGGGGGCCAAATGGGCGACCGTCCTTTCTTCCCTCGGCAGGGAGCCGACCTCTGTTGATTGCGTCTTCTGATCTCCGTATGCTGACAGCCGTACTCCTCGCACTGGCCTGCCTGAGCGCCCCAGCTCGCGCGGCCCATCGCGTTACCGTCAAAGCGGCACTGGACCAGACCCGGGTGCCGCTGAACCGCACGGCCACGTTGACCGTGCGCGTGGAGTGGGAAGGCGCGTCCGGCGACATTGAGGTCGACGAACCCTCGGCGCCGGAGTCTGCAACGCTCGAGGTCGCCGCGGCTGGGTCGTCCAACGAGGTCGCCACCCGCGGAGGCAACGCCGTCGCAACCAGGCTCTACCCCTACGTCCTCAAGCCCACGAAGGTGGGGCCCGCCGAGATTGCGCCAATCACGGTCACGTACAAGGAGGCCGGCGGCGACAGGGAGCAGAGCCTGCAGACACCCAAGCTCACGTTGGAGGTCGTGCGGCCCGTGCGCGACGGGCTTGCGGCGCCGGTGCGGGCCGGGCTGATCGCCTTCTCTGTCGTCCTACTGGCGGCACTCTTGGTCGCGGCGGCAATACGCGTTCGGAGCGCCTCGCGTAGCGAGGAGGCGGCGGCCGAAGAACCGGAGTTGACGCCCAGCGAGCGGGTGTCCGTCGCGCTCGAAGAGCACAAGGCGCTGCGCATTGCCGGCACCCCCCGGGGCTACTGCGAAGCCCTGGCGGCAACGCTCAAGAGCTACCTGGCGGAGGCGTTTGCGTTTCGCGCGAAGGAATTGTCCACGGCCCGCATCGTGGAGGAGCTTGCCGCCCGCGGCGCCGGCGAGGAGTTGATCGGCCGCGCCCGCAAAGTGCTTGAGCAGTGTGACCTCGCCAAGTTCGCGGGAACGAGTCCGCCAGCAGAGACGCTGGATGAGTTGCACGACGCAGTGAAGGCAATTGTCATGGCGGCCGTTGGCGTTGAGGAAGACCAAGCTGTCGAGGGAGGATCGGTCCCCAATGGGAATGAACCAGGACATTGAGGCGCTGAATGAGCGGATCGCGAAGGAGAGCGCCTTCGTCGAGCGGATCTACGCCGAAGTCGGCAAGGTAATCGTCGGCCAGAAGTACCTGATTGAGCGCCTGCTCATCGGGTTGCTTGCGGACGGGCATCTGCTGCTGGAAGGGGTCCCTGGTCTGGCGAAGACACTGGCAGTGAAGACACTGGCCGACGTGGTTCGCACGGGCTTCCATCGCTTGCAGTTCACCCCTGACCTGCTGCCCGCCGACTTGGTCGGCACCATGATCTACGACGAGCGCGAGAAGACGTTCTACGCCAAGAAGGGCCCGATCTTCTCCAACCTCATCCTCGCCGACGAGATCAACCGCGCCCCGGCTAAGGTCCAGAGCGCGCTGCTGGAAGCCATGCAGGAGCGGCAGGTGACTCTGGGGGAGGAGACCCACAAGTTGGACGAGCCCTTTCTCGTCATGGCGACCCAGAACCCCATCGAGCAGGAAGGCACCTACCCGCTCCCCGAGGCCCAGGTCGACCGGTTCATGCTGAAGCTCAAGGTCGGATACCCAAGCCGCGACGAAGAGCTGCAGATTCTGCGCCGCATGACCAAGGGCGCCCAGCCGCAGGTCGAGCCTGTCGTTACTCCCGCGGAGATCCTGTCGGCTCGCGCGGCGGTTCGCGACCTCTACATGGACGAGAAGATCGAGAACTACATCGTCGATCTCGTGCTGGCCACGCGGGACCCAAAGCGGTACGGGTTCAGCGACCTGGAGGGCATGATCGAGTACGGCGCCTCTCCCCGCGCTACCATTTGCCTGACGCTCGCCGCCAAGTCGTACGCCTTCCTTCGCGGCCGCGGGTACGTCACCCCCGAGGACGTGCGGTCCATCGGCATGGATGTGCTACGGCACCGGGTGATCGTGACGTACGAAGCAGAGGCGGAGGAGAAGACCTCCGAGCAGCTTGTCCAGCAGATCCTCGACCACATGGAAGTGCCGTAGCGTGTGCCGTTAGTGCCATGGACACCCAGGAACTCCTCCGCAAAGTCCGCCGCCTCGAAATCCGCACCAGCCGCTTCGTCAACGACGTGTTCGCCGGCGAGTACCAGAGCACGTTCAAGGGGCGCGGCATGGAGTTCGCAGAGGTGCGCGAGTACCAACCGGGAGACGACATCCGGACCCTCGACTGGAATGTCACCGCCCGGATGCGTCGCCCCTATGTGAAACGCCACAACGAAGAGCGGGAGTTGACCGTCATGTTGATGGTCGATACCAGCTCGTCGGTGGCGTTCGGCACGCAGCAGCTCAAGGGCGACTTGGCGGCGGAGATCTGCGCGCTGTTGGCGTTTTCGGCCATCAAGAACAACGACAAGGTCGGGCTGATCCTCTTCGGCGACAAGGTCGAGAAGTACGTGCCCCCCAAGAAGGGCCGCACGCACGTGCTCCGCATCGTGCGCGACTTGTTGGAGTTCCTCGATGAGTTGGAGGGGCAGCTCGAAGCTGGCGCCCAGCGGCGGCTGACCGACATCAGCGCTGCGCTGGAACACCTGAACCGGATCACACGCCGGCACGCAGTCGTCTTCCTGTTGTCCGACTTCAAGTCGGCGGGGTTCGAGACCTCCTTGCGGATCACGCACCGCCGGCACGATGTCATCGCGGTGACGATTACCGATCCGTGGGAAAAGCGGATTCCCGGTCTCGGCTGGTACCTGGAGTTGGAGGATGCCGAGACGGGAGAGCAGTTCATGCTGAACACGCGTGACTTGCGCGCCCTCGGCAACATCGCTGGCGACGTCGAAGAGTCGGCCGAGGCGCTGGAGCGCTTGTTCAGTTCAATGGGAATGGACCGAGTGAACGTGACCACCGGTCAGTCGTATGTTGAGCAACTGTCGCGCGTCTTTCGTGAGCGCGCCAAGCGGATGAGGTGAGCTCGGATGGCGGAAGGACCTGCACCAAGACCCGCGCCGCCCAGACGCAAGAAGCCCTCCAGTGGGGAGCCGCTCTTTGACGGGCGGACAATCTTGTTCCTGTGCGTGGGAGTGGCCATGTTCGCCACACTCGCGGCGATGATCCACGGCCGAGCGGGGGCGGGCGGCACGGCGGGGTTGACCGGCCCGACCCGGGAGTACGCCAACTCGCTGGTGGACGCGCAGCTCTACGACGCTGCCGCCGTCGAATATGAGCGACTGCTGGAAGGCGGCCGCTTGGACGACAATCAGCGAGCGAACCTCAGCTTGGTCGTCGCCGACCTGTACAAGGATGAAGCCCACGACTACGCCAAGGCGCTGCAGTATTACCTCCGTGTGAAGCACCTGTACCCCAAGAGCAAGTTGGCCGACCAGGTAGGACCCAAGATCGTCGAGTGCCTGGAACGGCTCGGCCGCTCATTGGACGCCAAGCTCGAACTGGAGGCGCAGACCAAGCTGGACTCCGACAAGGGCGCTTCCGGCGCCCCCGAGGGCAAAGCGGTGGTCGCCCGGATCGGCAAGCGCGAGATTACCTACGCGGACTTGGACAAGGAGATCAAGAAGCTCCCTGACTATCTGCGCGAGCAGTTCGACCAACCGGGGAAGAAGGTGGAGTTTCTGCAGCAGTACCTCGCCACAGAGCTACTGTACGACAAGGCCAAACGACTGAACCTGGAAACTGACCCGGAGATCGTCGAAAACGCCTTCCAGGTCAAGCGCAGCATGATGGTGCAGAAGCTGCTGGACCAGGAAGTCCGCAATGCCGTGAAGCTGACCCCGGAAGATCTCAAGCTGTACTACGAGGCCCACAAGGACCGCTACACGAAGAAGGAGAACGGCAAGGTAGTCGGGCAGAAGACGCTGGTGGAAGCGAAGGACGAGCTGGAAGGCGACCTGCGACGTGAGCGCGAGCAGGGAGCGCAGCAGAAGCTGCTGCAGCAACTCATGCAGGCGGAGAACGTGCAGCTCTACACGGACTTGTTTCCGGCTGACGCGTCGAAGCTGCATGACAGAGGGGTGAAGGCGAAGTAGCTGTGAAAGCGGTCCCTCTTCTTCTCAGGCATGGCTCCCTTTCACCGCGCGGCAGCCGCTCGAGCGGCGTGCTCGCCGCGGCGCTGGCCACCATGCTGGTTGCAGGCCAGCTTGCCGGGGCGGCAGAGGTGGTGGTGCGCACCTCGGTGGACAAGTCGAAGGTGACCGTGGGCGATCGGCTGAAGTACACCGTGACCATTGAGGCGGATCCGAAGCTCAAGGTGATCCCGCCCGACATCGGCCTCAACCTGGGGCAGTTCGAGATCAAGGACTACCACGTCGCCTATCCGGAGGTCGAGGGGAAGAAGGTGACGCAGGTCCAGTACGAGATCGCCACCTTCGAGACAGGGACGCAGGAGATTCCGCCGGTCACTGTTACCTACCTCGAACACGGCCAGCGCAAAGAGGTTCGCTCGGAGAAGCTCACCATCACCGTGGAGAGCCTCGCGCCCAGCAAGGAGAAGGAGCCGAAGGACATCAAGCCGCCCGTCGAGGTGGCACCGAACTGGTCGGGCTTCCGGCTGGTGGCCGCCATCGCCGCGGGCGTGCTGGCCTTGGTGCTGCTGCTTGCCTGGTACCTCCGCAAGCGCCGGCGGGCCGGTGAGTCGACCGAGTGGACGGAGCCGCCGCGCCCGGCCCATCTGCTTGCCTTCGACGAATTGCAGGCGCTGCGCGACTCGGCGCTGTTGGCGGAGGGGCACTACAAAGAGTACTTCAGCGGCGTTGCCGACGCCTTGCGCAGGTACCTCGAGGGTCGGTTCCGCATCCGCGCCATGGACGAGACCACCGGGGAGATCATCGCCCAACTGGAGACAGGTCTCCTGCCCCCGGACCGCGTGGAGGGACTGCGGGCCTTGCTGCAGCAGTGCGACCTGGTGAAGTTCGCCAAGTTCGTCCCGGCGGACCCGGAGTCGGAGGGGCGGCAGACTCTGGAGCAGGTCTGGCAATTTGTGGAGGAGACGAAGGCGGCTGCCGAGGATGAGGTTGAGGGCGACAACGAGGGCCAAAGGGACGAAGAGGACCCGAAGCAGACGGACCCGTCCGACCTGTCCGACGCGTCTGACCTATCCGAGCCCTTCGGGACTGCAGCCGAAGCGCCCGAACCGGGCACGCAGCCACCCGCCCCCGGAGGCGCTGCGCCATGATCCGCTTCGCGTCTCCCTGGGGGGGGCTGGCGCTACTCGCGTTTGCCGGCGCCGTCTGGGTGCTTCGCCGCCGCCGACCCCTGCGCAGCGGCAGTTTGCGCTACTCCGACCTCGCTCCGGTGCGGCAGCGTGCTCGCGGCGCCGGCGGGCTGCGCGCGGCCGCGCTTGGCGGGTTGCGCGCCTTGGTCATCGTGCTAACCTGCCTCGCCGTGGCGCGGCCGCAGACCGAGAAGAGCTTCGAGGAGATCACCACCGAAGGGATCGACATCATGCTGGGGCTGGACCTCTCCGGCAGCATGAAGGCCCTCGACTTCAAGCCGGACACCCGCGCCGAAGCGGCGAAGAAGGTGGTCGCGGAGTTCGTCAAGGGGCTGAGCAACGACCGCGTCGGGCTGGTGGTCTTCGGAACGAGGAGCTTCCTGCAGTGTCCCCTGACTCTGGACTATGGGGTGCTGCTCAGCTTCCTGGACCGGTGCGAGGTGGGGCTCGCCGGAGACGGTACCGCCCTCGGCCTGGCCCTCGGCAACTGCGCCAACCGCTTGAAGCAGTCCAAGGCCAAGAGCAAGGTGGTCATCCTGCTGACTGACGGCACGCAGACCGCGGGGAACATCGACCCAATCACCGCGGCGCGCGCGGCGCACGCGGTGGGCTGCCGGATCTACACCATCGGCATGGGCCAGACAGACACGCCGCTGGTGGCGGTGGAAGACCCGTTCTTCGGCACACGCTTGGTCCCGCAGCGGTTTCCGCTGGATGAGGATACGCTCCGCAAAGTCGCCGCGGCCGCAGACGGGAAGTACTACCGCGCCACCGACTCGCGGAAACTGGAGAGCATCTACAAGGAGATCTGGAAGCTGGAGAAGTCCAAGATCAAAGTCAAAGACTACCAACGCTTCCAGGAGCGGTTCACCTGGTTCCTGCTGCCAGCGGTCCTGCTGCTGTTGCTCGAGATCGGGTTGACCCACACCCTGTTCCGGAAACTACCCTAAAGCCCATGGGCGGATACCTACGATTCGCGAACCCCTCCGCGTTGCACCTGCTGTTCCTGGTGCCGGTGCTCTGCGTGCTGCTGTGGCTGGCGTTTCGGCAAAAACGACGGGTGATCGAGCAGCTCGGCAATCTGGAGCTCATTCGGAAGATGTCGGTGGCCACCAGCCCTCGGCGACAGGTCGCCAAGGCGGTTCTCGTGGTGCTGGCGACCACGCTGGCGCTTCTGGCCTTGGCGCGCCCGCAGATCGGCACCAAGCTGATGACCGTCAAGCGCAGAGGCGTCGACATTGTGATCGCTATCGACGTCTCCAGCAGCATGTTGGCCGAGGACCTCAAGCCAAACCGCCTGGAGAAGGCGAAGCGCGAGGTGGCCGGGCTAATCGACCGGCTGCAAGGAGATCGGGTGGGGCTGGTGGCCTTCGCCGGCACGGCGTTTGTGCAGTGCCCCCTCACGCTGGACTACGGCGCCGCCAAGATGTTCCTGGACTACCTGGACACCGACCTGATCCCTCTGCCGGGGACTGCCATTGGGAAAGCCCTCAAGGTGGCGACCGCCGCCTTTGACAAGCGCGAGCGGAAACATAAGGTGATCGTCCTGGTGACCGACGGCGAAGACCACGACTCGAAACCGGAGGACGCCGCCAAGGCCGCGCAGCAGCAGGGAGTGCGCATCTACACCATCGGCATGGGCTCGAAGCTGGGCGAACCGATCCCAGTCTCGAACGAGCAAGGGCAGACCGAGTACAAGCGCGACGAGAAGGGCGAGGTGGTGTTGAGCAAGCTCGACCCCGTGACGCTCCAGAAGATTGCGCTCACCACCAACGGCAAGTACCACCACGCTTCCCAGGGCGAGTTGGAGCTGCAGCGGATCTACGAGGACCTCTCGAAGCTGGAGCGAAAGCAACTGCAGACGCGCAAGTTCACTCAGCACGAGGACCGCTTCCAGTTGCTGTTGGCGCTGGCAATCGTGCTCCTGGTGGTCGAGTGGGCGATGACCGACCGGAGGAGGGTGTGGCGATGACAGTCTGCTCCCCCAGCAAGGCAGACGCAGGCCGATGGGTGTTGGCGCAGCCAACGTTCAGACGGAGCCGGCTGACGTCTCTCCTCCCGCTCCTCGCCCTGCTGCTACTAACTCCTTCCCTCATTGGTTGGAGCTGGGGCGTCGCCTGGTGGAAGACGCGCCAAGGCAACCGGCTGTTCGCCCAGGCGGAGCAACTCGAACACCGGAAGAAGACCAACGAGGCGACGGCAAAGTACAAAGAGGCGCTGCAGAAGTACCGCGACGCCCGGCTCGACGACCCCACTGCGCCTGGCATCGCCCTCAACATCGGTAACGTCAACTACAAGCAGCGGAAGTACGACGAGGCAGTCAAGGAGTACGAGAAGGTCTTCCGGGGGGACGACGCGGCGCTCCAGGCGCAGGCGCACTACGACATCGGCAACTGCCACTTCCAGAAGCAGGACTACCCGAAGGCCATCGACAGCTACAAGCGGGCGCTGGAACTGAACCCCGACGACCGCGACGCCAAGTACAATCTGGAGTTGGCCCGGCAGCGCCTGAAGGACCTGGCGAACAAGCAGAAGGACCAGCAGCAGCAGCAACAGCAGCAGCAACAGCAGCAGTCGCAGCAATCCAAGGCAGACTCCAAGTCCGGCAAAGAGAAAGGCAAGCAGAAGGGCGCGGACGACCAGCAGAAAGAGTCCAAGGCCGAGAAGTCCAAAGCGCAGCCGGCGGAGCAAGGCAAATCGAAGGGAAAGCAAGGCGCCAAAGCGAAGGCGATGAAGATGAGCAAGGAGGACGCTCAGCGCCTCCTGAACTCGCTCGACGATGAAGAGAAGAAGGCGATGCGCGAGAGTATGCGGATGCCGGTGCCCGACAACCCAGGCTACTCGGGGAAGGACTATTGAGCACAGTGCACGGGCAATCGCGAGGTTTCAGCAGGGGCGGGACGTGCGCCCGGCTTGGGCGACGGCTTGCGGCGCTCGCGCTCGCCCTCGTCGCCTTCAGCGCTGCGGTCGCCGTAGCCCAAGTGACCTTCGAGGCCGCCGTCGACCGCACCCAGGTGACGATGAACGACCAACTGACGCTGACGCTCTCCGTGTCGGGAGCAGGGGTGCGCGGGGCGGAGCCGCAGTTGCCTTCCCTGTCCGGGTTCAGTGTGGCCGGCCGCGCCAGTTCTCAGCAGATCAGCTTCGTCAACGGGCGCGTGTCCACGAACCTCCAGTACAGCTACACGCTGGTACCCACACGTGCAGGCAAGCAAGCGATTCCGGCGGCGACACTCAACGTCAATGGGCAGGTCTACCGGACCAAGCCGATCGCCGTGACTGTGGCCGGCGGAGGAACCACGCAGCCTCGTCAACCGGCGCAACCGAGCCAACCCTCGCAGCCCGCCGGTCCGGCAGCACCGATGCCTCCCGGGCACAGTGAGGATACCGAGGGGGGGTACGTCTTCGTCAAGGCCGCCGTGGACAAGACGCAGGTGTACGTCAACGAGCAGGTCACCCTCGACATCGCCGCTCACCGCGACTCGCGCTTCGCGTGGTCGCGCGCGCAGTTCTCCCAGCCAGAGACAACTGGATTCGTCGGCTATGATCTGCCGAAGCCCGACCCCGCCGCCGAAACGCTCAACGGAGTGGAGTACGTCCGCGTGCCCTGTATGCGCCAAGCGCTGTTCCCGGCCGCGGCCGGAAAGCTGACCATCGGCGCTTCGACACTCCAGTTCACGACGGATTTCTTCAACGCCGACGCCCGTCAGGTGAGCAGCAAGCCGTTGACCATCACAGTGCTGCCCCTGCCGGAAGCCGGGAAGCCGGCAGGATTCGGCGGCGCAGTCGGTCAGTTCCACCTCGAAGCCTCTGCGGACAAGACCGCCCTCCAGACCGGGCAGACCGTGACCCTCAAAGTGACCGTGACCGGAACCGGGAACATCGCCACGGCTACAGAGCCCTCTCTGGGCGACCTCGCCAAGTTCAAGCAGTTCAATAGCAACCAGTCCGAGCAGACGTCGACCCAAGGGCTGAAGCTGGGAGGCACAAAGGAGTTTGAGTTCGTGCTCATGCCCGTCGAGCCCGGTAGGTTGGCCCTTGGTCCGGTGACGTTGGCCTACTTCGACCCGACCACCAAGACCTACTGCACGGCCAAGGCTGAACCAATCGCGTTCGAGGTAACCCAGGGCGCCGCTGACCAGTCGGTGGACTCCGTCACGGGGTTCACCAAGGATGAGATTCGTCTGCTCAAGAAGGACATCAACTACATCCGTCCTGACGCGAAGCGGCTCGCCGATGACGGCCGGGTGCTCTACCGGCGCCCGGGGTTCCTGCTGCTCAATCTGCTGCCCCTCCTGGGGTTGGGCGGCGCCAGCCTGTATCGTCGACAGCAACTGCGCTTGGCGAACGACGCGGAGTACCAACGGAAACGACGCGGCCGGGAAACCGCCGCGAAGTCGCTGGGCGAAGCGGAGCAGTGCCTCAGACGGGGGCGATCGGCGGCCGAGTTCTATGCGGCGCTCTCCAAGGGGCTTCGCGAACTTGTCGGTGCCCGGCTGAACCTGCCGCCCAGCGCGGTATCCGCCGACACGACGCCGACAGAGTTACGCGCGCGGGGGGCGGACGCAGCGCTGGTCGCCCGCGTGGAGGCCAGCCTGCGCCAGAGCGAACTGGGCCGGTTCACGCCCAGTGGCGGCGAGCCGACCGCGATGGAACAAGCCCTGGCCGCTGCGCGGCAGTGCGTGTCCGAACTCGAACGGGCGGAGGTGTAGGGGAGTGCGAAGTGCAGAATGCGCGAACGGGCTCTCTCGACTTCTCCTGCTGGTGTCAGTCGCCGCAGTCTGGAGCTGTCGGCCAGCCCAGGCAGCCAGCAAGGAAGCTGTCGATGCCTATAACCTCGGCAACCGCCAGTACAAGAACGGCAAGTACGAAGACGCCGTCGGCAGCTACGAGAAGTGCCTCAAGCAGCACGCGCGAAGCGCGGCTGTCTACTACAACTTGGGCAATGCCTACTTCCAGGCAGGCGACCTCGGCCGAGCGGTCCTGGCGTACGAGCGCGCCAAGGTGCTGACACCGAGAGACCCGGACCTCTTGCAGAACCTGCACCAAGCAAGCTTGTTGACGCGGGACGAGATCGAGTTGCCGCCTCGCTCGGGACTGGGGGCGGCCCTGGAGTTGGGGCTGTCGCGCGTCTCTGTAAACGAGTTGGCGCTCGTTGCTTCCCTGGGCTACCTGCTGCTTGTCACGCTGCTGTTCGTCCGACTGTTTGTTGAGGGCGCCGTTGTCCGGCGGGCCCTCGGGACAGCCGCGATTGTGCTCGGGATCGCTGTGTGCACGGGAGTGGGCGCATTGGGGCTGAAGCTCCAGCACCGGCACGCCGACCGATCAACCGTCGTGTTGGCGGACGAGGCAATCGTGCGAAGCGGCCCCACCCAGAACTTCGACCCGGTCTTCAAGCTGCACGCTGGCACGGTGGTATCCGTCGTTGAGACGCGGGGCGTCTGGGAGCGGGTGGAGGCGTCGCCGAAACTCACGGGTTGGCTTCGACGGGATGCCGTTGAGTCGGTTCGGCAGTGAGCCGGTGAGGCACGACACATCGGGGGAGAAGTCTGCCCACGGCTGAACCGGCCGGTCACGCCGAGTGGGTGACTAGGGGAGGGCGTCGAGTCCCAAGCGAATCGGGCTGCGTTCCTGCTTACGCCGCAATCGTGACCCTATCGGCGGCGCCGGGTTAGAACGGCACTTCCACGAGCGTGTACTTCGCCGTCTTGCTTGACTCGGTCTCGACGAACGTGCTGCGGGCCTTGGCTGCGCGGTTCTTGCGGAGGCGCTCGCGGAGTTCCACCAAGGTGTCCTTCTCCGCGGTCGATTGGTCTCTGCGGACGATGCGCGGATTGACCGGCGGCGCCTCGACTTGCAGCTCTGCCGTGCGCACCGTGGGCCGGGTTGCGCTGGGCGCGCTGAAATCGGAGGGGCTGGGGGCATTGGCCGGGGAGTCGTCAACGAAGACCGTCTGGGCGACACGGCGCATGGGGGCTTCAGTCGCTGCTGGCGAAACCGGTTCGGCTACGGGACGGGTGGCGGCGCGAGACCTCGCCAGCTCGGCATAGAGCGCCTCCAGATCGCGGAGCGGCCGGTCGGAGTGGGGCCCGGCTCCGGTGCGGGCTGGTTCTGCCACGGCTTTGGCGGCGACAGGCGGGGGAGAGGTCGTCGGTTTCTCGGGGGCGGCGGAGGTGCGTGCCTCGCCAGGGGAGATGCCCCGGGCAACTTTGGTCGTCGGCGCTGGAGCCGGCCGGGCACTCGCGAGGCGGAGGGGAAGGGATCTCTCAAGACCGGCGGATTCCGCCGGGGAGGCCGGTTCGGTGCGGCCGGCTATTGGCTCAGCGGCCGGACTGCTTGCGACTACCGAGCTAACCGGCGCCGGTGAGCGAGGAGTAGCGACCAACGGGCTGGCGGGAGCGGGGGCAACAGCCACCTCGAGCGACTGCGGCTGACGCTGGCTCAGGTAGCCGATTCCGGCGAAGGCAATCGCGCAGGCAGCGACCCCTGCTGCCAAGGCGAGGTGTCGAGAGCGACGCATCGCGGTTATGAGCAGCAGCAGAGCGGAGCGCTGGTAGGTCGCGATACGGGCGTAGATCTGCTCGGGGAGGTCGGGCGGGGGAAGGGCCGCGGGAAGGCTCCGCAACAGGTCGCGCTGATCTTCAAGCGCCAGCGCAGACCGGGCGCAGGAAGCGCAGTTGGCGAGGTGGACTTCAAGCTCGGCCGACGACTCGCCCTCGAGCCTGGCGGAAAGCAGCGGCGCCGCCTGTTCGCAGGTGAGCTGTTGGGCAGCGGCGCGCTCTTCGGCCCGGACCCGCGCCAGAATGGCAGACTTGAGCCCCTGAGGGGGAGACACAGCCGGAACCGCCTGCAGCAGGTGCTGCTGTGTTTGGAGGGCCGCTGCAACCTGGTTGCACGGCACGCAGTTGGCCAGGTGAACAGCAACGGCCTCGTGGTCGTCAAGGGGGAGCGCCGCATCTGCAGAGTCCAGCAGCAGCGCGGAGCAGTCGGCGCAGCGGAGCTGAGCCACCGGCTGCGTTGTCCGCAGGGCGTTCGTTAGGAGCCCTCGAGCGGCCGCCGCTGGCTGTGTCGCTGGCAGGTGACGCAGCAATGCCGTGGTGGACTGCAGTTGGCGCAGATGCCGGGCACAGGACGGGCACTGCGCCAAGTGGCCCTTTGTGTCGTCTGTCGCGGACGAACGAGGTGGTTCGCCGTCGAGCCAAGCCGAAAAGGAGTTCTGAGCTTCGGAGCAGTTCACTGCTTTACCCCTTACGTGAAGCGTCAAGGGATCGGATCAGGGGGCTCTGGGTCTACTTGTAGCGTGCTGCTGTGACGACTGGTGTGTGCCGATGATCGCTAAGCCGGGTTAGACAGAACCGCCCAAATGAAGTTTCGGGGGCCGAAAAAGGGCTTCAGCCCGTCTGGAGAGCGGTTTGCGGCAGCGTCATTGTTGCTGACTGCGGGTGGGTGGGTCCCTTGTACAAACGGATCGGACCACCCAGAATAGTACCCCGTGGGCGCCCCAGCGACAATGACCGGGTGATCGGAAGACCGGTGGCGGCGCGGCCGCCCGACCCGGCCAAAGTGGGTCAGACTCGTAGACGGAGAAGACGCGGCGCCACCGGGGCGTCTGCCGTCGGTGTTCGACAGATGATAAGCCTCAGCAAAGTCTATTGTGGTGCCCTTTCCGGGAGCGACTCTCTTCGATACGGACATCGTCACGGCAGAGCGTCCAGCCACCTGGGGATGCGCCCCAAGTCGGCGGCAGAGCGCCGACCGGTCACTGTGTGGAACGTCACCCGGGGGTGCAATCTTCGCTGCATCCACTGCTACACCGACTCGGAGGCCCGCAGGTACTCCGGCGAGCTGACGACAGAACAGGGCAAGGCGCTGATCGACGACTTGGCGCAGTTCGGCATTCCGGCGTTGCTGTTCTCTGGCGGCGAGCCGCTGATGCGGGACGACCTGTTCGAGCTGGTGGCGCACGCGACCGGGCAGGGGGTTCGACCGACTTTGTCCACAAACGGCACGCTCATCGACGAAGCCATGGCGCGGCGGATCAAAGACGCCGGGTTCACTTACGTCGGGATCAGTCTCGACGGCATCGGCGAGATCAACGACTGCTTCCGGGGCGTCGAGGGCGCCTATGAGCGCGCGATGCGCGGGTTCCAGGCGTGCAAGTCTGTCGAGCAACGGGTCGGGCTGCGGCTTACGCTGACGCGGCACAACTACCGGGACCTCCACAACATCTTCGACTTCATCCAGCGGGAGGGCGTGGACCGGGCGTGCTTCTATCACCTGTGCTACGCCGGCCGAGGCGCCGACATCGCCCAAGACGACCTCACCCACGAGGAATCCCGCGAAGCCGTCGACATCCTCCTGCAGCGCACTCAGGACTTCGCCGAGCGCGGTCTGGACAAGGAGATCCTGACCGTCGACAACCACGTGGACGGTGTCTACGCCTACCTCAAGCTGAAGGAAGCGGCCGACCCGCGGGCGCAGGAAGTCTACGACCTGCTCAAGTGGAACGGCGGCGGGATGTTCAGTTCCGGCGTCGGGATCGGCGACATCGACTTCCTCGGCAATGTCCACCCCGACCAGTTCTGGATGCACCACTCGCTGGGGAACGTGAAGGAACGCCCGTTCAGCGCCATCTGGACCGACCCGGACGAGCCGCTCCTGAAGCTGCTCCGCAACCGCCGCGACAACGTCAAGGGCCGCTGCCACCGCTGCCAGTTCTTCGAGATCTGCGGTGGCGCCATGCGTGTCCGCGCCGACGCGATGTACGGCGACCCGATGGCGCCCGACCCGGCCTGCTACCTGACCGATGAGGAGATCGGCGTGACCGACAAGGACCGAGAGGAGATGAAAGCCGACGGGGACTACTTCCACGAGGACTACTGGCTGACGGGCAACAGCAACGGAGGCGATGCCCGGTGACCACGCCTCCCATCCACCCAGGGCCCCACCCTCCATACCCCGTCCCCCAGTCCCAAAACGCCCTGCGCCTCGTCTTCTGGGAAACTACCGCCGGCTGCAACCTCGAATGCGCCCATTGCCGCCGACTCGACGTCGCCTGCGAGATGATGAAGGACGACCTGTCGACGCAGGAAGCGTACCAACTCATCGACCAGATCCTGGAAGTCGGCAAGCCAATCCTCATCCTGTCCGGCGGCGAGCCGCTGATTCGCCCCGACATCTTTGAGATCGCGCGCTACGGAGTGGGCAAGGGGCTCACCGTGTCGCTGGCCACCAACGGGACACTCATCGACGCAGCCCTCGCCCGACAACTGAAGGATGCCGGCATCGCCCGAGTCAGCGTCAGCTTGGACGGGGCCGACAGCGACACCCACGACATCTTCCGTCGGCTGCCCGGTTCATTTGACGACGCCCTGCGCGGCATCGAGCATCTCAAGGCGGCCGGTGTTCCGTTTCAGTTGAACTCGACCATCGCCAACCACAACGACCACCAGTTGGCCGACATGTTTCGCCTCGCGAAGGGCTTGGGCGCCGTCGCCTACCACGTCTTCATGCTGGTCCCGGTCGGCTGCGGCGTCGAGATTGCCGAAGACAAGATGCTCACCCCCGAGCGCTACGAAGAGATCCTCAACGAGTTCTACGACCTCTCCCAGGAGGGCGGCATCGAGACCAAGGCGACCTGCGCCCCGCACTACTACCGCATCCTGCGTCAGCGGGCGAAGGCCGAAGGGAAGAAGGTCACCGTCGAGACCCACGGCATGGCCGCCGTCACCCGCGGCTGCCTCGCCGGCACGGCAGTGTGCTTCGTCTCCCACAAAGGCGAGGTATTCCCCTGCGGCTACCTGCCCGTCGAAGCCGGCAACATCCGCCGGCAGAGCTTCAGAGAGGTCTGGGAGCAATCCAGCACCTTCGCCACGCTCCGCGACCTTGACAGCCTAGAAGGCAAGTGCGGGTACTGCGAGTACCGGAAAGCCTGCGAGGGCTGCCGAGCGCGGGCGTTCTACGAGACAGGCAGCATCATGGGTGAAGAGCCGTACTGCGTGTACGAACCGAAGTCGCAGGTGCTGAAGGCGAAGCGGGAAGGGGCGGCGCGGGCCCAGTAGTCGCCGACCCGCCGGCGCGAAGTCGCCCGGAGCAGCTTGTCCGTAGTTCTACGGGATTGACACGTAACGCTGTTCCGGGTTCAATGTGTAGCCGCCGAACCGGAGCCGGACGGCTTCTGCTTTACAGGGTGGCGAGTGACGTGGCGCCGAGCCTGCCGGGCACTCGGATTCGGGCTTGGGAGGCGTCCGTATGTGCCGTCAGACGGGTGTATGCCGGGCCGTGCAGTCCGGCGCTGTTGGCTTGAGGAGCTGGCGGTCCCTGGCAGTCGCCGGACTGTATGCGACTGCCCTGCTCTTCGTTGCCTGGCCCGGGCGTGCACAACAGGTGACCGGGAGCGTTGCCGCTGGCGGCGGCACCAGTTCGGCTGACGGGCTCGTTCTGTTTGGCACTTTCGGCCAGCCATTCGCTGGCTACTCGCAGGGGCCGAGCGTTGTTTGGGGCGGGTTTGTCCCGGTGGCCTTTCCTCCTCCACCGGGTGCTGCTCGGGTGATCCACCTTGAGGCCGATCCGCCCTCCGCCGTCGTCAACGGCTCCACCTCGCTGACCCTCCGCGCGGAGATCCGCGACCTGCGTAACAACGTAGTCGCCACTGCCACCAACTTGCTGACGTTCACCAAAGGCTCCGGCGTCGGCACGCTGGGCACACCGAACCCGGTGGCAGCCGTCAAGGGGCGAGCCTCGGTCACGCTGACCTCCGACGCAGTCGGCGCTGCGGCAATCACTTGCACCGGCGCGGGGCTCGTGGACGGCGCCGTCACCGTCCACTTCGCCGGTCCAGCGACGAAGCTCTCGATCATCGCCGACCCGGCGGCGATCATGGCCGATGGCAGTGCGCGGACCATGCTGCGTGCCGAGCTGCACGACGATCACGACTACCTTGTCCCCGGAACGCCCGTCGCAGTTGCCTTCGCCACCGACGCCGGTGTGCTCGTCGGAACGAGCCCGGCAACCACCGTCAACGGCGTAGCGACTATCGAGCTGCGGTCTGCGTCGGTGGAAGGCACGGCCACAGTCACCGCCGCCGCCGACGGGCTGGTCACTGGCAGTGCCACGGTCGACTTCGTCGTTCCCGTCATCAGCATTGCCGGCACCCATCGTGCCCGCCCCGGGCGGGTGGTGGCGATCTCGCTACTGGTCCGCGGGCCGCTGCCCATTGCCGGAGTCCAGGCGACGGTGCAGTTCGACCCCGCGGTGCTCTCCTTTCAGCGGGCTTCCAAAGGCGCGTTGATCGAGGGCGACCCGGACTGGCAGGCCGTGGCGAACATGCCTTCGCCCGGGAAGCTGATCGTGCTGCTGACTTCCGGGCTGGCGCTGAAGCCGCTCAACGCACCCACCTCTGAGCCGTTGGCGAACCTGCTGTTCCGCGTGAGCGACGCGGCACCCGACGCCACCAGCGCGCCCTTCGCGTTTGCAGACGTGACCAAGCTGGTGGACGACCGCGGCGACGCGCTGCCCTGTAAGCGGGAAGACGGTCTCCTGACGGTGGACACCGCCGCCCCGGAGCTGAAGCTGACCGGCTGCGAGGCGACCACCAGCACAGTTGCGGTCCAGTTCTCCGGCCCCGCCGACCCGGGCGATGCCGGACAGACCAACCGCTACCGGATCGAGTGCCCGCCGGGCACGTCGGTCGGTGGTCCCCGGTACGTCCTCTACGACCCCTCCGTTCACCGGGCAGTCCTCGGTGGGTTGCCCCTCCCCTCTGGTCAGGTCGGCAGAGTGAGCGTCCTGAGCATCCGCGACCCGTTGGGCAACGCCATCCCTGATGGCGGCGTGTCAAACGTAGCCACCGACACCGTCGAGGGCGCTTCCTCCGAGACGACGTTGGGTCTGGGTTGGAACCTCACCGGCATGCCGCTGGAGCCCACGAACCCGACCAGCGCCGCCGTCTTCGGCGATGACCTGGGACCGCTGGTCTGCTATGGCTGGACCGGCAGCGCCTATGTCGCCAACCCCGACTGGCACGTCGGCCGCGGCGGCTGGCTGTTCGTCAGTGGCGGGAACACCACTGTCGACGCCGCCGGCACTGCACCCGCCTACGACACCGACTTCGTCCTATCGCTCAAAGCCGGCTGGAACATCGGCAGCAGCCCCTTCACCACCCACAGCGTCCCGCTCACCGAATGCCGCGTCCGGCACAACGGTCAGACAAAGAACCTGCTGGATGCTTCCGACTGGATCGCGCCCCTCTGCTACGCCTGGGACGCGCCGGCCGGCGACTACCGCATCGAGCGCGGCGCCGACGCCGTGCTCGACCCGTGGGAAGGCAACTGGCTCCTGGCCCTGGTGGACTGCGACCTGCTCCTCGCGCCGGTGCCGTCACCGCCAGGAAGGGCAAACGCAGAGCCGCGGAGCCGCAGAGAAAGGCCCGGGCAGTCCCTCGCTCCGCGGCTCTGCGCCTTCGCGACTCGGCGTTGAGTGGTCCGTGCCGCTCGTCGCCTCTTGCGGCCAATCCCGCGACAGCCTCATCGCCGCCGTCAGCCGCTCCGCCACCGACGGCTTCGACAACTACCACCCAAATCCTGCAATCCTCGTTTCCCGGGCCCGCAGGACGGCGGCGGGGAGGGTGCAA
>PEVN01000236.1:7259-16328 GCA_002779825.1 Armatimonadetes bacterium CG06_land_8_20_14_3_00_66_21 | reverse complement strand
GGCGTTCGCCGACGACCCGGCGTCTGTGCTGTGCGACAATGCCAACTGCCGCGACTGCGTCACCCAGCGCGCCCTGATCAAGAAGCACAAGCTGTCGCAGGAGGACTTCACGCTCAGCGCGGTCAGCGACGAGGCGGGCGACAGCTTGGACGACCTCCTGAAAGCCCTGGAAGACGAGGGGCTCTCGACGGTGGAACTCCGCGCCGTCGACGACCGCGAAGTGGTGGACTTCGCCGAGGGAGCGCTTGCCGTTCTCCGGAAGACGCTGGAGGAGCGGGGCTTCTCCGTGTCAGCCATCAGCACCAAGAGCGTCGATCCGGACCCGGAACAGATGCTGTCGGTGGCGAAGGCGCTCGGCGCCAAGGCCCTCGTTCTACCCTACGACCGCTTCGACCCGGCGTGCGTGAAGCAGGCGAAGGCCGCGGGCGTCGAGATTCTGCTCGAGAACCGAACGGAGCTACCGGAGCAGTGCGAAGAGGTGTTGGCTGCCGCCAAGTCACCCGTGGTGGGTGCAGCCTTCAACCCGCTGGGCTTTGCCATTGCTGGCAAGCGCCCATTCCTGAAAGCCTACTACAAGGGCAAGCTCAAGCGCTTCGTCCGTCAGTTGTATGTGACCGACGGAACGGGAGAAGGTGAAGCCACGCTGCCCGGCCAGGGGAACGGCGAGGTCAAGGAACTGCTCTCCATTCTCCGTTGCCGCAGCTTCGATGGCTTCGTAACGATCCGCGCGGAGACGGGCAAGCCGGAGGCGTTCAAGGAGTCGGCGAAGGCGTTCTGGAAGCTGCTGGACTCCATGTAAGCGTGGGGCCCGACCGTGAGGTGCCAACATGAAGGTGTACATCATCACAGACATGGAGGGCGTCGCCGGTGTCCTCAGCTCCGACGACTTTGGTGCGCCGGGGTCAAGGTACTACGAGGTAGGCCGCGAGTTGACCACCGGAGAGACGAGTGCTGCGGTGGAAGGCGCCCTTGACGCCGGCGCGACCGACATTCTGGTGGTGGATGGGCACGGCAGCGGCGCCATCGATCCGCAGCTCCTGCACCCGGCGGCGAAGCTGCTGGCCGGCCGCCCGATCGGCTACCCGTTCGGTTGCGACGATTCCTTCGACGCGGCAATGATCGTGGGCCAGCATGCCAAGTCGAACACCGACGGCGGCCATCTGTCGCACACGCAGTCGTTCACGGTGGAGGAGTACACAATCAACGGCGTCTCCCTGGGCGAAATGGGCTGCAACATGCTGTTCTGCAGCTACTTCGGCGTGCCGACAGTGATGGTGAGTGGCGACGCCGCCGCAGAGGCCGAGGCCCGATCGCTGGTGCCGAATATCGCCACCGCCGCCGTGAAGGAAGGGCTGCGCCGCGGCCCGGCGGCCGGGCTGACGGGAGAGCAGAACAAGCTCCACAACGGCGCGGCCATTCACCTCTCTCCCGAGACGGCCCGCGAGCTGATCCGCGCGGCCGCGCGAGACGGACTAACCAGGCTGAGCGAGATCGATCCCTATCGCATTGAGCCGCCCTACGAGGCGGTCAACGTGCTGCGCAAGACCAACGAAGCCCCACAGCGGCGCGGAGTCGCCGGCGCAGACGACCTGGTGGAGCTGCTTCGCACACCGATGGCGTACTCGTTCGTCGCCGACGCTGCCTGAGCAGCGCGAGTTTGTGATTGTCGAGCCAACCCCGCAGACGGAGGACACTGCATGCGAGTCGAGTCAATGGAGTTCCTGAAGAACCTCCTGGAGACGCCCAGCGCCTCCGGATATGAGCAACCGGTGGCTGCCGTAGTCCGGGATCGCATGAAGCCATACGCAGACGACGTCGAGACCGACTACCACGGGAACGTCATCGCCTCGCTGAACCCGACGGGTTCGCCGCGGATCATGTTCGCCGGGCACTGCGACCAGATCGCGTTCATGGTCCAGCATATCGACGACAACGGCTACCTATTCGTCAACGCCCTCGGTGGGCACGACATGATGGTGGTCGTGGGCCAGGCAGTTACCGTCTGGACCGACAAGGGCCCCGTGCCGGGAGTGATGGCGCGGAAGCCGATTCATCTGCTCCAAGGCGATGCGAACAAGCCGAAGATGACGGACCTCTGGGTCGACCTGGGCGCCAAGAACAAGAAGGAAGCCGAGCGTCTCGTGGAGATCGGCGACCCCGTCACTTGGCGACTGGGCATGAGTTCACTGCGCAACGACGTGCTGGTGTCGCCCGGAATGGACGACAAGGTGGGCACGTGGGTCGTCATGGAGGCGTTGCGCCTGCTCAAGGGGCGCGCGTTCCCGGCTGCGGTCTTCGCCGTCGCCACCGTTCAGGAAGAGATCGGCCTGCGCGGGGCGAAGACCAGCGCGTTCGGCATCGACCCGCAGATTGGGCTGGCGGTGGATGTCACCTTCTGCACCGACCACCCCGGTATGGACGCCAAGCAGACCGGCGAGGTGAAGATGCACGAAGGGGCGGTCATCACCCGCGGGCCCAACATCAACCCAAAGGTATGCAAGCTGCTGGTTGAGACCGCCAAGCAGAAGAAGATCCCGCACCAGCTCTGCGGCGAGTCGCGACCGACGGGCACCGACGCCAACGCCATCCAGCTCAACCGCGCCGGCGTGGCCACCGGGCTGGTCAGCGTGCCCAACCGGTACATGCATAGTCCCGTCGAGGTGGTGTCGGCGCGGGACCTGGAGGCGTGTGCCAAACTACTTGCAGAATTTGTCTGTCGAGTCGAGGTCCAGACGGGCTTCCGGCCGTGACGGCGCCGCCGCCCTTACGGCGCTGCAGGCGGCGCAATAAACAGGGCGGCCCGGCTTGAAAGCGCGGCTCGTCCGTGATATTGTAGCGTGTGTGGTGGAGCACTACTCTGGGCTCCCCGCGATAGCCGTCAGTTGTCCGTTGACGGCCCCTAAGAGCCGGCCCCCAGCGGCCGAGCCAGACGTGCAATGACCTGGAGGTGGTCACCGTGTCCGTGAGTTCCGTAAAGAGGCAAATGGTGTGGAAAGCGAGCATCGCTGCGTTGGCCCTGGCGCTTGCCGGGCTGTCCCTTGTTGGCTGCGGCGGAGGTGGTGGGGTGGCGCCCACGGCCGGAGGCGCGGGTGACGGAAGTTCGGCTTCCTCTCGGGGGGCGTTGGCGATCAGCGTCGCTTTCAGTGACGGCCGCGCACTTCCCCAGTTCGACTCGCTGCGCGTGCTCGTCATGGGTCAGGGGCTCTCCGAGTATCTCGGGACGACTGTCGACAGTGGCACAGGTCCCCAGGCCAGTTTCAGCGACGTTCCCGTTGGGCGGAAGGTCGTTCTGGCACTAGGCACGCGCTACGAGTCGCCCAGCAATCAAAACCGAGTGACCGCCATCGGGGCGCTTCTCACTTCGGTTGCGTCCGGCTCCACGACCCGGCGGACGCTCTATCTGGACTACGCCAGCGGCCGGAACGCAGTTGTCAACGGCACCAAGCTGATCGGCACCAATCCTACGCAAGTCGTGCGCTGGAGCGACGGCGACGAGGACTACTTGGCGACTGACAGGAAGCCGCCTCAGACCGGCCCCGCCAACATGCTCTGGAACGGCGGTCTTTGGGCCACCCCCGAAGTGGGCTGGCCCCAGACACTCTACCTCAGCCCACCTGTGGTGACCATTCCCGACAAACTCGAGAAGGGCGTCGTGCGCACGCAGACCGCCGTTGCCCTGAAGAAGACCGATAACACCACCTTTGCAACCGGCACTTGGACCTGCACGTTTGACGGCTTTGAGGGCGTCATGCATAGCCTCTCGAATACCTCGTCTGCGCAGGCGGCGAGAGTCAGGACTACCTACACCGGCACCACCGCCGGCACTCCTTCCCAACCGCTTTCGTTCGAGTCCGTTGACTGGTACGTCCAGGGAACAGGGAAGGTCCTGAGCCTCGAACTGGATCCGAGCAAGCCCGACACAGATGCCGGCCGCGTTAGGGACGTGCTGTTCCTGAACGAGTCAAGCAGCGGCTACTACTACGGCGACGGCGTGCAGCCGCTTCAACCCCTGGTGGACGGCGGCTCCATGGCATACGTGCGCAAGGGCGGCGGCGGCAGCGATGTCGTCATCAAGGTGGCTCTGTTCGGCGTAACTGGTGCCAGTGCCGCGGCTGGGAGCACGCAGCTCAACATTTCCTTCTCGCAGAGCCTGGACTTCGCAACTCCCGCAGCCACGAACCCCAACCTCAAGGTCGCCAACTACGCGCTGAAGATCAACGGCGTCGTGGTTGTGCCCACCGGTGTGAGCGGCTCCGGCCCAACGGTCACTTTGGCCCTCCCTGCCGCATTTGTGTTAGGCAAGCCGTACGAGTTGGTCGTCAGCAATCTGGTGGCAGCAGACGGAACCGTCCTGCCCAACCAGAAGCCGTACAACAACGTGAGCGGTGTTGTCACGACTGGCTCACCAGTGTGACCCCATTTCGGTCGCCCTGCAGCCAGTGAGGGTACGCCCAAGAGTGGGCGGGACCGGTGACCCGTCCGCTCCTTTGGCAACGCTCTCAGGACGTCCGGACTCGTTCGGGATTCCGCTCGCTGTCAGTCTTCGAACGAGTCAGGGCGCCCTGCAGCAGTGTTCTCGTCCGACGTGGTACCCTCGGCTCCCCCCGGGGCCGCGTGCATCCAACAGGCGGCTTCGCGTCGTCAGCGGAACGGTGGTCAGCATGAAATCTCACAGAATAGCCGTACTCGGACTCGCCTCGCTTTTCGCTGCCGTGCTCCTCGAGGCGGCCCCCTGCGCACAGCCTGTCGGGAGAGCGGCAGTTGAGTCCCGGCTTGCGTTTGTCGGCCCGTATGCGTCGGGGTACCCGATCTACCTCATCAACCCCGACGGTAGCGGCTTGCAGCCGACGGGCCTCGCCGGGTACTCGGTCGATCTTCGACCCGACCTCCTCAAACTGGCCCTCGGGGGTGTTGATGGAGCCCTGTACACGGCCAATGTGGATGGGACCGGCATCCTGCCGGTTGGCGCGCTCGGCTCGTGCCCCAAATGGTCCCCCGATGGCAGTCGGCTTCTGTTCATCGCCGCTGGTTCGAGTGAAATGCGCGACCGGTCTTCCGGCGGGGGCGGTCTCCTGTCAGTGGTCAACGCGGACGGCACGAATCCGCGCAGCCTCGGAGTGGTTGCGTCCGACGCAGACTGGTCGCCTGCCGGCGACCGGGCGGTCTTTGCGCCGTTCTCCTACTGGTTGGGGTCGCCGAGCGAGCTGTCTCTCATCGGCGCCGACGGATCCAGCTTGGAGCCGCTGGGGCTCCAGGGGCACTATCCGCGGTGGTCTCCCGAGGGGACCCGGATTGCATTCCTCTCCTCCCGCGCCACGGGTCCCACAGTTTCCGTCGCCCAGCTTGGGAAGGCGCGAAGCGTGACGAGCGTCGTAGACCTCCCCGTCCACGCATACGGGCTCGCCTGGTCGCCGGACGGCACGAAGCTGGTGTTCGTCTCTTCCGGCGACAGTCCCGGGCTGTTCACCATCAACGCCGACGGCACCGGCACTCCTCAGCCCCTCGGCGTCGCGGGTGAGTGGGTGGCGTGGCGAGGTGCCTCGGGACCCTCTTTCTCCGCTTCGCAGCTAACGGTCGAGCCGACAGGCGCGACCGTGGCCGAGCCGGCCGGCACCCTCACGGTCACCCTGGTTGTCAAGAACGACGGCCCCGGCGCGGCTACGAATGTCGTCGTGGTAGACCCGCTCCCGCAAGGCGTCCAGTACCAGCAGTCCAGCCTCTCGTTGGACGGGGAGCCTCAGACTGAGGCGAAGGACGGCGACGCGGCGGACTTGGGCGTGACCAATCCCGGCGCGTTCACGGTGGCTCTCGGTCAGGTGCCGCCAAACGCCTCGCGGGTCATCATGTACCAGTGCACTGTCACGGGAGCGGCTGGCTTGCCGATCCACAGTGAGGCCTCCATTCGCAGCGCGGAGTTGCCGCCACAGACGGTTCTTGCCGGGGACCTGACGGTGACGGGCCCAGACTTCCGCACGAGCGCCAAAGAGGTAGACAACCGAGCGCCCGAGCCGGGCGGCGTGATCGAGTACCGCCTTCACGTGACCAACACCGGCAACGCCGCGGCCCGCGTCGTGACGGTGGATGACAACCTCCCGCCGTGCACGGAGTACGTGCCGGGCAGCCTCCGCGTGGAGGGGAAGCCGCAGAGCGACGGTGCGGGAGACGACCAGGCGGAGTTCCTGCCCGGGGCGCCGCCGCTGCCGCCGCGCGTTCGATTCCACCTCCTGGCGATTGACGTGGGCAGTTCGCCGCTGCTCCTCTTCCGGGTCAAGGCAGTGTGCGCTGCGGGCGCCGTCGTCAACAACAGCGCCATGCTCTCCGCGCAGAACGGGTATGACCAGAAGGTAGACGCGCCGCCGGTTGTCATCAGCGATTTCACTTCGCCCGCGATTCTCCACTGCGGACCCTACAACAATCAGCTCGTCGTCGAGTTCTCGGAAGAAGTGAAGAAAGCGCAAGCCGAGGAGCCGTCGAACTGGGAACTCGCGGTGACTCCGCCGGGCTCGATGAACGCCCCCTCTCTCCAGAAGCTGCCTCCCGGGGCTGTGCTTCAGTACACCCCCGGCGTGCCCGCCACGGGCGGACAGCCGGCCGTGGCGCCGAAGGTGCTCGTGCTCGGGCTGGCGCTGCAGACCGGCGCGTATGTGGGAGTCCGCGCCAGGGGCATTGAGGACTTGGCGAATCCGCCCAACATGATCAGCAGTCCGGGCGACAAGTGCGCCGGCGCCGTCAAGCTGGCGCCCGGCGCGTCCCTGGCAATGGCGGCCGGCGACAACCAGACCGCAGTCGCGGGTGCAGTGCTGTCGCAGCCGATTGTGGTGAAGGTAGTAGATGTCGACGGGCGACCCGTCCCCGGCGTCACGGTCCGCTTCCTCCCGAAAGCGGGCATCGTCGGCCCAGTCGTGCCTGGCAGGCAGGCGATGACCGGGCCTGTCGGGCAAGTGGTGCTCGAGACCGGCGCTGCAGGCGAGGCGCGTGTGGAGTGGACCCTGGGGCCGGCCTCCGGGTCGCAGGAGCTGTCGGTGCGGGCCGACGGGGACGGCTCGCTTGCTGTAGCGAACTCACCACAGACCTTCCACGCCACGGCGATCAGCGGCAACGCCACCGGGCTGACGCTGGCGGCAGACCCCGCGAGGGCGCCCGTCGGGGGCAGTGTGCGGGTGATCGCTGCCGTGTTGGACGAGTACGGGAATGCGGTGCCGGGAATCGACGTGACGCTCGCGACGACGGCCGGGAAGGGCACATTGGACTCCAGCGGGCAGGCCGTCAAAACGAACGCGCGAGGCGCCGTGTCGGCGATGCTGTCGGGCTTGTCGTACGGCGTGAACACCATAACAGCCGCGGCGGACGCGCTGTCACCGGCGTCAACCGACGTGCTCGGCCAATGGGAGTTGCGTCTATCTGGTGGGCTGCAGCTCTTCACCGTGCCGGTCGTCCTGCAGGATGCGGATCCGGCCAAAGTGTTCGGGCTGCCCGCCGACTACCTGCGCGTGGCCCGGTATGGCACAGCTACGGAGGACTGGGAAGTGTACCCCGGTGTCGCCTTCGGGCTGGAACCCGGACGCGGCTACTTCGGCCGCTTTCAGGAGCCGCGGGTCGCGAGCCTGACGGCCGGACAGCCCCTGCCGGAAGACAAGCCGGTGGACTTGGCGTTCAGCCGCCGCGGCTGGCACTTGCTGGGAAACCCGAGGCTGGGAGCCCTGCCGTGGAACCTTGGCGAGATCGGCGTACTGCAGAGCGGTGCCGAGACGGCGCGGCTGGCGGCCTACGTGTCAGGGCCCTCGTCGGTTAGCCGACCGGTGGAGCCGTACCTGTGGGTGTACGACCGTACCCAGTCGACCAGCCCGTACCGCCTGGTGTTCGACGCGGCCTACCTGTCTCACGTGCCGGCGGCGCTACGCGGGCGGGTGGTTCCCGGACTGGCACCCGGTCAGGGGGCGTGGGCGCTGGTCAACGCGGCGAACTGCGGGTACCGCCTGCCGGCTGTGACGCAGTCGAGTGCTCGGGCTGCCGTGCCGGCGGCCGTTGCGCCCAAAGCGGCTGCCGGCGAGTGGAGTGTCGAGCTGGCGGCAAGCTGCGGCGACCTGCGGGATGACTGCAATGTCATCGGCGCCGCCGCGAGCGCCTTCCAGTTGGCGGAGCCGCCTGTCGTGACCCGCAGCGACGGCGGCTACCTGTCGCTGAGCCTGACGCCTTCGGCGGAGACACGGGCGGACCAGCAGCCGCTGCGGCTTGCCGCCGACGTTCGGGCCGCGGTCGGGCAGCGGGCCGCCTGGGAGGCAGTCGTGCGCACGAACCGCCAGAATGAGGTGGTCACTGTCCAGTGGCCCGCGCTTGGGGAGGTGCCGCGGCAGTATCGGCTCTACGTCACCGATACGGAGACAGGCAAGCGCCAGGCGATGCGCACGACAGCCAGCTACTCCTTCCGCGCCAACGCCACCGGCACCACCGAACGGCGCTTGCTGGTTGAGGCGGAGACGGGTGCCCAAGCTCGCCTGCAGATCAGCAATGTGACGGCCCAACCCGGCAGTCGTGGCATCGGCGCAAGCCTCGCCTACACGCTCAGTCAGGAGGCTGCCTGCCGCATTTCGGTGCGCTCGGCGGCTGGTAGAACGGTGCGGGTCCTCGGCCCGCAGCAGAACCGCGCCGGTCTCAACCTCGTGCAGTGGGACGGCCGGAGCGCCGCAGGCCAAGCCCTGCCGAGGGGCGCGTACCTCGTCGAGATCGTCGCCGAGAACGAACTGCACGAACGCGCCCGAGCAATCAGTGCCGTCACCGTCCGGTAGCGGCCCCGGCGGTTACCTCGTAGCCATGAGCGCCAAGCGAGTGGACACCCTCGCAGCATCCCTCGGCTTGGCGCCTCGGGCTACCGCGCCGTCTTCGTTGGGCGTGGTGCCCAGCCAGCGGGCGGGCATGATTGATTCCTTCGACAGCGCCCCGCCACACACTGGAAGTTAGGCGGGCGAACCCACCGGGTTCGAGCCGGTTGTTCTCGCGCCTCGTTGGCAGAGGGCGACCCAGCACTTGCAGTCACACACGGAGAGAGAACGTTGATCGACTTGACGGGCA
>PEVN01000236.1:0-7231 GCA_002779825.1 Armatimonadetes bacterium CG06_land_8_20_14_3_00_66_21 | reverse complement strand
TTGACGGGCAAGGTGGCGCTGGTCACTGGCGCCTCTCGCGGCATCGGCCAGGGCTGCGCGCTGAAACTGGCCGAGTTGGGCGCCGACGTAGTGGTCAATTACCGCTCCCACGGCGACGAAGCGGAAGCCGTCGCGCAGCAGATCAGAGCGAAGGGACGCGAATGTATTGCTGTCGGTGCCGACATCGGCGTTCGGGCCGAGGTGGAGGAAATGGTGGCAGCGGCCATTTCCCGGTTTGGCAGAATCGACCTGCTAATCAACAACGCCGCCCTGACGATCCGCAAGTATTTCGTGGACCTGACGGTCGAGGAACTGGAGCGAGTGCTCGCGGTGTCGATGTGGGGTGCCATCCACACGACGCATGTCGTTGCGCCCCACATGATCGCCCGAGGCGAGGGCGGGCGCGTGGTGATCATGGGCTCCGTCCACGCCACCGTGCCCTTCGGCGGCTCGCTGCCGTACAACGTCTCCAAAGGCGCGCTGAACCTCTTCTCGCTGACCCTGGCTCGGGAGTTTGCGCCGCATCGAATCACAGTGAACGTCGTGGAACCGGGCTGGATCGACACCCACGGCGAACGCGACCTCACGGCCCCCGAGCGCATTCAGGAGTTGGGGAAGGAACTGCCCCTTGGGCGGGTGGGGACCGTGGACGACATCGCCAATGCGGTCGCGTACCTCTGCTCCGACGAAGCCAGCTACGTGACCGGTGCACTGCTGCGGGTGGACGGAGGGTTCGTGCTGCCCAGGAAGATGCTGGGGTAGGGGAGACCTGGAGCGGGCGAGCCCACCTGCTCACGTGAGCGCTTGGAGGAACCGCCCGTACTGGTCCGTGTAGACTGCCGCATTGGCGGCAAGCGGCTCCCGCAGACGGGCAATGCCGGTGAAGCTCTCAGCCGCTGCCTGCGCCTCCGGGAACACGCCCGCGCCAAGCCCAGCAAGGACGGCCGCACCTGCACAAGCAGCCTCGGCCTGGGTTGGCAGCGTGACAGGGACCTGGCAAACGTCGGCCACGATCTGGGACCAGCAGTCGCTACGCGCGCCGCCGCCGATCATGGTAAGCCCTTGCGTAGCGACACCCAGCGCCGAGATGGCTTCGGCGTTTCGACGCACAGCGAACGCAACCCCCTCCATGATCGCCCGCGCGAGATGCGCGCCGTCGTGGCTGAGGTCCAGGTCGACGAACGCCGAACCGGGGCGCTCCCGGAGGTTGCTGGGGAGGAAGAGCAAGCCGCCACATCCGGGGGGCGCGGCGGCCGCCTCCGCACTCACGGCCTCGTAGGGTCTCCCCGGGCGGAACCTGTCTCGGAACCACCTAAAGGAGGCGCCGGCCACCGGCACGGAGGTCAGCAGCCCCCAGTGGTCTTGGATCACGTGGGTGCCGGGAGACACCTTCCGTGCCGGATCGAAGACCAATGTGGGCGAATCGACCAGAGCGACCCATGCGGTGCCGCACGAGAGCAGACAGGTTCCTTCGCGTGTCACTCCCGCGCCAAGCGCGGCGCAGTACTGGTCGTGTCCCCCGACGCACACCATGGTCTCCCCCGGGAGACCGAGTTCAGCAGCCGCGGTCGGGGTGAGTTGCCCAAACGGCTCGCCAGCACGCCTGAGAGCGGGAAGTTGATCAACGTCGACGCCTGCGAAGACGCAAGCCGCGGGCGACCAGTCGGCGTTGGTGAGGTCGTAGAACTGAGTGATCGCAGCATTGGAGTGGTCCGTGACCAGCCGCCCGGTGAGGCGGTGGGCGACGAAGGCGTGCGTGTCGGCGAAGTAGGCTGCCTGACCGAAGACCTCTGGCTCGTGCTCCCGCAGCCAGCAGGTGAGCAGCAGCGGCAAGCCGCCCCCGACTGACCAGCCGCTCAATCGATAGAGCCACTCCGCGCCCTTCTGCGCCTCCAGCCGCCGGCCGATCGCGTCTGCTCGCTTGTCCATCCAACTCAGCGCCGGGCGAAGCGCGTTCCCCCCGGTGTCCAGTGGCGCCCAGGCCCCGCCCTGTGTCGATAGGCTGAGCGCGCGCACGTCGCGAGGACCGGCTGCCAACACCTGTCGAACCGTCAGCACGACCGCTTGCCACCAGTCTTCCGCGTCCTGCTCGACCCAGGAGCCGCGAGGCGTCAGCAGAGGGTACTCGCTGACGGCGTTCGCCGCGAGGCGGCCGGTGTGGTCAAACAGCGCCGCCTTCGTGCCAGTGGTGCCCACATCGATGGCGAGGAGGTGGGGCATGACTTCTCGGGTTCCGCTCTGCTGACCGAGTTGGTGGCGGCGGCCCCGCCTCTGCGCAGGGGGTGCCGTGGGGCCGCCTGTTACGCGCGGCCGGTAACGAGCCACGCCGTGAGGGTGCTGGCGTCGATCCCCTTGAGGAGCAACTCGTTCTTCTCGATCTCCCGGACAGCCGCGATCCCCGGAGCGAGGCGCAGCGTTTGGTCGCTGAGGATGAGACGGTTCGGGTCGGGATGGGAGATCTCGGCCGCGAGCGATTGCAGGCGCGCGGCCAGGTTGACATGGTAGCCGACCACGGTGTAATCGCGCTTGTCCAGCGGTCCGAAGCAGCCGGTGATCACCTGTCCGGTGTTGATGCCGATGGATCCATGCA
Source organism: Armatimonadetes bacterium CG06_land_8_20_14_3_00_66_21 (assembly GCA_002779825.1). Taxonomy (GTDB): domain Bacteria; phylum Armatimonadota; class Abditibacteriia; order CG2-30-66-41; family CG2-30-66-41; genus CG2-30-66-41. The sequence continues at coordinate 4,641 of PEVN01000236.1, read as the reverse complement.
TCGGGCGGGCGCCGGCGTCCACGTGGACCTCGCTGGTGACGGCGAGTTGCTCCAGCACTTCCAGACCTGTCCACAGCGCCATCCGAGCGCCCTGCTCGGGTGTCTGCCCGAAACCAAACGTGGCCATGACGCAGTCGCCGATGAACTTGTCCACCGAGCCGCCGTTGTGTCGCACGATGCGCACCACGAGGCTGATGAACGCCTCGACTGTGTCGGCAAGCTCGTGCTCATCGAGGCGCCCGGAGAGACTCGTGAACCCGCGCATGTCGACAAACATGACCGTCGCCACGATAGGCTCTTTGCGGCGGTCGATATCCAGCCAGTCCGTACTCAGCTCGTCCACTGTTCCGCTGGGGAGATAGGGCGCCAATTTCAGGCGCTGGGCTTCGACTACGTCGATGTCGTCCATGGTCCGCAGCGCCTTCTCGCGGATGTCGCGGGAGCCGAGCATCTCCGCCAGTTCCACCGCATTGCGCAGGTGGTTCAAGGCGTCCGCGGGGCGTTGCGCGCGGTGGCACGCGAGGGCGGCCTGGTATCGCGTCTCGGCCAGTTCGCGCGTGGGGGGCTGGCGTAGGTGACCGTCGATGGCGGCGTCGAAATGCTCGATGGCCTCCGCCTCCTTGCCCTCCGCCATCAGCAGGCGGGCGCGCAGGTCTGCCAGAGACGCCTGGTACGTCACGGCCTGTTTGCCCTCGAGGTCGTGCTGCGCCTCCTCGATCAGCCGCGCTGCTTCCGGGAGACGACCTTGGTCCAGGTAGCACTCGGCCAGAGCCAGCTCGCTCAGGGCCGCGAGGTGCAGCCGGTTCGAGGCGCGAAAGTGGTCCCGGCTCTCCTGTGCGTGCCTCTCGCACGCTCGGTAGTCCTTGAGGGAGAGACAGACCCGGGCCAGGTTGCGGTGGCAGTACCCCAGTCCCTGCCGGTCCGACGTCTGCTCCGTCAGGCGGAGATCCTCCTCGTACATCCGCCGGGCCGAGTCGTACTTGCCCTCCCGCATTTCGAGGTCAGCAAACCGGCTCTGGTTCCGCGCCAGCTCGGCGCGCATGTTGCGGGAGCGCGCAATGCCCTCGGCGCACTGGAAGCAGAGCCGGGCATTGCGGAGGTCGCCCATGTCCATGTAGGTGATGCCAAGGCTAAGGTAGGCGTCGAACCGGCCCGGGTCGAAGCCAAGCCGGGTGTACACCTTGAGTGCTTCCGCAAGCGCGGCCGTAGCCTGCATGAAGTTCTTGGCTTCGCTCTCGAGGATGCCCAAGTAGCGCCTGCATTCGGCCAGGGGCAAGACGAAACGCTGCGGGTCCAGGTGCTCCAGGGCGCGCAGGAAGAAGCGCCTGGCTCTGCGCCCCTGACCCGACTTGAAGCAGGCGACCCCCAGCGACAGATACGTCTGCGAAGCAATCTCAGCGCGGGTATCGTGGTCAGGAACGAGCCCGTCCCGGAGGCCTTCCACGATCTCGCCGGCGAGTGACTTGGCGTCCCGAGTCTGGCCTGCTTCGCAGAGCGCTCGGGCGAGCCTCGATTTGGTGAGAAGAACGTCGGCCGGGTCGTCTCCTTGTTCGCCGAGCTCGGCTGACCGGCGGAACGACTGAATGGCCACATCGATCTGCTTCTGCCGGAGAAACACCTCGGCGAGTGCCCGGTGCGCCCGGGCCGCCCACTGCAGAGAGCCCGCGCCCTCGGCCAGCGCGGCACAACGCTCGAAGTCCGGCAGAGCCTGATCCAGTTCGCCCTGGAACCGGTGTGCGGTGGCGCGGCGGTAGAGGAGGTCGATCTCCCGTTCCGTCTGCTCCTGACCGTCCTCCCCGCCGTCCCGGAGGGTTGCGAGGACCTGGGTGTAGCGGCTCACCGCCTGGGCGAAGTGGCCGCTCGACTCCAGGTTCTTGGCTTCGGTCAGAAGGCTCTCAATAGCGGGCATGGTAGTGACCCAACGATAGTCCGCCTGCGGCCGAAATTCAAGGGCTGGGCGGGCTCAAGTCTGTGCTGTCCGCGACGAGCGACGCGCAGAAGCCGTCCTGCAGTGCGCGGATGCGACCGGCGCCGCCGGGGTAGCCGTTGGCGAGGAAGGCGAACGCCAGGGGATTGTCTCCGTTCGGGAACGCATACCCGGCGAGGCCGCAGACGCCCCGCAACGTGCCCGTCTTCGCATGGATGGCACCGGCGGCCGGGCTGTCCTTCATGCGCCCGCGGAGCGTCCCGTCGGTGCCGGCAACCGGAAGTGCCTCCCAGAACGCCCTGCCACACGGCAGCTTCCAGACCCCTGCGAGCAGCGCGGTCAACGCGCGCGCCGTCACCTGATCGCGGCGCGACAGCCCACAGCCGTCCACGAGGCGACACGCGGCGAAGTCGATCCCGTGGTCGCTCAGGAAGCGTTCAATGGCGCGAATGCCGGCTGCCGCAGTGCCTTCAGTCTGGCAGCGGTAGCCGAGGGTGCGCAGAAGCTGCTCGGCCAGGTGGTTGTCGCTGTGCTTCGCCATCGACGTGACCAACTCGCGCAGCGGCGCAGAGCGCACCAGTAGGACGAGGGTGGTCTGGCTCGGGGTGTGACCGAGGTGCGGCTCGCCGGCCACTGCAATGCCGGCTTTGCGGAGTTGATGGGTGAGGCAGTAGGCGGCCTGCAGCGCTGGCTGCGGGACACTCATTCCCTGGACCACGGGCGAAGCGTTGCGCGGCAAGGAGCCGCTGACGAGGAGGGTGCGGGAGCCCTGTTGGCGGTCCAGACTGAGGGTGGACCGCTCTGCCGGGGACACTGTCTTCGCGGTGTTTGAGATGGCGAGGACGCCCGACGCCGGGGCGACTGTCACCCGCGGGGGGCTCCCGAGGCTTGACCCGGGGGCAACGGTGACTTCTACCGCGTTCCCGTTCAGGCAAACGGCGCTGGCCTCCATGGCGTAGTGCCACCGCAGGTTGGCCGGACCCCAATCGGCGCCGGTTCGAGCAGGCCCGAACAGAGAGTCGTCGCACACTACGGAACCGGTCAACCGCTTGACGCCCAACTGCGCGAGGCGCTGCACAACTTGCCCCAAGGTTGCCTCGGTCCACGAGGGGTCTCCGCGGCCGGAGACGCAGAGGTCGCCGTTGAGGACGCCGTCTCCGAGGTACGCGTCGTCCGTCACAACCGGGGTCTCGTAGCGGAAGTCGCCCCCGAGCAACGCCAATGCCGCTGCAGCAACGTAGAGCTTGGCAGTCGAGGCCGGCGCCAACGCCGTGTCGGCATTGCGCGAGAAGAGCGTCCGGCCGGTGGCGACCTCAACGACTGCGGCGCCGGTCTGGGCGGTGACGAGGAGCGGCCGGAGCCACGCGGTGAGCTGAGGGAGCGCACTCTGGCCGGGCGCGCCGTAACAGACGGCAGCCACGCCCCAGAGGCAAAGCGCCGCGCCCAGCACGCGGGAACACCCGACGCGGGCCTGGGGACCCGGCCGACGCTTGCAGTTGAGCTCCGTTACGTTGTACACTGTGCGAGCCATAGCGACGGGCTGTTGACAGGAGAGGCTGGACGACGTGGAAATCCTCCGGTGGCTTCTCGGCGCCGACGGCGGAGAACGCCAGGTGGTCGAGGACGCAGACCCCATTCTGCAAACTGAAGAGGGAATCACCCTCAGGCGTATGCGCTGGGAGTCGGACGCTGAGGCTGTCTGCAGCTTCCAGGACGACGTCTACAGCAGCAACTTCCCGGACTTCCGGATGACCGCCCACTTCATGAACGGATTCCGCTTCGACCTCCGCAAGGCAGTTGCCTCGCCAGACCACGGTGTCTTCGTGCTGGAAGACGCCGGCCGCGTCGTCGGCTTCCTGTGGATCGTGCTCTACGTGAGCCATTGGACGCGCGAGCGGTACGGCTACGTCAACAACGTCTACGTCCTCGCTGACTACCGACGACGTGGGCTTGGGCGCGTGCTGATGGAACAGACGGATCGGTTCCTGCAGGAACGCGGCGTGCGCGAAGCCCGCCTGACAGTGACCGCCAGCAACTCGGCGGCCGTCATTCTCTACGAACAGGCCGGGTACGAGGTCGCCCGGTATGAGATGATCAAGCGCCAGGCAGGGGCAAGCTGATCCCAGGGATCAGCCATGCCCGTCCGTTGGTTGGGCACCACGCCCCGCCCTCGGGAAGGTAGGCGTAAGCCGGTCGTCCTTTTCCGGCGAGGCGCGAATGGAACCGGCTGACGCCTACCTTCCGGCTTGTGACGACGCGTTTTCAGAGGAGGAATCACCATCGTGCCAAACCGAGTGCTAATCGCTGCCCGGGTCTTCGACGAAGGCGGTCCGGAGGCCGGGAAGGTGCTGACCGACGCCGGCTGTGAGATCGTGTACCCGGAGGTGCCGCGCCCGTGGGGTGAAGACGAACTGGTCCGGGCCCTGCTTGGCATCTCCGGCGTCATCGCGGCGCCGGATGCATTCACCGACGCCGTGTTCGCTCGGTCGCCTGACGTGAAGGTCGTCTCCCGGTGGGGCGTCGGCTACGACACCATCGACGTCGGCGCCGCCACCCGCCATGGGGTCGTCGTGGCCACCACGCCCGGAACGCTCCACGACTCGGTGGCGGATCTGGTGTTCGGGCTCATGCTGTCCGTGGCGCGCAACCTCCCCCTGTCGGATCGCCAGGTGCGGGAGGGGACGTGGAAGTACCGAACCGGCCAACTGGTCTGG
>PEVN01000052.1:1361-25484 GCA_002779825.1 Armatimonadetes bacterium CG06_land_8_20_14_3_00_66_21 | reverse complement strand
CCGACCGCCCTCGCGCCGGTTCCCAGACCCCGTTGCACCCTCCCCGCCGCCGTCCTGCGGGCCCGGGAAACGAGGATTGCAGGATTTGGGTCCCTTGTATCGCGGATCAGACGCCCGAATGCCTGCCGGTCGAGCCCGCTATTCGACAACCGTCAAGGTCTCTCCTTCGCCAACTGCACAAAACCGTCGGTAAGCATGAGGGTCAGCGCGCACACCATCGCGCAAAGCACGCTCAACGCGCACATGCCAACGAGGTTCGCCAGAGAGAACCCACTGCCGAAGTCGGTGAGTACCATGTCCGTCTCCTCCCAAACGCCACTCACAGCGGGCGCCGGATACTGGCGTCCATGATAGGGTAGCCCGAAGCGCCTGCCGTCCGGCCGAGGGACGACTTCGCGTTGCGAGAAGGACGAGGTTTCCGGGACCCTCTTCGCGCATCGCTTGCGCCGGGCCGACGGCTCAGGTCAAGGCGCTCATGAGACGGAACCGCGAAGCGTTTCGGGCACTCCGGCGCCGCAGTCAGCGCAGACCGCAAGTCGGGCGTTGCCTGTTGCCTGTTCAGCGTTGGGCGTTACCTCTTGAGCGTTTAGCGATCCACCAAGCACCCGCACAGACCGAGTGCGCCACGCCCCCTGATTCTGTGGAGCGCCGAGCATTGCCGTCGTCTGGTTCTGTACCGGCCCAGCCGGCTTCCACCCCTTCGAGGTTTAGCAGAAGAACCTGCTGGCCGAGTGGACGACTCTCGCGACGGTCCTCGACCCGCAGACGCAACAGTGGACCGGTCCCGCGCTGAGCCTCGACCCTGCCCAAACCGTCCGCGAGGTCGTCTTTGCCGGTCGCGTCACCGTTGGAGAGTTGAAGGCAGCAGCGACAGAACGCATCCGGCTGTAAGAACAGCACGGCACACTTTTTGTTCTTACCGATGCTTCGCGGACACAGCACCTTGCCGCCGGAGTGATTGATGTCCATGACCTCCCCGCACGACTATACGACAGCGCGAAAGCCGATAGGGCGACCCGTCTCGCGCTCCTCCCACCGTGCCCCGAGGAAGCAAGGGAAACGGCACGCCACTATGAAACCGCATCTGTCAACCGCGGGTGGCTTGTGCAGACGTTTGGGGACCGCCGTGAAGCCATCGAGTGGCTTCAGGAGAAGGGACCCTCCAACAAGACGGATGCCGGTGACAGCAGATAGCTTCGCCTGAGGCGCCGCCTTGAGCGACACCACACGCGTCCAGGTCACCCAAACCCGTCGGACCCCAAGGCCGCCCACATGAAGGTGCGAGGTGCGACACCGGGACCGCACCTTCGCTCGGCACTCGTGCGCGCGGCGCGAAGCACGAGGTCGTTGCCCTTCACGCCCCTCTTCGCGCACCAATGCGCAGTCCCGCAGCGCCTATTGTCGCGCCCAGGTGTAGTTTGGTCTGGTCATCAACCGCGTCTGCGGGAAGAACGTCCGAATGCCCACGAGGAGCGCTGCCGGCAGAAAGGCGGCGACTCGGAACCACTTTGCGTTCTGCGCCTCCCCGCATTCCAAGACTGCGGACGCGGTGGCCCAGAGCAGATGCCCGGAGAAGGGCCAACCCAGGGGCTCGCCGACGGCCGACAGAACCAACAGCGCGCAAAGCAGCCCCAGCAGCCCTCGGTCGCCAGTCCGCGCCTGCCTCGTGACCAGCCGCCCAACGACGCTTCCTGCCAAGGAGAAGCTGAGCGTTAGCGTGGGCACGTCGTAGAGCAGCAGGGGCGGGTTGGTCCAGTCCGACCGGCGGAGGAGCCAGTGTCCGGCTGTGCCGAGCGCGGCAAACGACAGCCGCCAAGAGCACGGATGGCTGACCACCGAGCGCGACTCCCCCTACCCGACCGCCGCCTCATTCAAGCGGATGACTCGCGGCTGCCACCCCAACCGCCGGAGCAGCTCCAGGTAGTCTTCCGGCTCCATGTCGGCGGCTTGCTTGTCGGACAGGGCGACGAGCACGCCCTCCATCACGTTCGTGCCGAAGGAGCGGCCGTCGAGATCGGGGGTTGTCGTGATGAGCAGGGCCACGCCGCGCTCCTTGAGAAGAGCAACGTCTTCCTCAGTCGTGGTGTTGGTGACGATGACCTTGCCGTCGAGACGATCCGGCAGGTTGCGGCGGATGAAGTGGAAGTCGCCACCGACCACGTCGGCCCACTCGAAGTACTTGCCGTACTTCGGCTTGGTCTCTTCCTGCTTGTCGCCGGTGGGGTACAGCACGCTGACGGGCAGACGGCGCAGGAAGGGCAACGCCAGCGCGGCGACCCACCGCACGCTGCGCAGCGACTTGAGCGGAATGGGCAGGCCGAGCGCGAAGATCAGGTCGCCGAAGATCATCTCGCAGCCGGCGTCGGAGAACGCCTCGGCCATGCCGAATCGATCGACGGCGCTGACCACCAGCACCTTCTTCCCCGCCAGCGCCAACTCGCCTTGGTCCGCCAGCCAGCGGATCGTCTCGCGCTCCAGCGTGTTCTTCAGCCCGCTGCCGTCCACGACGGGCGTAACCTTCGCCGCCTCGGCCAGCTTCCGCGACTCCTCGATCACGTAGCGCTTGGTTCCGGCGACCAAGTACAGGTCGGTCCCGCCCAGACCGAGGGCGGCGACCTTCCCATCCAACTCGGCGATCATGGCGCACGCCCGGTCGTAGTCGCCGTCGACGCCGACGCGCTCGAGGGACAGCTTCCGACCCAGCAGCTCGACTTCCACGGTCTTGTTGCGCGTGGAGGAGCCGAGGCTGACGCTGACGATGCGGAGAGGGGGTGAGTGGTGACTGGTGAGTGGTGAGTGGGCGGGGGCGCTCGGCGCTTGGTCGCAGGGCGACTCAGGGGAGGATGGCATGAGGGCACTCCCTGGAAAGGCGGATTGCTGACGAGTATTTTACCAAGCAACGCCCGGCGGAGTGTCGGCCCGAGGACCGGGAATTGCCGCGCTGCCGGTCGGAGCTTTGTCAGCCTCCTCGCAAGCGCGGAAGGGGAGTCGGGTCTACAGAGCGAACAGGGCACTCGCACAGCCGTCACCGGCTGGCTCGCCACTTCCCTCGCGCGGGAGGAACCGCCTTGGCCTTCGGCGCCCTGTTTCCCTTCGCCGCTGCGTTCTCCTGCTTGGAGGTCGCGATCGTCTTTGCAGTGCTCTACCGGCAGGTCAGCCGGCGGAGAGCGGACCTCGTCTTCAGCGGGCTGTCGCTCTGCGTCGCTGCCATGTTGACGTGCGACTTTCTCTATGCGGTGATTGAAGGCGCGAGTCGGCGGCTGGTCTGGCTGCGCGCTGAGCACTGCGTGGCCATCCTGACGGTGGCGGTGTTCCTGCACTTCGTGTCGGTCGTAGCCGGTAAGGCGCTGCCGCGCCCGGTCCTGGCGTTGAACTACGCGCTGGGGCTGACATTAGCCGCCGTCCCGTGGTCCGACCTGTACCTGAGCCTGCCGAGCAAGGTCGAAGAGGGAGCCTCCTTCACCTCTCAAGCGCGGGGGCCGCTCTGGCCGCTGTTCTACGTTGTGCTGGCGCTGGCGGTCTGGGGATGGACGCGAATGGCGACTGCCTTCTGGCGACGCGAGAACACCGCGCTGGGCACTCTGACCGGTAGCGCTCCGTATCTGCTGCTCGGGTATGGGTTGATCATCGCGGGGGGCGCCTGCGTGGCCGTCCGGGCCGTATTCCTGCCACGCGTTGGCCTGCCGATGAGCCCGCACTCCGTGGCGGTGGTCTTCCTGTGCCTGCTGACGGCGTTGGCACTGGGTCGCGAAGCGCTCCACAGCGAACGGGAGCGACGCCGCTTGGCGGAGCTGGTCCGGTTCAGAGACCAGGCGGTGCGCGATGTCGCTCACGAGTTGAAGAACCCGCTGGCTGCGATCCAGGGAGCCGCCATGACGATTGCTCGCGGGCTTGAACGTGGCCTTGAGGTAGCAGCGGAACAAGAGATGGCGCAGATGTGCATCGAGACGTGCCAGCGGCTCATGCGCTTGCTCAACAACATGCTGGACACCGCCCGAATCGAGGCGGGGCGCGAGGTCGAGTTACGCCTGCAGGAAACAGATCTCCTCGAGCCGGTTGAGGCCATCGTCGCCAGTCAGCGGCTGACTACCGCAACCCACGAGTTCCGGCTGGAGTCCGAGCTGGCCGGTACGGTGCTGCCTGTTGACGCAGACAAGCTGTGGCAGATCCTCACTAACCTGATCGACAACGCGATCAAGTACTCACCGGCCGGCGGTCAGGTGACAGTGCGGCTGTACGAACGGGATGGCGACGTGTGCTTCAGCGTCTCGGATGAGGGGATCGGCATGACGCCCGAGCAGCAGACCCGGCTCTTCCAGCCCTTCGAGCGCGTCGTCGATCCCGGCCGGAAGATCACCGGCACCGGCATCGGGCTCCACCTGGTCAAGCGCCTGGTCGACATCCACGGCGGCCGAATCTGGGTCGAGAGCGCGTACGGAAAGGGGAGCACGTTCACGGTGGCGCTGCCGAAGCGGCCGGTTGCTGAGGCGAGCCACCAGTAGACCGGCCGCTGAACACGCGTTCGCAGATCGCTCAGCGCGTCCCACCGAGGTTGCGGCAAGTACCAGCGAACCGAACCTCGGCACGCACGGTACTTGGACTATTCCAAGTACCCCTTCAATCGCTTCACCAGAAGCTTGTCGCAGCCTTCCTTCGAGGTCGGCTTGAGGCTCTGGTAGTCACTATGATGCGAGTTCTGCAGATCCACGATCACCCAGTCGCCGTTGCGGTCGCACACAATGAAGTGCACAAAGCCGGCCTCCCATTGCTGCGCGCTGAATCGGTGGTCCGCGTAGAGAACGTAGTCGGCGTCCACCGAAGCCGCCTTGGCATAGTCGCGGAACTCACGCGCCAAGTCCCACAACACCTTCATCTCATTCGGATCGGCCTGGGCAGTCTTGAGTAACAGGGACTGCTGTGCTGGTTCGGCCTTGCACAGCCCGGCGTCATTGATCATCCTCGCGAGGTCGGCGGCACTCCCAGTCTCTGCCGGATTGTCCTCCTTCCGAGCCCGCACCGGGAAGACCGCCAAGGTCGCCTTGGGCATCGCCTTCTTCATCTCCGCCAGGCGGGCGGGAAGCGCCGCCCTCTCGCCCTCCGGTGGCAGTCCGCTCCGGGCTGCCCCGAGCGCCGTTATCTTGCCGGGCTTGGCCGCCTTCCTGGTTTCCTCATTGAGACCAAACTGCGGACTCAGACGATCGCTCAGGGCGACGCAGACCGCCATCGAGTCGGGCGGTCCACTCTTGAAGGGCTCGTCCTGCGCGGTCAGTTGGTCGGACCAGACAAGCGCACCGGTCGCATCTGTCACCACGGCGGTGATCCCGTCGGTGCGCAGGTTGGCGTAGACGACGTACTCGGTTGTGACGGGATGCTGCTTCAGGAACCCGGTCAGCGAAGCGACCAAACCTCCGACAGTGGTATCGGTCTCAGAATCAAACGCCGTCTTCCCTAACTCGATGCCCTTCAACCCCATCTGCTCCAGCAGGCACCCCGCTACTTCGGTAACGCGGTCTCGGAAGTCTCTCGCCTGCGCAACCTCGGATGGCAAACCCGGCCCGCCCAGCCGGACGGGGAGAATCGTCAACGACGCTTCCGTTCCTTTGGACTTCATCAGGTCCAACCTCTCTCGTTGCTCTGGCGAAACGCTTGGCTTCTGAGGAGGCTGTGCAGATGTCCATGCTGACGCAAGCAAGGCGCCGAGAAGCGCTCCGAAGCCGCCGGACACCGGTTCCGCCGGCTTCACCAGGTCGCTGGTGACGATCCCGAATTGCAGGCCGTCCAACTCGTCCTCGCTCCACCACGACCGGAACAGCGAGAGCACTCTGTCCATCAGGTCGGAAGCGGCGACATCGTCGCTGACTGCAGTGTCGTTGAACTTGCCCAACCCGGAGCCGCCCACCAACAGGTGGTGCCGGATGGCCGGGTTGCCCAAGAAGGCGACAGAGACCTCCTCGATAGGCGTCCCTGACGCATAGGCGAAGAGGTCGTCACCCGCGAACGTCAGGTTAAGCGGGTAGTTGTACGCCGCGTTGGTGCTCAGGCCGATGAGACCACCGGCGCGCAGCTCCGAGTTGGCAGTGGCGGTCAACTGGTTGGCTGCACTGGTCGCCAGGATCGAGCCGGGAGTGGTGAGAAACAGCCCGCCATCGAGCGCCTGGACCTGGACGACGATCATGCCCGGCGTCAGGTTCGCCAAGTGAATGTCGCCATGCTGTGCAATCACACTGTTGAGCGTGATCGCATCCGCTTCGGTCAGGTAGATGCCGCCGGTGTTGGTGGTGGCGTTGAGGACGTTGCCGCTCAGCTCGATGGCCTCTGTGGCTGTGCCAATGCCCGTGCCTGCGCTCAGGTTGAGCGTCGCTCCGGCAATGTCCACCTCGGCGTCGGGGTTCTCAACGATCTTCCCGACAGCGGTCAAGTTCACGTTTCCTTGCTTCGACTGAACAAGGTCCACAACGAGGTCGCCGGCAGTGGTCGTGATCGTCGCGTCGTTGCCTGCACCGTCCGCCACCACGTTGACGGCCTTCATCGTGCCGCCGGAGGTGATCGTGATGGGCCCGTCGGTGGTCGTCACATTGGTGAAGGTGGCTCCGTCAGCTTCGTTCAGGGAGATGGCGCCGGCCGCCGAGACGGTGGCCGTAGCGGTGGTCACTGCGGTGTCCAGGTCGATGCCTGCAGTCGAGGTGGCAACCAGGTCGCTGGCGGCTACGTTCGTGGCTGTGCCGTTCGCGTTGCTGAGGGCGCCAGCCGCGGCAGTCACGCTGACATTGCCGCCGGTCACCAACGAGGCAACGGCCACCGAGGTGGCCGCCGTGTAGCTGATGGCTCCCGTGCCGCTGGCGCTGCTCGTCCCGTCAGCCATCGTGATCCCGCCGGTGGCGGACGTGACGGAGACCGGGGCCGCGCCGCCGGCGACCAGATCGGCGCTCTGGACGACGGCAGCGTTGGTGAGCGAAATCCCTGTCGCGCCGGTTGCTGTCACCGTCGCATTGAGAGTGGTCGTGCCGGTGCCTGCCGTCTGAGTGACTCCGGCTGCGGCGAGGGTGGCGTTGACCGCCACGTCGTGCGCGCTGTTTACGGTCAACTCACCCAGCGGGACGGTTGCGCCGACAGCGCCACCGAACGACACGCTCCCACTGCCAGCCGCAATGGTGAGCGATCGAGGCGTGCCGTTGCTGTCGACGGTGTTGCCAAAGGAGATCCCCGTCCCGCCGGTGTCGGTCAAGACTACGTCCTGCGTGAGCACAAGGGCGTCGTTGAACGTCATCGTGTTGCCGGCGGTGTTGATCACCGTGGTGTTGACTGTGGCGGTCCCCGCTGCATCCGTCGTCAGCGAACTCAGCGGGGCATTGGCGCCGACCAGTCCGTTGAACTGGGTGTCTGTGGCGTTTACGGTCAGGTTGGAGGTCGTCAGCGCGTCGCCGTCATCGTCCACAGTTCCGTTCAGCGTGACGGTGGCGCCGGCCAGGGCAACGTCTGCGCCAAGCAGCATCGCGCCGTTGTAGGTCTGCGTGGCCCCCGTCGAAACGGACGTGCTCACCAAGATCGTCTCTGCCGTCAGGTCGAGGTCGTTGTCAAGCGGCCCCAGCGCGGTCAGGGTCGCCGTGTCGGTACCGTCGCCGCCGTCCACGGTCAGGCAGCCAGTTCCCGGATTGAGGGCATTGAGCAAGAAGCTCTCGTCGCCTTCGAGCCCGTTGACGGTTAGCGCCTCGATGCCGGGGAAGTCAACGTTCACGCCGTTGACCGTCCAGCGGCCGTCGGTCATCGTCAACAGGTCGTCATCAGCGCTCGCTTGGATCGTCAGGCTGTCGGCCGCGTCCTGCGCCGCGCCTTCGAAGCGAAGCGTCTCCACCTCGGCGAAGGCGTTCACGAACCCGGGGATCTGAGCGTTACCCATATCAGCCGTGAAGGCGTCGTCCGCGGCCGTGCCAGCGATGACGATCAGGTCGTCGCCGTCGCCCCCTGAGAGGGTGCCGGAAAGCGAGCCGCCGGCGACTGTGAACGTGTCGCCCTGGGCGTTGCCGGTCAGGTTCTCGATGCTCACGAACCCGGCGCCGATGCCGGTGGCGGTGCCGCTTTGGGCCCCGGTGAGCACAAACGTGTTGGCTACGTTGTCGCCGGTCAGCGTGTCGCTGCCGCCAGCGCCGTCGATGGCGCCGGTCAGCGTGCCACCGGCCACGGTGAAGGTGTCCGCCTGAGCGTTGCCGATCAGGTTCTCAACATTGACAAAGCCGCCGGTGCCGGTGGCGGCGCCACTGTCGGCACCGGTGACGACGAAGGCGTTAGGCACGTCGTCGCCGGTGAGCGTGTCGCTGCCGCCCGCACCGTCAAGCACACCGCTCACCGTGCCGCCTACCAGCGCAAAGGCGTCGGCTGGGGAGTTCCCGGTGAGGTTCTCCACGTTGACAAAGCCGCCGCCGACACCGGTCGCGGTGCCACTCTCGGCGCCAGTGACAACGAAGGCATTCGCCACGTCATCGCCGATCAGTGTATCGCTGCCGGCCGCGCCGTCCACGACGCCGCTCAGCGTCCCGCCCGTGAGGGTGAAGGTGTCCGCCTGGGCGTTGCCGGTCAGGTTCTCGACCTGCTGCCACACGCCGCCGATCCCCGTCGCGGTGCCGGTGTCGGCGCCGTTGATGACGAAGGCGTTGGCGACATCGTCACCAATCAGCGTATCTTCGCCGCCAGCCCCACCCACGTTCCCGGTCAGCGTGCCGCCGCCCGTGAGCGTGAAGGTATCGGCCTGCGCGTTGCCTGTCAGGTTCTCGATCTGTTGCCACACGCCGCCGATGCCTGTCGCGGTACCGGTATTCGCGCCGTTGACGGCGAACGCGTTGGCTACGTCATCCCCGATCAACGTGTCACTGCCACCGGCGCCGGTGACGTTCCCGGTCAGGCTGCCGCCACCGGTGAGCGTGAAGGTGTCGGTCTTGGCGTTGCCGGTCAGGTTCTCGACGTTGGTGAAGCCAGCGCCGAGGCCGGTCGCCGCGCCGCTGTTCGCACCAGTCACCACGAACGCATTCGCTACGTTGTCGCCAATCAGCGTGTCGGTTCCGGCGGCGCCGCTGACCGCACCGGCCAGCGTCCCACCGTTCAGCGTGAACGTGTCGGCTTTGGCGTTGCCGGTCAGGTTCTCGACGTTGGTGAATCCGGCGCCCAGCCCAGTCGCCGTCCCGGCGTTGGCGCCGATGACGACGAAGGCATTCGCCGCGTTGTCGCCGATCAGCGTATCGCTGCCGGCCGCCCCGTTCACCGCACCGGTCAGCGTCCCGCCCTTCAGCGTGAACGTGTCGGCTTTGGCGTTGCCGGTCAGGTTCTCGACATTGGTGAACCCGGCACCGAGGCCGGTGGCAGTGCCGGCGTTGGCGCCGGTGACGACGAAGGCATTCGCCACGTTGTCGCCGATGAGCGTATCGCTGCCGCCAGCGCCGTTGACAGCGCCGCTAAGCGTGCCGCCGGTGAGCGTGAAGGTATCAGCCTTCGCGTTGCCGGTCAGGTTCTCCACGTTGAGGAAGCCGGCGCCGAGGCCGGTCGCCGTGCCCGCGTTGGCGCCGGTAACGACAAAGGCGGTCGCCACGTTGTCGCCGATGAGCGTGTCGCTGCCGCCGGCGCCGTTGACCGCACCGGTGAGCGTGCCGCCGGTGAGCGTGAAGGTATCGGCCTTGGCGTTTCCGGTCAGGTTCTCCACGTTGAGGAAGCCAGCGCCGAGGCCGGTCGCCGTACCAGCGTTGGCGCCGGAAACAACAAAAACGTTCGCCACGTTGTCGCCGATCAGCGTGTCGCTGCCGCCGACGCCGTTGACGGCGCCGGTAAGCGTGCCGCCGGTCAGCGTAAACGTGTCGGCCTTGGCGTTTCCGGTCAGGTTCTCCACGTTGAGGAAGCCGGCGCCGAGGCCGGTCGCCGTGCCAGCGTTAGCGCCGGTGACGACGAAGGCGTTCGCGACGTTGTCGCCGATCAGCGTGTCAGTGCCGCCGGCGCCGTTCACCGCGCCGGTCAACGTGCCGCCGGTAAGCGTGAACGTATCGGCCATGGCATTGCCGGTGAGGTTCTCGACGTTGACGAACCCGGCATCGAGGCCGGTGGCAGTACCGGCGTTGGCGCCGGTGACGACAAAGGCGTTCGCCACGTTGTCGCCGATCAGCGTGTCGGTGCCGCCGGCGCCGTTGACCGCACCGGCCAGCGTGCCGCCGGTGAGGGTGAAGGTATCGGCCTTGGCGTTGCCGGTGAGGTTCTCCACGTTCCTGAACCCGGTGCCGAGGCCGGTCGCCGTGCCGGCGTTGGGGCCGGTGACGACAAACGCGTTCGCCACGTTGTCGCCGATCAGCGTATCGGTGCCGCCGGCGCCGTTGACCGCACCTGACAGCGTGCCGCCGGTCAGCGTGAAGGTGTCGGCCTTGGCGTTGCCGGTGAGGTTCTCAACATTGGTGAACCCGGCTCCGAGCCCGGTAGCCGTGCCAGCGTTCGCGCCGGTGACGACGAAGGCGTTGGCCACGTTGTCACCGATCAGCGCGTCGGTGCCGCCGGCGCCGTTGACCGCGCCGCTCAGCGTGCCGCCCGTGAACGTGAACGTGTCGTCTTTGGCGTTCCCGGTGAGATTCTCGACGTTGGTGAAGCCAGCGCCGACGCCCGTTGCCGTGCCGGAATTCGCCCCGGTCACTGCGAAGGCGTTGGCGACGTTGTCACCGATCAGTGTATCCGTGCCTGCCGCGCCGTTGATCGCGCCGGTCAGCGTGCCGCCGTTGAGCGTGAAGGTGTCGGCCCCTGCGGACCCGGTAAGGTTCGCCCACTTCACGAACGTGATTCCATCCACCGTGCCGCTGTTGGGCCCGGTAACCGCCCAGGTGGTGCCGTTGGCGAGCGTAAAGCCGGCGTCGTTGCCGGTGAGGGTCTCCACGTTGGTGACCTCCGTGCCGAGGGTGATTTCGGCACCCGCTCCCAGGGCCGAGTAGTTGGCGCTGTCCGTGTCGGCGCCACCGTCGATGGTGGTGGGCTCGCGGTCTACTAGGATGAAGGCGTCGTTCCCCGCGTTGCCATTGAGGGCCACGGTCGCCGCGCCGAAGGCGCTGTCCAGCGCGTTCAGGGCCACCGTATCATTGCCGCCCCCGGCATTGAGCGTCAGGCTGGTCGTCGGGCTGGTGAAGTCGACCCGCTCACTGGACGCCACGCTGGAAACACGGTTGAGATTGTTGCCGCCGATACCGTCATCGCCCAAGGTGATGATGTTGTCCGCAGCATTGAACGTGAAGATTCGGGCGCCCACGGTCAAGGTGTCCGTGATCGGCTCCAGCCCGGTGTAGGTGATTGCCGAGCCGTCGAGATCAACGCCACCCGTGCTCGCGCTGGCGAGGGCGTGCGTGACGGTCGCGAATATGCCGTTCTGCAGAATGAGCACGTCACCGTCGGGGGTCGTCTCAGCGCCGCCGTCGTAAGCAAGCCCCCCAAACGGGATCGGGTTCCCGGCTGAGAAGTCTACCGTGATAGTGTCGTCGTCACCCGCACCGTTGACAGCCGTGGTGCCGATGCCCGCGATGCCGAGGAGCGTGATCAAGTCCGCTCCACCGGCGCCGTCGATGGTCACCGGGCCAGAGCTGACGAGATTCCGCAAGATATCCACGCTGCCGGTGTTCAACGTTCCCACTGCCATGTCGATGCCGCCGGAGTTCGTCGTGATCCCGGAGCCCAATGCCATCGTGGCGCTGCCGCCGACCGTGACGCTAACAGGGCCGCTTCCCGAATTGGTGATCTGGTCGCTGAAGCGGGCGTCCCGGTTCGACGTCAGGCTGAGCGTGGTGCCGGTGCTGTAGGTGAAGGCGCCGTCCATCGCCATCCCGCCGGTGGCGCCGGCAGTCAGGTTGGTGGCGGTGAGCGCGACGTTGCCGCTGGCCAGGTTCGTGCTCATCTTCGCGCCGAAGTCGTCGTTGATGTTGAACGCCGTGCTGCCACTGGACTTGCTGTAGTCCAGCGTCCCGCTGCTGAGGGTCACGTCGGCGTTGCTAACTCCGCCGCCGGTGGCGGTCGCGTGCCCGATCAGCCAGGGCGAAGTGCCAGCAGTACCGTTGACCAGGCTGGTCTCGCCGCCCACCGTGAGCAACAGGTTGCCTTGGCGCAGTTGCGTGCCCACCTTCGCCGCGTCGCCGTGGCCAACCTGGGCATACGCCTTGACGGCGTTGCCGCCGACCAACGTCAGGTCGCCCGCGGCCGCGAGGGTGATGCTGTTGAGGTCGTTGCCGTTTGCTCCATAGCCACCGTGGCCAACCTGCGCGTACGCATACGAGCCGTCGCCGCCGGTGAGGGTTGCGCTGCCCGTCAGCGTGACGGAGACCGCGCCGCTGTGGGTGCCATCGGCCATGTGCCCACCGTGCCCCAACTGCGAATAGGCGTCGTGCGTGCCGGCGGTGTTGCCGAGGATCAGGTCATGGGCCTGACCAATGGTGAGCGTGCCACTGTCGGTGCCGTCGCTCTCGAAGCCGCCGTGGCCGAGTTGGGCGTAAGCCTGGGCGGAGGGGCCGCCCAGAAACAAGACCTCCTGCGCCGAGACGATGGACAGCGTGCCGTCGAGGTTGCCGTCCGCATCGTAGCCGCCGTGGCCGAGTTGGGCGTAGGACTGGTCGCCGGCACCGGCGGTGAAGGTGAGATTCTGCACGTCGCTGAGCGTCACCGAACCGGTGTGGTTGCCGTAGCTGCCGTCGCCGCCGTGCCCTAACTGCGCAAAGGCGTAGTCCCCGGCGCCGCCGGTGAACACCAGGTCACCGGAAAGGGTGCTGGTGGTGATCGCGCCGGTGTGAGTGCCGTCGGCGTCATAGCCGCCGTGCCCAAGCTGGGCGTAGGCGCCGTCGCCGAGCCCGGGACCGCCTCGGAATTCCACGTCGTTCGCTTGGGTGATCGTCAGTGTGCCACTGTGAGAGCCTGTCGCCGCGTGGCCGCCGTGCCCAAGCTGGGCGTAGGCGTTGTCACCAACACCGCCGGTGAAGGCGAGGTCGGTAACGGTGCCAAGGGCAATGCTGCCACCGTGGTTTCCGTTGGCCGAGTCGCCTCCATTCCCCAACTGCACGTATGAGCCTGTCCCACTGCCGCCGGTGAAGGTCAGGTTGGCCGCTTGGGGGAGCGTGATCCCAGCAGTCTGTGTCCCGCTGGCACTCCACCCGCCGTGCCCGAGCTGCGCATAGGCGTAGTTGGCAGCTCCGCCGAGGAAGCTTAGGTTGGCGAGGTCTGTGAGGGTGATCGTGCCACTGTGGTTGCCGTCGGCGTCGTAGCCGCCATGTCCCAGTTGCGCGTAGGCATAGGGCGAGGAGCTACCACCAGTGAAGTTCAGGTTCTGAGCACGCACGATGGTGATATCGCCCTGGAAGGCACCGTCGGGCTCGTTGGTCCCGCCGCCGTCGAAGTCGCCGCCGCCGTGGCCGACCTGAGCGTAGGCGTGCTGCTGCGTGCCGGCTGTGGCCGTCAGGTCGCTCGCCAGCGCCACCGTGATCGGGCCGTTGATGCTGAAGTTGGACTGCGTCGACTCTCTGCGGAAGCCGAGTTGCGCATAGGGGCGCGTTCCCGAGGTGCCGCCGGTAAGCGTCAGCCGGTGTCCCGCCACATTGGTGGCGCCGCCGCGGCTCCCGACGGCGATGCCGGAGAGCTGGCCGCCGTCGCCGATGGAGACCGACCCGCTGCTGTTGCCGTACGCGTTGGGGTGCGCCACGCCGTCAATGATGTCCGCGAAGTTGACGAACCCGAATCCCAGCACCGGTGTGGTCGGAGGATCGATAGTCGAGGCCCACGTCAGCCCGGTAACGCCGTCCCAACCCGCAACGATGGTCACAGCTCCGCCAACGGTGCCGGTGTAGTTGTTCTGCACCGAGGCGTTGAACCGCACGTTTCGGTTCGCGAGGATGGCGAAGTCGCTGGCGCTGGTGTAGTTCACGGCCGCGTTCACGAAAACGTCACCGGGTTCGCCGTCGTCGATGGTACTCCCGTTGTGCAGCCGCGGCGCGGTTTGCACCACGACGGAAGACGTGGCCAGATTGGTGGTGATGGCCGTGGGGGTGACCAGTGACGCGGTGGCGATGGTGCTTACCGTGTTGACCTCGACATCGTTGGGGTCGAGCAGCAGTGTGCCGGTACGCCCTTCCGGGGCAGTCAGATCGGCCACCCCGGTGTAGTTCAGCCGCTCAAGTCCTGAAACCTCAGCGAACCCGCCGTCGCCGCCCAATGGGCCGCCCGTCGCCGAGATCTGGCCGGCGAAGGACGTCTCCCCATCAGCCCAGGCGACCACGGTGCCACCATTGCCAGCGCTCAGTGCGTCAGCCACGAGCGTCGCCGACTCGGTCACGATGGCACTGGTGGCATTGCGAACGGCTGGGTCATTGCCCTGGAAGCCGCCGCCGACCTTGATCGTGCCGCCGCCAGCGTCGCCGGACGCGTCGATGGCGCCGGACACGAGCACCTGCTCACCGGTGACCGTCACTGCTCCGCCGGTAGTTCCCGGCCCCGCGCCCGACGCGCTGAGCGTGCCGCTGTTGGCGACAGCTCCGTCGCTCCGAGCCTCCAAGAGGAGCTTCCCATCGCGCTTCGTCAGGGACTGAGCCTCAATCAAGCCTTCCTGGTTGACCACCGAAGTGGCCACTTCTCGCGCAGCGTCACCCGTCAGGGCAACGGTGCCGCCGGGGTTGGTGATCGTGCCGGAGTTGCCCACTGAATCCGACAACGGCTTGCCGTTCGACCCAATGACCGATTCCAGCACCTTGCCCTCGACGCTGTAGGTGATCAGCCCGTCGCCGCGGAAATCCACCTTGAGCTTGCCGCCGGAACCCAGCACCACGGTGCCCAGATGGGCGATGATCAGCCCTTCGTTCTTCACGCCCGAGGCCACCAAAAACGCCGCGCCGTTCTTCGCGACCTTGATCTGCCCCTGGTTCACCACGAACGTGGGCTTGGCGCCCGGCTTCTGCGTGAAGTTGTACTTGCCGGCGAGGAAGTCACCCTCCTCGAGGCTGAAGGTCGTGGCGATGAGGCTGCCGACGTCCACTTTCGAGTGCGGCCCGAACAAGATGCCGTTGGGGTTGACCAAGAACACCCGCCCGTTGGCGATCAGCTCGCCCAGGATCGACGAGGGATCGACGCCAGTGACGCGGTTCAGCGCCACGGCGTCGGCGTTGGGCTGGAGGAACTTCACCAGCTCGTTGACATCAATGCTGAAGTCCTTCCAGTTGATGATGGCCGACTGGGAGCTCTGAAGGACACTCGTCGTCAGCGCGGTGGGCTTCGAGATCGCGGCCTGCCCGGCCACGACGTTGCCGCCTTCGGGCGCGGCGCAAAGGACAGAGGGGATCACTGCGATCAGGAACGGAAGCAATGGTGTTCGGATCATTGGAGACTCCTATGGAACCGAGTGTCAGGTGTCGCGTGTGGGGTGCCGCGCAGGGCCCGCCGCGTTCAGGCGGCGGTGGCTCCGCAGGTACCGCTTCAGTATTGGTGCGCTACCTGCAAGTACGGCTGCAGCTTGCCGCCGGAGGAGGGCTCTCGAGAGAGGCCGTACCCGAGGTCGGCGCGGACAGAGACGTCGTGAGTCAGCTCGGCCCGGAGACCGAGGCCGATCCCGGTGAGGCTCTCTTCGCCGGGCTGGCCGGGCACTGGATTCTTGTTGGAAATCCGGCCATGGTCGAGGAACGCCACCACTTGGAGGTCTTGCACCCAGTCGGGCAGCGACCGAAGGCTGGACGTGCGACGCAGTTCCAAGCTGATCCGCAGCCCGCTGTCACCCAGCAACTCCGACTGTGGATAGCCCCGAACGGAGTTTGCCCCGCCGACGTCGAACTGCTCGCCGGCTACCAGCGGGCTGTCGGTCAACTGGCCGCTCACTTGGGCGACTACAAAGGTCCGGTCGTCAACCTGCTTCACGTGGGCGTAATCCAGGACGAGCTTGGTGAAGCGACCGTCTGCCCCACGACGACTGCTGAGGGGGGCGTTGTCCGGCATGCCGCCCAAGGCGTCGCCCAGCCCTCGGTGCAGGTAGAGAGAGCCGACGTTCCGAGTCTTGGTGCGGGCGTCTCGGTCCTCGACAGAGACACCGGCCTTCAGTGAGCGAACCTTGTCGTAGCTGCTCCGCGCCCCCAGCAGCTCCAACTCCGCGTCGCTGGATTCGAGACCAAACTCAACGCTCACCGTTCGGTCAGCCCGTTTGAGAACTGGATGGCTCACCGAGGCGCCCCATGATCGCCCGGTGCCTTTAATGCCGAGAATGGCGAACTCCTGGCCGACCTCGAAGTTCCCGCCAGCACCAGACAGGTGAATCTTGGTGCCGTTCGTTCCGAAGGGCGTTGTGTAGTGAAGCTGCCCGTACAGCAAGTCTCCGGGGTTGGGCGCAGCGACGACGCCCAGCGACAGCTCGTCTCCTCTGCCGCTCAGGTTCCTCCAAGCCACCTTCTGCACGAACCGTTCCTTGCTCGCCTGGCGAGACCCGAAGGTGTTGAACTCGGTGCTCGCAGTGGTGAGCTTCGGCGCCTCTTCCACGTTGATGACAACATCGGTGGTGCCTGCGGCCTTGCCCGCCTGCAGGGAGGCTTTGGCGGTCAACCCCGGGTAGTCGCTCACGATCAGCAGCTTGCGTTCCAGTGCCCGCACGCGCAAGACGCCGTTGTGATCGATGCCGCGAAACGCTTTGCGCAGAACGCCCTCGGAGTAGCGCTGGTTGCCGGTGACGGTCACCTCACCCAACTTCGGCTCCACCACCTGGAAGGTGACCGCCCCTGCCTTCACCTCTTGCTCGGGGATGATGACTTTGGCGTTGGGATAGCCGTTCTCGCGGTAGTGCGCCTCGACTTGGGCGGCCAGCTTCCGGAGACCGTCCAGCCCATCCGCCGTCGCCGCCAGTGAGGAGCCGATCACGCCCATCAGTTGGGCGTCGGTGAACACCGTGTTGCCCTCGAAATTCACCTGCTTCACGAGGGCCGTGGTCACCGCCTTGTCGGTGCCCTCGACCTGTGCGGTGAGCATGAGGGGTCGTGCCAACGGGTCCGCAAAGAGCGCACTACATTCGCTCAGCAGCAGTGCACAGACGGCCAGTGTGATCTTCATCAAGTACCTCCCTGGGGCGTGGGACGTGGCCGACACGTCCTCAGTTCACTCGGGTCGCGTCGCGCCTTCTACCCGGTAGTAGACCACCGGGACAAGTAGATTCGCGGGCGACACCCGGTCACGCAGATCGTCCAGCGTCGACTCAACGGAGCCGAACGCAGAACCGGTAGTCATCCAGCTCAACGGCGCCTGGCCGTGGGCCAGCATGTCGATCCCCGCACCACCGAGAATGCGGTTCTCGAACAGGATCAGCGTGGGCGGCGTACCGGCCGGACCCAGCAGTTCCTCCAAGAAGTCTGTGCTGTTCAGCTCCGCGGGCGCGCCCTTCGCGTAGTTCGCGGTCAGGTTGTTGGCGGTAACGTTGGTCTCCGCGCCGTTGATGTCTATCAAGGTGCCCGTGAGGGCCGTCAAGGTCACGTTGCCCCCCGCCCCGCCCAAAGCAGTCAGGATCTGGTTGATCGACAGGCTGTCGCCCGCCAGGTACAGGATATTGCCGGTGCCAACGACCGTGCTGCTGCCGGTGCCCATCGTGATGCTTCCGGTCGTCGCCGTTACCGAGACGTTGCCGTTTCCGGCCGTGGACAGCGTGGCGTTCTGCGCCACCGAGTTGGCCGCCTTCAGAATGACGCTGCCGTTGCCGCTCACAGCTAAGGCGCCCCCCAGCGACAGGCGGTCGCCCGCCGTGTAGACCACGTTTCCATTCTGAGTAGCGGTACTGGTGCCTGAGGCTGTCACAAGGCTCCCCAGCGTGGCCGTCACCACCACGCCTCCCGTGCCGACGGCCGAGAGGTTCGCATTTTGGACCACGGAATCGGCTGCCAGCAGCGTGAGGGTGCCGTTCCCCCCCGTCGCAGTGATTGGCGCGTTCACGGTTATGTTGTCGAGCAGCGCGCTGCCGACGGCCGTGAGGATAATGTCGCCGCCGCCGGAGTTGGTCACCGCCTCAATCACCCAGAGCGGGCTTAGCGCAGTGATGACCAGGTTGCCGCTCGTCACCGTGACGCCAGCCAGGATCGGGGTCACACCGCCAAGAGTCACGCCCCCTTCCAGGTCCGTCACATAGACGCCGCCGGTGCCGCCGGAGGCTTCCAGGTTGTCAACCATGACCTCCAGCGGGTCGGCGGCGGTGCCGATGCCACTCGCCGCGGTCAGCGCCAAGTTGGTGGCAGCCACGTTGTTGGCGCCGCCGCCGTCGGCGTCGACGATTGCGCCCGTCGCAGCCGCCAGCGTCACTGTGTTCCCAGGCGCGTTGGCGGAGACCAACCCGACGCTCAGGTTGCCGGTCGCGTTGGTGAAGGTCGCGTCGCCGTCGGCAGCGCTCACTTGCACCACCGTCAGGCCGTCCGCCTCGGTCAAGTTGATCGGCCCGGCGTCCGTCGCGACGGCCGAGGTCAACGTCACCACCTGAGTGTCCAGGGCACGCGTGTCTTCGGCGCCGGCCGTTCCGAGGCCGTTGGGTGCCGTCAGAGTCAAGGCGTTCGCCGTGATAAGGGTAGTGTTCACATTGTCGTCATCAATGGCGCCAGCCGAAGTGGCCAGTGTCACCGCGTCGGCCGCCGTGATGGTTCCCACGATCACCGTCCCCCCAGCCATGACCCCAATGCTCCCGCCGCTGGCCGCGACGTTCTCGAGAGTCACAGCATTTGCTTCGTTCAGGCTGACGTCGCCAGCGGCGGTCGTCGCTGCAAGGGTGTTGGCGGCAGTGAGCATTGGCCCGCCGGCGCCGGTCCCGAGGCCCGTCGCAGCCGTCAGGACCACGCGGTCACCGAGGACGGCATCAGCCGGATTAGTCGGCTCAGTCTGAACGGACTGATAGAGAGCGCCGGCCGCGCTGACCGTGACCTCTCCCGCCGTGCCAGTCCCGGCCGCCACCGACTTCAGCACTACATCGCCCGTGGTCGCTATCAACGTGATGTCGTTGGCGTCTGAATCGGTCAGCGAGTTGACCTCGAGGGCGGCCAGCGTCCCGCCGGCGGTTACGGCGATGGAGCCGTCTGCCGTGTGCACCTCAGTCAGCGTGATAGCGCCGAGTTCGGCAACTGACACGTTCCCGGCTCCCGTCACATGCAGGACCGCGCTGTTCACCGTCGTCGCCACGTCGAGGCCGTTGACGGCTGTCGCCGTCAGCACGTCGCCGGTGATCCGGCCGGCGGGGGCTGTTGTGACAATGGTCCCGCCGCCGGTGTTCGCGCTCAGCGT
Source organism: Armatimonadetes bacterium CG06_land_8_20_14_3_00_66_21 (assembly GCA_002779825.1). Lineage (GTDB taxonomy): Bacteria > Armatimonadota > Abditibacteriia > CG2-30-66-41 > CG2-30-66-41 > CG2-30-66-41. Next base: position 6,224 of record PEVN01000052.1, on the reverse strand, counting down.
CACGTCGCCGTTGGCGATGCCAGCGTCAACCTGTCCGAGGGTCAAGCTCCCGCCGCCCGTTGCCGTCAAGCTGATGTCGTTGTCGTCGCGGTCAGTGGCCGAGACTACGTTGGTCGCGACGAGGCTACCGCCAGCCGTCACGGTGACGGGACCGTCGGCCGCAACGACGTTCGTCAGTGTGGCGGCGTCCGTCTCGTTCAGGGTAATCGCGCCAGCGGCGCTCGTCGTCACCTCGAGCGTGTTGCCGGAGGTTGTCAGGTTGATGGGGCCGCCAGCCGTTGCCACGAGGTTGTCACCGGTGCCGAGCGCGCTCGGGCCGCCGCCTGCGCCGCTGATTGCCCCGGCGACGCCAAGGAGTAGGTCGCCGCCGGCAGCGCCGGCGTTCACTGCCGCCAAGAGAGCGAGATCGCCGGCCCGCGTCGTCAGCTTGACGGCGTTGGCGTCCGCGTCTGTCAAGGAGGTAATACCCCCAGCAACCGTCAGTGTGCCGCCCGTGGTCACCGTGATCGGGCCGTCGGCAGTGGTGAGATTCCAGACGGTAACCGCGCCCAACTCATCCACCACCGCGGCTCCCGCCCCAGTGACTGTCAGGTCCAGCGAGTTGGCCGCGGTCACCAGCGCAATCCCTGACTGCGCTGTGCCCGTGACCAAGTCGCCGGCTACGCGGCCGCCCGGACTGGTGATAATCGCTCCGGTGCCGGTGTTCGCCGTCAGCGTTGCGTCACCGTTGGCCGATCCGGCATCGACCTGACCGACGGCAATGCTCCCCCCGCCAGTCGCTGTCAGCGTCAGGTCGTTGGCGTCCTCATCGGTGGAGGAGACCACGCTGGTGGCATTGATAGTCCCGTCTGCGGTCACTGTGATCAGCCCGTTGGCCGTGTTGACGAGGGTCAGCGTCACGTCGTCCGTTTCGTTGAGCACGATCGGGCCGGTGCCGGTGGTCGTGGCGTTCACGGTCGCCACTGTCGTGTCGAGCGGGTCTGCCACCGCACCGATGCCGGTGGCGGCGCTTGCGGTCAGGTTGTTGGCGGTGACGTTGACCGCCTCGGCGTTCACGTCTGAGACGTTCCCAGTGGTAGCCGTCAGCGTCACGTTGCCGCCGGCGCCGCCAGTGGTGGTGCTGATCACGTTCACCGCGATGCTGTTCCCGGCGGTGTAGGTCACGTCGCCGTTGCCCACGGTGGTGCTGGTCCCGGCAGCCATCGTGAGGTCGCCAGCGGTGGCCGTGGCTGCCACGTTACCGGTGCCTACCGCCGACACGTTGGCGTTCTGGAGCAGCGAGTCACCCGCCAGGAGGGTGATGCTCCCGTTGCCCCCGGTCGCTGTGACGGTCGCGTTGACGGTGAGGTCAGCTTGCGCGGCGCTTTCGCCGGCGGTTAGCGTGATATCGCCCCCGCCCGTGTCTGCAATCGCTTCGTTGATCGTCAGGGGGCTCAGCGCGGTCACGATGATGTCGTTGCCAGTGGCCAGTAGCCCGGTGAGCGCTGGATTGCCCAGACCGGGCGTTACGCCGCCCACAGTCAGTCCGCCAGCCAGATCGGTCACGAAGACGCCGCCGGTGCCGCCTGTAGCTTCCAGCTTGTTCACCGTGACTTCCAGCGGGTTCACAGCGGTGCCGATTCCAGTCGCGGCCGTCAATGCCAGGTTGGTCGCCGACACGTCGTTGGCGTCGCCGCCGTCTGCGTCCGTAACGGCGCCCGCTTTCGCGATGAGCGTCACGGTGTTCCCAGCCGTATTCGCGGAGACCAAGCCCACGTTCACGTTTCCGGTCGTGCTGGTGAGCGTTACGTCGCCGTTGGCGGCAGTCACTTGCGCCACGGTCAGCCCGTTGGTTTCGGCTACGTTGATCTGGCCGGCGGTGGCCGCCGTTGCCGAGGTCAGTGTCGTCACTTTCGTGTCAAGCGCGCGGGTGCCGTTGGCGCCGGTGCCGCCGATCCCGTTGGGCGCAGTCAGCACCAACGCGTCGCCGCTGATGAGGGTTGCGTTGACGTTGTCGTCGTCGATCCGGCCAGCAGTGGCTATCAACGTCACGTCGTCCGCAGCGGAGATCGTCTCCACGGTGAGGGTTCCCGCCAACAACGACCGCAGGTAGACATCGTTACCCGCCCCCTGCGCCGCCACGTTGCGCGCCAGCGTGTTGCCGGCCCCGAGGGCTTCCGTGGTGATGGTCACATTCCCAGCGGTGGCCACCACGTTCTTCAAGACCACGCCGTTGGCTTCGTTCAAGTTGAGGTTCCCCGCGGCCGAGGTCGCGACAATGGTGATCGCCGCAGTGTCCAGCGGCCCGCCCGCCCCGGTGCCGATGCCCGTGCCAGCGGCCAGCGTTACCCGGTCGCCGGTTACGTCGGTCGCGACGTCCGCCGGGGTCGACTCGGTGATCGCGCCGGTCGCCGTGATCGTTACGTCTGCCGCCGCGCCTGCTCCCGCCGCCATCAGGTTGACAACCACGCCGCCGGCCGTTGCCGTCAGCACAATGTCGTTGGCGTCAGCATCGGTCAGGGACCGCACGTCGGTAGCGGCTATGGTCCCGCCGGCCGTCACGGTGAGCGGCCCGTTGGCGGTGTCCAAGTCGGTCAGCGTGATCGCGTTGAGTTCGCGCACCACCAGGGCGCCAACGCCCGTCACGCTTAGATCCGCGCTATTGGCCGTCGTGGTGACGTCGGTTCCCCTAGCTGCCGTGGCGGTCAGCACGTCGCCGGTGACGCGTCCGTTGGGGTTGGTTGTGGTGATGGTCCCGCTGCCCGCGTTCGCCAGTAGGGTCACGTCGCCATTCGCGGTGCCGGCATTGATCGTGCCCAGCACCAGGCTGCCTCCGCCCGTCGCCGTCAGCGCGAGGTCGTTGGCGTCCTTATCCGTCTTCGACACGACGTTGTCGGCAGTGATCGTGCCGCCCGCCGTCACGGTGATCGGGCCGTTGGCCGCCGTCACGTTGGTCAGCCGGACGGCGTTGGTCTCCGCTACGGTGATCGCCCCCGCCGCGGTGGTGACCGCACTGAGGGTGTTGGCGGTAGTGATCAAGGAGATCAAGCCGCCGGCGGTCGCCGCGAGATGGTCGGCGGCGACGAGCGCGCTCGGCGTCCCGCCCGTGGCGCTGATCGCGCCTGCCGAGGTCAGTGTCACGTCGCCGGCGGCCGTGCCAGCGCTCACCGCCGCGTCGAGAGCAATGTCACCGGCGGTGGTCGTCAGGGCGACGTCGCTCGCGTCGGCGTCGGTCGCCGAAATGACCGGACCGGCCACCGTCAGCGTTCCGCCTGCTGTCACCGTGATCGGGCCGTTCGCCGCGACCAGGCTCGTCACCGTGGCGGCATCCAGTTCGTTGATCACAACCGCCCCCGGCTGGGCGGCGGCGGCAATCAGCCGGTTGGCTGAAGTTGTCAAGTTGACGTCGTTGACGGCCGTCGCCGTCACGACATCACCGGTGACTTGGCCGCCGGGGTTCGTGGAAATCGTCCCGGCGCCGGTCGTCGCCAGCAGCGTCACGTCGCCATTCCCGGTGCCGGCGTTGACCTGACCGAGGGTTATGCTCCCGCCACCGTTCGCCGTGAGCAGGATGTCGTTGGCGTCGTCGTCCGTCGTGGACACAACGTTCGCTGCTGCGAGGTTGCCGCCCGCAGTCACGGTGATCGGCCCGTTCGCCGCGGTGACGTTCGTCAGCGTGACGGCGTCCACCTCGTTGAGGACTATTGCTCCGGCCGCCATCGTGAGGGCAGTGATTGAGGCTACCTTGGTGTCGAACGGGTCAGCCGCAGCGCCGATGCCACTGGCGGCGCTTGCCGCCAGGTTGTTGGCGGTGACGTTCACCGCGCCCGCGTTGACGTCGGTAATCGCTCCGCCCGTGGCCGTCAGCGCCACGAGCCCACCTGCGCCGCCTGTGGCAGTGGTGATTACGTTGGCCGCGACGTTGCCACCCGCCGCGTACGTGACGTTGCCATTCGCCACCGTCGTGCTGGTGCCGCCGGCCATCGTGACGTTGCCCGCCGTTGCCGTTGCCGCCACATTGCCGGTTCCCGCAGCGGACACGTTGGCGTTCTGCAGCACCGAATCGCCCGCCATGAGTGTGAGGCTGCCGTTACCGCCGCTTGCGGTGATCGGGGCATTGATCGTGAGGTCGTCTACCGCTGCGCTGGCCCCCGCCGTCAGCGTGAGGTTCCCGCCGCCGGTGTTGGACACCGCTTCATTGATCGTCAACGGGCTGAGCGCAGCGACGACGAGGTCGTTGCCGGTCGCCAGCAGACCGCTGAGCGCGGGATTCCCCAGTCCGGGCGTCACCCCGCCGACAATCAAGCCATCGGCCAAATCCGTCACGAACACGCCGCCGCTGCCGCCGGACGCTTCCAGGTTGTTCACAGTCACTTCCAGCGGATTGCCGGCCGCGCCGATACCTGTGGCCGCCGTCATCGCCAGGTTGGTCGCCGTCACGTTGTTGGCGGCGGCGGCCGCGCCTGCGTCGGTGATTGCGCCGGCCGGCGCGATGAAGGTCACCGTGTTGCCGGCGGCGTTCGCCGACACGATCCCGATGGCGATGTCCCCCGTGGCGCTGGTGATTGTGACGTCGCCGTTGGCGGCCGTGGCCTGCGTCACCGACAGACCGTCCTTCTCCGCAATGTTGAGCTGTCCGGCGGTGGCGACCGTGGCCGACGCGAGCGTCGCTACTTGCGTGTCCAGGGCGCGGGTGCCATTGGCGCCCGTCGCACCGATGCCGTTGGGCGCCGTCAGGTTCAGCGTTTGCGCCGTGCTCAGGGTCGTGTTGACGTTGTCGTCGTCGATCCGGTTGGCGGCGGTGAGCGTGACTGTCTGTGCGGCGGTCACTGTCTGGACGGTGATTGTCCCGCCGGACGTGACCGAGAGGCTCCCGGCGCTGGA
>PEVN01000052.1:0-1202 GCA_002779825.1 Armatimonadetes bacterium CG06_land_8_20_14_3_00_66_21 | reverse complement strand
CCTGACCAATCGAGCCGGCCGCCGCAATGGCGACGTCGGCCGCCGCACCGTTCCCTGCCTTCACCAAGTCAACAATTGCGCCGCCCGCCGTTGCCGTGAGGAGGATGTCGTTGGCATCGTTGTCCGTCAGCGATTGCACGTCCGTCGCGGTGATCGTGCCACCGGCCGTACCTGTGATCAGCCCATTCGCCGTATCCAGATCGGTCAGCGTTAGGGCGTTCAGTTCGCGCACGGTCAGGCTGCCCGGGCCGGTCACGCTCAGGTCGGCGCTGTTGAGGGTCGTCGTGAGGTTGATTCCACTGACTGCTGTGGCCGTCAGCATGTCGGCCGTCAAGCGACCGCCGGCACTGGTGGTAATCGTCCCGCCACCGGTGTCGGCGCTCAGCGCCACATCGCCCTTGGCAGTCCCGGCGTTGAGCTCGTCCACGACCACACTGCCGCCCCCTGTGGCCGTGAGCGTGATGTCATTGTCTTCGTCGTCGGTGGTGGAGATGACCTTGTGGGCCACAATGGTGCCACCCGCGCTCACCCAGATGGGTCCGTTGGCCGCGATGACGTCGCTGAGCAGCACGCCATCGGTCTCGCTGAACGCAAGGGGGCCTTTCCCCGTCGTGAAGGCGGCGAGCATCGCGATGGTCGTCTCCAGCGGGTCCGCCAGAGTGCCGACTCCGGTAGCGGCGTAAGCGGTCAGGAAGTTGGTGTTGACGTTCAGGGCGCCCGCATTGGCGTCCACAATGGCCCCCGCGAGGGCGTTCAGGACGACGTTGCCCGTCGCGCCGGTAGTGATGGCCGCCAGACCCAGGTCACCTGCCGCCACGTAGGTCACAGTCGCGTTCTGCACCGTGGTGCTGGTGCCGTTGGCCATGGCGATGCTGCCGGCCGTGGCGGTAATGCGGACCTCGCCAAAGCCAACCGCTGAAACATTGGCGTTCTGGATCACCGAATCGCCGGCCGTCAGCACGACGGCTCCGTTGCCGCCGCTGGCGGCGACCTCGGCGTTGATCGTCAGGTCGTCCTGCGCCGCGCTGGCGCCCGCGGTCAGCGTGATGTCGCCGCCGCCGGTGTCGGACACGGCCTCGTTGATGGTCAACGGGCTGCGGGCGGTCACGATGATGTTGCCGCCGCTTGCCAGCAGACCGGTGAGTGCCGGCAGGCTCAGCCCGGGCGTCACCCCCCCGATGGCCAGTCCGCCGGCCAAGTCG
>PEVN01000146.1 GCA_002779825.1 Armatimonadetes bacterium CG06_land_8_20_14_3_00_66_21 | reverse complement strand
TTCAGCCCTGGGATAGTGGAGCGCACACAACCTCGATAGTTCTGAAAGGACGGCTGAACGGGCCCATCAGCCGTCCTTTCAGGACTTCGCAGGTCCTCGCGACGAGGTGGTCCCAGGGCTGAAGCCTCGAACCCCTGGGGTTCGAGGGGCTACTCTCACAGTGTCCCTCCAGGACACGCCAACACCGATCACCTATTTCGTGCGATTGCCCTGCGAGGAGGAGGAAACGTGCTCGGCCCAAGGGGTACGCAGACCACGTCGCGGTGGCTCCAGCTCCGCACGTCCGGGAGTGGGTGGACGAGGAGACAGACCCACGGGCCCTCGCTGCGTCGCGGTATGGGTTGCCCGCCTCGGGCCACCGCGATCCTCGTTCTGCCGGCGGTTTCCCGAAGACCAGGAGACCGTGCGGTCCGGCGGCCGGCGCAGTCAGGAGGCCCGTCCCGACTGGCCGTCGTCACTCCCTTCAGGTGAGTCACTGCCCCGACGCCTGCTCCGGCAGCTCAGGAGACCCCGCGGCCTTGCGGGCCACACGGCGTGGCGTCGTCCGCTATCCTCCGAAGCACAACACCCGCCCCTCCCGCAGCGTCACCACGACCCGCCCTTGCGCGTCCACACAGAGGCCCCACCGGACGGGGCGACCGGGTAGCGGCTGCTCCCAGAGCGGCGCGTCGCCGGGAACGGAACGGGCTGCGAGCTTCCAGTCGGAGCCGCTTTCGCCTTTGGTCTCGACAAACGACACGGTGGCGTTCGCAACGACGACCCTTGGGTTGTCCCACGCGACTTCGCCGCTGTAGACGAGGTTGTCGGGATCGGAGTAGAGCGGTTGACCGACCACCTTGACGCGCGGGCCCGACTCGCCCTTTCGCCCGGGCGCTTCGGTGAACAGCAACTCACGGCCGCGCACTGCCTGCGTGCCGAGGGAGTTCGGGGGAGCGTTCCGACACGTCCCGGTGGCTGCGTCGAACACGCCCGGTGAAACGGCATTACCGCCGGCGAGGTACAAGGTGCCGTCGCGCAGCAGCAGCTCGCCCTGACACGCTACGCCTCTGTGCGAGAACGCGTCGAGCTGTCCCGCCGTGTTGTTCTGCCACTTGAGGGCGCCCGTGGCGGCGTCGAGGGCGTACAGGTGCGTGCCGTCGTAGTCGGTGATGCCGGCGGCGAAGTAGGCGACGCCACCGGCAACCAGCACGCCGCTGGCGACGGGCCACGTGGAGAGCAGCGCGCCGTACACCGGGATTCGCCGCTCGGCCGGCGCAGCCCGGAACCGCCACAACTGCCGACCCGTCGCCGCCTCGAAGGCATACGCCCAGCCATCGCCGGAGCCGACGAAGGCGCGCCCATCGGCTATGGTCGGCGGGAACGTGATCGCGCCGCCCGTGTAGGCGCGCCAGCGTTCCTTGCCGGTCGCCGCGTCAGCGGCGTGCACGCGGCCGTCGGACCCACCGTAGAACGTCAGCCCACCGGCGGCGACGGGCGCCGTCGGCACAGCCGCGTTGCCGCTTTCGGTCTGCCACAGCAGCTTCGCCTGGCCGGGGAGGAGGGCCTGCGTGCGGGCGGTCCGCAAGCAGTTCGCCCGGTAGGTCGGCCAGTCTGCGGGCGCCGTCGGAAGGTTCGCGACCGCGGGCGCCCCGTCTCCTGCCGACTCGAGCCGCGCTTCCCGCGTGGCTTGCTGGTCGAACGCGAAGTCGCCCGCCGGTGCCAGGCAGATTGCTCCGAACAACTGCAGATCGCAGTCGCACGTCCACGGCACCCAGTACAGGTGACCGTTGGCCACCAGCACGCCGAGGTGGCACGACGGCCGCATCGGCGAGATCCATTGCGGCTTGCCCGTCGCCAAGTCCAGGCGCACGGAGCCTTCCGACGCCCGGAAGAGAATGCCATCGGGCGTGCCAACAGAGCGGGTGCAGGCCCGCCGGAAGAGGTCGTAGCTGGCCAGCACTTCGCCGGTGAGCAGGTCCAGCTTCTTGGTGAGATCGCCCTTGCTGTTCTGCGGCCCGATGGTGTAGACGCCGTCGTCGCGAATGACAATGTGCAGGTCCTTGGCGGGGTACTTCCAGAGGAACGTGCCGTCGTCAGCCGACAGTGCGGTGAGCCACTCGGTCTGCGGCCCAACAACGTAGAGCGCCTTGTCTGTGCACTTGAGGTAGACAGTGCTCTTCCATCCGCCGATGTACCCGTGGCCGGGCCGGTAGGGACCAATGGCTTCGAAGAGGCTGCTGTCCTTCTCGCGCGTCCGCCGCCACCGCTCGCGCCCGGTCTTCGCGTCGAGGCAGGTGAGGTACCTGCCAAAGGCGGCGAAGTAGACCCGCCCGCCTTTCAGGCACAAGCTGCGGCTGTCGATAGGCTCCGACTCCTGGTGGTGCCACAGGACGTTCTTCGTCTTCGGATCGAGCGCGAGCAGCGTCTTCGCCTGCCCCCACTCGTACTGCCCGGCGTTGTATCCGTCGGAGATCTCGTTCCAGGGCCAGCCGTGCTGGGTGCGTCGCCAGGTCGCCGTGCGGTCCGGCTTCTCCGCCTCGCCGACCAGTGCGTACAGGCCGCCCTCCTCCAGCGCCATCCACTTCCAGAACGTGCCGCCGGTCAGGTCAACGGGGGCGACGAGTTCGTCCTTCGGCTTGCCTGTCGCCGCGTCCAGCAGCTTGCACGACTTGTCATCCGCCAGGTAGAGCGTGTCCGGCGTAGCGAGCATGGTGCTGCGGTCGACCATGATCCCCGGCGTCAACGGGCGCTTCCAGAGGAGCGTCCCGTTGAAGGCGTTCAGCGCGACCAGCGTGTTCAGCCAAGGCTCTTCGCGCTGGTGCCAGGCCACATGACCGAAGGCCACGAACAGCCGACCGTTGGCTGCAACCGCGTTCTGCGGCGCCGGCCCGTAGCGCGGTTCAGCAATGAACTGCGTCAGGTAGGGGGCGCGGGCCAGGCGGTCCTTCGACTGCGGGTTGTTGTCGGGGCCGTGATAGTGGTGCGTCCAGTCGTCCACACCGGCGGGGAACGGCTTGGTCAGTTCCCTTCGCCCAAGCAGCACCTTACCAGCCGGGCGCACCACTCGGAGCGCCTCGCGTTCGGGCGGCCCGCCGGCCGCGCCGAGGGCCACGACCGCGTCGGCCACGTCGTCCGCAAGCCCGATCCGGCTCGCGTCGCCGTTCGCCACGAAGACGCGGGTCCCGTACAGCCCGGCCTCATCCGCCACCCGGCAAGCGGCCGCAACGGCCGCGTCCCCCTGCTGCTGCACGAATACGGTGAGTTCGCTGTTGCGCGCCAGGTCAACGGCCAGCCTGCCGCCGCTGTCGCCCAGCAACACGCAGATCCCCCGCGTCACGCCCAGCTTGCCGAGGACTGACTTCGTCTCCGCGTTCTGGGCGCCCACTTCGCGACCGAAGACGCCGACCGACAGAACGGCTGTCACAACCAGGCTGAGGGGTCGAGGGAACATAGCTGCCTCCTTCAGGGCGAACGGGTCTGCGCACCGGCGGACGGGTGGCCGATTCTACCTCATTCCCGACAGCGCCCCTACCCGCGGACCAGCGCGTAGGCGTGCGGGGGACCAAGTTCGTCGGGCATTCTGCGCACCAAGTGCCGCCGGATCTCGAAGCACAGGTGGCACTTTGAGGCGTACGTCGATCGCGGCTTGAAGCCCGCGGGCTCCGCCAACGGCAGCAGCGACGCCGGTCCCCGTTCGGCCAGCTCGCGCAGCAGCAGCACTTCGCAGACGCGCTGCGTGCACCCCAGCTCCGCCAGTGGTTGCTGGTTTGCATTGCCCAGGTTCACGCCCGGACACATGTCGGGCCGGACGAAGCCGAACGGGTCCACCTGGATCTCGCGGAGGTGGTCGACATCGAGGTCCTTGCGGCAGTCCTGCTCAAGCAGTCCGGCCAACGGCACTGGGTCGGCGAAGCCGGTCAGCGCGTCAGCCGCGCGGCCGATGAAGGAGACGCGACGCGAGCGGGCATACTCGCGCAGCCGCTCGGGATCGCCGGCAACGGTCTCCAGGTCGCCAGCTTCCTCCAGCGTCGGGTTGGGCGCATACACTTGGTCCTCGCCGAACAGCTCCTTCGCGATCCGGCTGCCGCGACAGACCCGCTCCGCCGGCACGAACTCCTGGTGGTACGGATCGACGCTGAAGTACATCCCCTCGACGCCCGCCTCGCGCAGCCGGGTCAGCCGCCTCTTTGTGAGTTCGTCGCTCCGGCACCACGAGCCGTTGGACTCGATGAACGCCACCGGCACGCCGCGCGCCTTCAGTGCCGCGCACATCGCCAACACCTGCTTGTAGAACAGCAACGCCTCGCCCCCGGCGATCATCACGTGCCGGCCAAGTTTGGCGTATTCGAGCCCCCAGCGGACGGCGTCCTCAACCGACATGACCGTCCGTTCCTGCTCGGGCTCGGCCATTACCAGGCAGTGCCGGCAGGCCGCGCTGCACCGGTAGGTGATCATGAGTTGGCCATTGGGGTTGGTCATGCTCACTTCGCCGGCTGCCATGCCAACAGATCCAGGTTCATCGACCCACCGCGCTGCACCATGCGAATCACGTGCTTGCCCGCTGTGAGGGAAATGCGGGCAGGCTTGCCCTCTCCCGCGCACACGAGGAAGTACCGCCAATCGTCCGTCGTCCGGCACCAGCCGCCGGTGGCGGCGAAGCGAGCGACGCCGACTTCGGGCGAGAGCGGTTGGCCGTCCAGCAGCAGTTCGCGGAGGATGTCCTCGTGCTCGCTGCAGCCGCGGATGAGCAGTTCGTAGTCGCCGGGATTGGCGATCTCGAACTGCCACTCCGCCCATTGCCCCCCCGTGTCCCACGTTCCGTTGGCGAGACCGCCGGAGGCGCCTACCTTCTCGACCAGGAGACCTTTGACCTCGCCTTGGGCGGACGGCTTCTCCGCCTCGATGACCAGTGCGTCGGCAGGCAGCTTGGCGTCCTTCGGCAGCAGCTTGGCTGGGGCGAGCTTGATGCCTCGCCCCTTGAGGGTGAGTCCCTCGAACGTACCGGTACCGGCGATGCTCAGGAGGTGCGTGCCGGCCTGCATCCAGAGAGAACCGGTGGGGTTGGGGCCGGGCTGCAGCTCCACCGCTTGGCCGTCGAGGGTCAGCTCGGGGGCGGACTTCTCCGTCCAGCCCTCAAATGCCACCTCGTAGCTGTCAGGTCGCGGCAGGCTGACCTGTCCCCACCAGTAGCGCAGCATCGTGTCGGCAACGAGTCGCTGGTAGCCCGCCAGAGCCGTCTTCACGCCCTCAACCTGGGCCCACGCGCCCTCGATGGGGCCGGTCTGGCCGAGTGCCGCGCCGAACACAGCCCAGTCCTGTGGCTCCTCGCTCTGGAGCACACGAACGCCCTTGAGTTCGAGGAACGTGCCGCCGGTCACGAAGGCACGCAAGCACTCCCCGCCGGCGGTCTCGATTGCGGCCGCGGCGCCATCTGTCACCAGGCCGTCGGTTGTGCCAATCGTGCCGGTGGCGTCGCGTTTCCGGAACAGAACGGTGTGCGTTCGGTCGCCGCACTTGATCCGGACGGCCAGCGCGTTGTCGGCTGTCGTGGCGGCCGGGGCGATGTCAGCCGCCGGATCGGGGGAGCCGCCTCGACGCTGGACCTGCATGGCAGCCAGGAACTCGGTCGCTTGGACAGGCTGCTCCGGCGAAGCGTGAAGTACCCACTCGGGGAAGTAGTTCTCCTTGGGCACCGGGTTGGTGCTGTACCGGTTGACCGGCTCGACCGGGAAGCCCGTCTTCACCTCGAGGACTGCGTTTGCGGGAGCGAGGAACCGGCCGCGTAGGGCCACTTTTTCGCACTCCAAGGAGAACGCCCGAGTCGCCTTGTCAACCTCGATCGGCTTGACGGCGTGCAATAGCCAGTCGAACTCGTGGCTGCCCGCGCCAGCGGGTGGATTCGCCGTCCCAGCCACGCCTTCGGCGGGCGCAGCTACATTGGCGGCAACGAGGTCGTGGATGACGACGAAGCCCGGCTTGATGAAGAGCACGCGCCGCTCGAACTGCTTGAGCGACCCGCCGTAGACGTCGGGGTCAGCAGCATCGCCAACCGTGTAGCCGTAGGCAGGCGAATCGCAGTACGCCGTCACGCGGCCGTCGGCGCCGTTCTTGCAGGCGGCTTGCCCTTGGCCGTCCACAAGCAGCGTGTTGTGCGCCAGAGTCGTCATCGAGTAGCCCTTGAAGTGCGGGCTGCCGTACCAGTCGTAGTAGCCGCCGTCGATGGCGAGCTTCTCGCCGTAGGCGTTGAGGACGAAGCTGTTCTGGTCGGGGTGTTGGTGGCCCGCCTGGTATTGCCCGCTGTGCATGGCGACAGTCACGCCCTCGCGGCCGTCCACCAACGAGGTGTTGAAGATCGACCAGCCGATGTGGCGGTAGTGGATCGACTGGGGCAGGTCCACGGGTGGCTTGGGGACGAGCCCGGCCACCGGGTCGCGTTCGCCGCTGTACCAAAGCGCGTAGGGGTCGCCGGTTCGCACTGCGAGGTCGCGGACGTATCTGGTGGCATACGGCCCGCGCGCCCCGTGGTTGGGCATGCCGGTATCGGCGAAGCTCACCGCCCAAGCGTTGGGCGGCGCGCAGTACAGGGGGAAGCGGGCGGTCTGCTTGAGCCACGGATGCTGGAACAGGTCGATCCCGCAAACTGCCTTCATCAGGTCGCCATAGTCGATGATGAAGCTCAGTCCGTAGCTCCAGTACGAGAGACCTTCGTTGTTGTCGCCCTGGTAGCCGAGGCAGCACAGGAATCGACCGAGGTAGAGTTCGCGGACGTACTCCGCCCAGTCACCCGCTTGGTCGTAGTCGCCGAGGAGGACGAGACCCGCTTCGCCCAGCCCGTGCGCCTTCAGCCACGCATGGTTGTTCGCCTCGCCACCGCGGAAGGGGTTGAGGGCGTCGTCGAACTGCTTGGCGCGCTGCACGATGATCTTCTTCAGCGTGTCGCGTTCTTGGTCGGTCATCGAGTCGCGGCACACATCGTAGCACCAGGTGAGCCCGCGGAGCAGATGGTGCGCGCCGATGTCGCCGAGCTTCATGGCGCTGCCGCCTTCCGGGTCCCACTTGCACGCCTCCAGCGCCAGCTCCTTCGCCCAGCCGATCACCTTCGGGTCGCCGGTGAGCATGGCGTCCTGGGCCAAGGTCTGCAGGCGCCGGCCCGTGCCGCCGGTGATGCTCCCCGCCACCTTCCCGTACCAGTCGATCCACGTCGGCCACCGCGGGTCGCCCGGAACGTGCGGACCCGGGTGCTCGGGCACGCCCTGCTTGTAGAGCGACTCCGCGCTCCGCACGAGCTGCGCCTTGCGCGCCTCGGTCACCTCGGGCTGGTCGACCTTCGCCAACTCGAGCAGACGCGGGTGCGGTTGCTTGGCCAGCTCTTCGACCGGCACCGGCTGGGTGACGAAGCGGTGCGCCTCCGGGAGCACATTCACGATCTCCGCCTCAGACCAGCCATCATACAGGTCGCCTTGCGACCAGACGCGCCAGTACCAAGCGCCCGGCTCGACCGGGGACGGTGGCAGGTAGAAGTTGTGCTGCACTTCGACGGTGACGGAGGCGTTCTCGGGGAACGTGGCGTCCTGCGAGTACTGCAGTTTCTGCCCGCCTCCGTCCGTCGTGACCGGCCAGTTGAACAGCGGCGGGTTCGAGTACGAGGTGCGCGTGCGCTCCGATACGGTTCGCTCAACGTGACCCGTGTACAGCCGAACGTTGTCGAACCACACCGTCATCTTCGCCTTCGTTTCGCCCTTCTTCTCCGTCTTCTCCTTCACCCGCCCGTAGAGCTGCACCCGCGAGAACGTCAGCCCCGGCTTCACCTCGAAGCCCCACGACCCGGTGAGCTTCCCGATCTCCACCTGCGCCCGCCGCCATTCGCCCGAGAACTGGTCGCTGCTCCAGAACGCCTGCTTGTCGCCCACGTACCAGCTCATCCCCAGGTACGCGCCCTCGAAGCCCGGCTCGATCTCCTCACGGTGGTCGAAGGCCAGGATCAGGTTCTTCTGCACCTCAACCGGTCCCTTGAGGTCCATGGCGCAGAACCCGTCCGGCTGGGGCGTCTCCAGGCGGAGGCAGTGTCCTGCCTCCCCCCTGGGAGGCTTGGCGTCCTTGCCGTCTTTGTCGCGCACGACGATACTCGCGTGCGCTCTGCTAAGGTCAAGCCTCGGATACCTGGCGAGGTCTGCGCCTTGCTCGAAGTCGTAAGTGAGCAGGTCGGCGGCGTGGACGGGCCACGCCGCGGCTGCGACCAGAAGGAGGTAGGCAGAGGACACGGACAGAGGTGTGTGCATGGTGCTGCTCCCGGCGGAAGTTCCCGGGTAGCTATTGGCCGCTGCCGGGTTCGGTTCCTGCCGACCTCTGCCTCCAGAGCTGCCACCACGGGTCGTCGGCGCTCTCGTCAGTGACCGTGGTGTAGTTGCGGAAAACGATGCGGAGGTACTGTGCAAACGCCGCCGGCCACTTGGCGGCCAACGGCAAGTAGAGCGCCAGCGCCTCGGTGTACGACTCCCGCGCCGCCTCCCGCTCCCCTAAGTCGCGCTGCACATTGCCCAGGTTGTTCAGCGTCATCGCCACGTCCTGCTCGAAGGCCGCCGGATGCGCGTCCGCCAACCGTCTGTAACTCGCCAGCGCCTCGGTGCACGACTCCCGCGCCGCCTCCCGCTCCCCTAAG
>PEVN01000096.1:2131-26348 GCA_002779825.1 Armatimonadetes bacterium CG06_land_8_20_14_3_00_66_21 | reverse complement strand
AGCTCGATCTTCGGCAGAATCACCCGCAGCCCCTCGTTGAGCTTCTCCACTTCCAGCGTTGCCGTCTCCGCGCCCGGGGCGTGCCAACGGGCGGCGACGAGATTCGGGACACCGAAATCGTGTATCCAGAATCCATTGTCTGTCGTGCATGGAACCAAGTCGCGGCACGGTGCTGCCAAATTGCCAGACCTGCGAGGGCCGCCTTCCCCTGCCGCCGGCTCCCCTCATCCACCCAACGCATACCCATGCCGCGCCGCCAGCTCGTCGAGCTCGACCACTGTCTTGTTGCGGCTGGACTCCAACGCGGCTTCGGCGATGAGTAGGGAGTTGACGCCGTCGCGCAAGGTGGCTTTGGCGGGGAACTTGCCGGTGGTGTCGCGGATGTAGTCGGCGAAATGCTCGTGCAGGAGGTGGGTGGGGTCGGGGCCACCGGGGTCGACGGCGATTTCGACGGAGTCGGAGGTGGAGCGGCCGGTCTCGCCGATAGAGAGGGTGGTGCGCTTCAGCCCTTGTCCCTGGGCGGTGACGTTGCCATGGCGCCCGACGAGGTCGTAGCGGCGGGGGATCCCCATTCCGCCCATGCTGGACACCACGTGCGCGGCGCGGAGCGGGTCGGGGCCGAACTCGATCTGCACGCTGAGGAGGTCGACTGCGTTGGTGTCGGTGTAGATCCCCTGCCCGAGGGTGGCGAACACCCGCTTGGGTTTGACGCCCATCAGCCACAGGGCCACGTCGAAGTCGTGGGAGCAGAAGTCCAGCAGGCCGCCCTGCGCGCCGGCTTGCAGGTACTTCCGGCCCATGAGGCCGCACTGCCGGCTGGAGTAGAGCTGCACCGGCATGATCTGCGCGGCCTGCTGTTTGAGCGCTTCGTAGAAGGGATGGAAGCGCAACTGATAGCAGACCATCCCCTTGACGCCCGCTTCCTTGGCAGCCTGAAGCAGTGCCACAGCGGAGGCGAGGTCGTGCGTGAGGGGCTTCTCCAGCAAGACATGCTTCCCCGCCTTCACGGCCCGGAGCGCCAGCTTCGAGTGGAACTCGGTGGCGGTCACGATCACCACGGCCTCGATGGAGGTGCGCCCGAGGAGCTTCTTGTAGTCGGTGACCGCTTCGCAACCCAGCGCTTCGGCTGTGTTCGCGGCGAGCGCTTCGTCGAGGTCGCACACCGCCACGAGGTCGAAGCGGTCCGACTCCTTCAGCTTGTGCCCGTGCCCTTCAACGCCCCGGGGCCCGCAACCGATCAGTGCAGTCCTCAACTTGTCCATTTCAGACTCCCTGTTGGCCGAACGAAAGCGCGCGGCAGTGGAAGGCAAGCGCTTCCTGCACGTGTTCATCCCAGTAGTCCCACGTGTGCCCGCCGGGGAACTCGGCGTACTCGTGCGGCAGCCCACGTTGCTCGAGCAGGGCGTGGAAGTCGCGGTTGTGTTGGAGCAGCCCGTCGTCCACGCCGCAGTCGATCCGGAGCGCCGGCAGCGTCGCCGGGTTTGCGTTCTCAGCCAACGAGAACACGTCGTCCTTCCCGCCGGCCGGGTCGTCACCGAAGAGCTGCCGAAGCTCCGCGCGCAAGTCCTCTCGCGGGAGGCTCCGCGCGAGGTTGAGCACTCCCGAGTGCGACACGGCGCTGCAGAACCGGTCCGGGAACTTCAGCGCCAGCTTCATCGCCCCGTAGCCGCCCATGGACAGCCCGCCGATGGCCCGCCCTTCGCGCGCGGCAATCGTTGGGAAGAAGCGGTCCACGAAACCGATCAGGTCTTCCATGAGGTAGGTCTCGTAGGCGGGACCGTCGACGGCGTCGCAGTAGAAGCTCCTGCCGCCGTCGGGCATCACCACGATCAGCGGCAGCTCGCGCACGTACCACTCGATCCGCGTGTGCCGGTGCCAGATGGTGTGATCGTCCGACAGTCCGTGCAGCAGGTAGTACACCGGATAGGGCCTCGGCGTCTCCACCTGCGGCAGGAGGACGTTCATCGCCATGCATTTCTGAAGGGTAGAGCTTCTGAACTTGATCTCGCAGAACGCCATAGTCTGGCTGTTTCTCCCAACGGATTTAGGACGGCAACGGATAGGGCCTATGGATAGCGTGCGCTTACGGGCACGCTGGCCGCATTGCTGTTTCGGGTTTCGGGTTTCGAGTTTGGCGTTTGGGGTTTGGGGTTTCGAACTTCGAGCTTGCCGTCTGCCCGCATTATAGTCGCTCTGGGAGGGCAAGTCACCGGGGGCGTGCTCGGGCGGAGCGGACAGGAGTCAGTGCGCTCCCGGCGAAATGAGTGCACGTTGAGTCGGTAGACCAGGCCGCCCGGTAGTCGGGCAAGCAACCAGACCAACGTGGAGGAGTCAGGAATGCCGCAGGAATTGGCGCTGTTGGGGGGACCACGCTCGGCGGAGCCGGGGGCTGTCAAGTCGTGGCCCATCGTCACGCCGGACACATACGCCGCACTGAGTGAAGTCCTCGACAGCGGTGTCTACCACACCCTCGCCGGACCGCAGTGCGAGGCGCTGAGTCGGGAGTTCGCCGAGTTCTGCGGGGTGAAGCACTGCGTGGTGACCAACAGCGGCACCTCCACGCTGCACATGTGCGTCGCCGCCGCGGGGCTGGAACCGGGCGACGAGATTCTCCTGCCGGCCTACACGTACTGGGCGACGGCGGCGGGGTGCCTGCACGGGCTGACCATCCCCGTGTTCGTGGACATCGACCCGGACACTTACACCATGGATCCGGCGAAGATCGAGAGCAGGATCTCGGACCGGACCAAGGCGATCATGCCGGTCCACATCAACGGCATGCCCGCTGACATGGACCCGATCAACGAGGTAGCGGCACGGCGCGGTCTCGTCGTGTTGGGCGACGCGTGCCAGGCAGCCGGCGCCGAATACAACGGCCGCAAGACCGGCGGGCTGTGCGACGCCGAGGGCTTCAGCCTGAACCGCTCCAAGACCGTGTCCGGATGCGAGGGCGGCATCTACGCTACCAACCGGGACGACTTCGCCGAATATGCCCGCAACATGACCTCGTTCAGGACGCTGTCGATCGGCGATCCACCAGTGGAGCGCGCCGCTCTGGGTTGGATGTACCGGCCGCTGGAGTTTGTCAACGCCTTCGCGCTGGAGCAACTCAGGCGGGCGCCGGAGACGCTGACGCAACGCAGAGAACTGGCGCGGTTCCTGACCGATCAGTTGCAGACCATCCCCGGCCTCGCCGGTCCGGTCGAACCGCCGAATCGCAATCCCTGCTACTTCACCTACGTCGTCACCTTCGTCCGCGACGAAGTGGCCGAAGCCGCCCATCTCACCGACGAGCAGTTCATGGAGCGCGCACTGGCAGCGCTGCGAGCCGAAGGGCTACCGTTCGGAGCCTATCAGACAGTGCCGCTGCCGGGAATGGATATCTTCCAGAAGAAGCAGGGCTTCGGGCGAGGGTACCCGTGGGCGTGCTCCGACAAGGAGTACGTGTACGACCCGGACGACTACCCCGCCACGCTGCACTTCCTGAAGACGCACTGCAACCTCGGCGGCGTGTACCCACCCAACGACCTCCAGCTCATGGAGTCGTTCGTGGGGGGAATGCGCAAGGTGATGTCACAACCCGGCAAGTGGGTGGATCGACAGCCGGAGGCGTAGCGGCCGAGCAGGGGCATGAAGGCGCGGAGCTTAGCCAACATGGCCGACACAGAGCCGGAACCGACGGTGTGCGAGGGGCGTTCAGCCAGCGCTGTCTCGCGTCGCGGATGCGTTGCGGTTCTGCTCGCATCCGCTATCCCCACATACTGGACACCGGAGTCGTGCGCTTGCTCCTCGCCGCTGGCGCCGACGTCAACGCGCGAGACGGGAGCGGCCATACGCCTCTCCATTGTGCCGTCGAGAACGGGCACTGGGACATCGCGGGAATCCTCCAGAGCGGCGGTGGGAAGCGGTAGGGAGACTCAGTTCCGGGGTCAGCCTCCAGAACTCTGGATGCAAGCTCCCGAGAGCCCACTGGCATGGTCAGGCCATCCCGAAGGCGTTGCGGCTCACGCGCTCCCTGATGGTCGCGGCTCGGAAGGCTCCGGCTGGCCTCGTTACTCCTCGGCCGCCGCGTGCAGCTCCTCGACTGCCTGCTTCATCCGCTTCATCCGCTCGGGGATCGGGAGGTCTTGCGGACAGGCTTCCACGCAGGTCTGGCAAGCGGTGCACTTGCCGGCGTCCGCGCGGGCTTTGCCGTGGAGACCGGCCAACTGCTGGCTGGCGGAGGCCAGGTGGAAGACCTCGTGGAGCTGGAAGAGCCCCATCATCCAGAAGACAGGCAGCCCCTCGGGGCAGACTCCCTGGCAGTACTTGCAGCCGGTGCAGAGCGGCTCGCCGCCTGTCAACTCGGTGAAGGCGGCGAGGAAGGCGTGGCGCTGGGCGGACGTCATCGTTTGCTCGTCGGCGGCGACAGCGGCGTTCTGCTCCAGGTGGGCGATCTCGTTCATGCCGGAGAGGACGGAGGAGACGCCCGGGTAGCTCAGCAGGAAGCGCAGGGCGATCTCTTGGACGGGCACCCCAGCCAACTCCGGCAGGTGACGAGCGAATGCCGCTGACTCGCCAACCAACAGCCCCCCGCGCAGCGGCCCCATGATGTTGACGCCGATGCCGTTAGCTTGGGCGTAGTCGATGACTTCCTCGCAGGCGAGGTCGGCAAAGTTGTAGTAGATCGTGACCGTGCGGAAGTCGGGCACTCGCCGAAGCCACTCCACCGTCTCTGCCGACTTGGCGTGGGTGGTGAACCCAAGGTGCTTGATCAGCCCTTGCTCCTTGGCTTCGCGAAGCGCCTGGAGCGGCGTGTCGGCGCCTTCGCAGGTCGCCGCGAAGTGCGCCGGGGCGCTCATGTCCCAGAGCTGGTAGAAGTCGAACCAGTCGACGCCGACGCGCTTCAGCGAGTTCTCCAGGCACTGCCACATCTGGTCGCGGGTCGCGATCCCCAGCCCGCGCTCGACCTTGGGCTCCCCCTCTCCCCTGCACTGCGCCTTCGCCGACAGCACCAGGCGCTCCCGCGGCACCCCTCTGAGCGCGGCCCCCGTCCACGCCTCGGCATTGTCGTCGCTGGTGTTGAACGAGTAGGCGGTGCCGATGTCGAAGTAGTTCATGCCGAGCTGCAGCCCACGAGCAATGATCTCGGCGGCGTTCTCCGCTCCCTTGAACCGCATCGTCCCGAACCCCAACGCCGATACGTCGATACCAGTGTCTCCTACCTTGCGATACAGCACGAACGCAACACCTGCCTATTGTGTGTGGACCAACGGCGAAGCCCGGCGCATGGATGCTGCCAGGGCGTTGCCACAACGACCGTCCGGTGATATACTCAGCGCGGCGTCTGACGGACCTACCCGCGCTGTGCATTCCGGATCTTGCGTGTCGGGCCCGTGTTGACACCCCGACTGTGAGGCGTAACAAGTCCAGACGCTCCCGTGGCGGGTGCCGGCTTGGCGATCAGTGCCCCGGGAGCGCTGTGACTGCAGGGGCTGCTCTGTGTGCGCGTTGGTAGACCGCACAGAGGGGAGGCTAACTCATGGGTACGTGTCCGGTCTGTGAACAGGAGTTGGTGCAGTCCACCTTCCTCGACATTGAGGTCGAGGGGTGCACCATGTGCGGGGGGATCCGCTTTCCCAAAGGGGGAGCGCAAGCGGCGATCGCGCGGGCCCCACTGGTCCTGCATCGCCTGGACGACGAGTTCCAGGACCTCCGGCTGTCCAAAGATCCACTGCCAAGGAAGCTCACCTGTCCCCAGTGCACCGGGACCATGCGGCGCGCGGCCGCAAAGCAGATCCCCGGGTTCGAGCCGCACGTATGCGCTGAGTGCGGCTCAGTGTGGGCGGCCGACGGCTTGCTGATCCTGGCGGAGACCCACTTCAAGGCGCAGCGCGCCAAGGAGGACAAAGCGGCCGCCGAGAGCGCGCCACCGGAGGTGGAGCCGATCCGGCCGCCCAAGCCACCGACCCTCGTCTGTGCCGGTTGCGGCAACGTGAACCGCGCCAACGAAGGGTTCTGCCTCAAGTGCGACGCACCGCTCGAGGTCCGCAAGCGTGAGGGACACCTGGAGGGCCAGTGCCCCCGCTGCCACAAGGCGCTGTATACAGCGCCCAGAGCCGGCACCAGAGTGCAGGCCTGCTCCGACTGCGGCGGGCTCTGGATTCCCTTGACCCAACTGACCGAACTGCTTGACGACGGGGCGAAGCACCTAGGCAAACTCGACACCGACTTCCGCGTCCACCCGCATACGCCGGGGGAGCAGCGAGAAGTGCACCGGTGCCCCGACTGCGGCGCTGACCTCGCAGACGTTGATTACACGGCGGCCCTGCCCTCGGGCGCACTTGTCGCCACCGGGGAACCGGTTCACGAGTGCCCGGCCTGTCGCGGAGTCTGGTTCGACTCGGGCGAATCGCACCAGCTCAGCCTCAAGGTCAAGAGCGCGCTGGCCGCGTAGCGCGCGCCAGAGCGGAGCACCACGGCAGGGAAGACCACGGGCGAGTGCTACTGATGCAGCCGCCAGTGGCGGCTACCGGCTTGCCTTTGCTCCGTAGTCCCGCAGTGCCTTGCTCAGCGTGCGGGCGACGAAGCTGCGGCCGAGGTCGTTCAGCTTGCCCTCGGCATCGAAGAGATCCGGGCGCCTTTCGGGGACGGCTTCGACGGCGTTCTCGCAGTCCAGTACGCCCACGTCAGCGAGGTACCCCACCTGCCGGGCGGCCGCCCGAAGCTGACCCAAGGCGGCACGCAGAGGGGAATCGTCGCGCCGCTCAGGCGTTGGCAACAGAGCCAGCACCACGACACAGTCGGTCTTGCTCGTCAGTTCGCCGCCCAGCGAAGTCAGCGAGGAGACCAGCGCCGCTCCGGTGACAGCCGCGGCGTCCTCGGGTCGAAGCGCAAGGACGACGAGGTCGGCTTCGTCGCGCCTCGCCGCCCGGACGAGGGGGGCCGCGTTGGTCGTCTCGCCGAGATCCCGAATGACGGCGGAAACGGCCCTCGGCGCAAGCGGGTCGCGCGGTTCATACTCGAAGGCACGCGCCAGTTCGCCGCGCAGCGACCCCGTCCACCGCTCCGGCGCGAGCGCCTCCGTCCCTCCCACCAACACTGTCAGGGGGAATCGACGGGCCAGTGTCAACCTCCGCAGCAACCGGAGCGTCCGAGGGAAGCTAACCACCACCGCCGACTCGGCGACGCCGGGACGGACTCCGTCGGTGCCCTCGTCCTGCCGCACCCGGGCGATGACCTCCACCTCGCGTAGGTACAGCACGCTGTCGCCGCCGAAGCCACCCCCGTACGTGTCCTCAAACACCAGCTTCACGTAGCGGATCGGCGTCTTGGGGAACTGCTGCTGAAAGGTGCGCAAGTGCCGGTCTGGGAACTCGTGCTTCCACAGGTAGGTGAGCTTGGTCGACGAAGCGCCGACGTAGAGTGCGACGGTCTTCGTGTTGCCGTTCAGGCTGTTGTAGACATTGATCTGCGTGACGTCGTAAGGGCGACCGAGGTCGAGAAGGACCCATTTGGGCAGCCCTTGCTCGCCGGTTGTGGCGTAGCAGGCGGGAGACACGTCGCTGTCTTTGACGCCGTCCGTCAGGCCGTTCCAGTCCCGGTGGGTGGCGCCGCTCTCCGTGAACTCAGCCCCCAACGCGACATTGGCTTCGACCCAACCCTCGGCGGGCTCTTCCGCAGCGCCGGCGGCGACCAGCGCGAGGCCGAGCAGGGCCCAGCCACCGAGCGACGTGGCAGCAATCTGTCTGCGGGCCGGCCCCCCCCAGAAGCCGCCGGCGCGCGTCTGCCGGATGGCTTGCGCTCTCCTCATTGCACCCTCTCCTCCACTACCACCCGGAGGCTTGGCAGTCGGTTCAGCACCGCGCCAACGTCGAGCATCCGCGGCCGCGAAAGCGCGGGCAGTGTGTCGCCGGCCTGGGCGCAGAGCAACTCCAGGCCAAAGCGGTCCAGGTCGAGCTCAAGCATCGACAGCGCCTCGGGCAAGTTGCGCGTGCCATCGAGGTACTCGGTCTTCAGCCGCTGAAGCGCATAGCCAAGCGCTACGGCCGTGCTCGGCTCGAGAAGCGGGCCCAGACAGCGGAGGTCCACGACTTCCTCTCCGACCCGCAACCAGCGAGCGCGGCCCCCTTCGGTCTGCACCTCAATCTTCTCCCCCGCCGCGGGAACGGTCTCCCGGAGCGGCTGCCGTGCCTGCGGACGGTACGCGGGCCGCCGGACCTCCGGCTGACGCCGGTTGGGCATGGCCGCGGCAATCGTGCGGGCGCGTGAGGTCACCTCCAGCGGACACGAGTCCTGCATCATGATCACCGTATCGGCTGCGTCCAGGTAGTCTCCCGGGCTGCTCGCCACCACGATGGTGGAGACGCCAAGCTCCGTGTAGAGGAGGTGCGCCTGCTCGACCAACGGGATCAGGGATTGGTGTTCGCGGGACACAAGCTGCTGGGTGCGGGCGTCCCGGTGCAGGAACCCGACGGCCGAGGTGTCTTCGTCGATCAGAAGCGCCGTCGCCCCCATCTCCAGGGCTTCCATGAGGCCGACGGCCTGCGACAATGACTTCGGCGCGCAATCGGTGTCGTACGAAGAAGGGGGATGCCCACCGGGCAGACTGCTGACGAACGGACTCAGATCGACCTGCCGCACACTCCGGCCCGGCTCAGCGCTCACGCGAACCGCGTTTCGCACCGTGAGAACGCGGTCGCGGCCGTCGCCGGGCACATGGTCGTACACGCCTTGCTGGAGCGCTTCGAGCAGCGTGCTCTTCCCCTGCTGGACCCCACCCACGACGACGGTCACCCCCAGCGGAACGCCCATCCCCATCACCGCTCCCCAGTTGGGCGCGTTGAGGGTGAACTTGAGCCGGTCGGGGCTGCGGAACTCGAGGCGGCGCTCCCGGTCCAGCGGCAGATCCGACCCGTCCGGCTGCCGCGCCAACACGGCGCCGTTGGCGATGAACGCGACCAGCCCGTTGCCCTCCAGCCGCGCGCGGAGGTTCTCCTGGTCTTCCACCACCGACACATGCCGCCGCAAGGCGCCATCGGCAAGGGCATCCACCGTCACGGAGCGCTCCATCAGCCCAGGGATCTGCCGGAGCAACAAGTCGGCGGCACTGCCTGCAACGAGGCGCTCCCCCTTCGTGGGCAACCGCATCGCGAGTCTGGCAAGCACCCGCTCGTCGCTGACTCGCAGCACTGTGCGCTCGAGGATGTGTTGACCCAACGCCCCAATCGAAAGGGTGCCCGCCGGTCTCCTCTCCCGACCGTCAGGGGCCAGCTCTGCCACCGCTTTCGCTACCTGCCGGGCGAGGTAGTCTTCGCAAGCCCGACGCCGCTCCGGCGTGGAGAAGAAAGCAGCCGGCACCTGAGCGCGCTTCTGCTTGACTTCTACCCGGATCACTCCAAACGCCGCGGGGTCGCCGGGCAAGTCGTCGATTGAGAGCGTGCAAGTCCCGAGGTCGTAGACGCCCAACAGGTCTCGACAGCGGCCGAGCGGCTTCCCATCCAGGCCCCCCAAGCTCCGGTCCAAGTCGGCCGCGGTGCCAGTAGGCGCCAACAGAGAAACGCGTTTCAGTTGGTCGTCAGCAGCAGTCAATGGCAACACCCGCACGCTTCTGTCGTGGAACCAGCACCCTCAGGGCAATCTCCGGCTCGCGTTGGCTGCGCGTGCCGCTCACTGCACCCGCCAATCGGCCACCAGGTTGCTGACCCGCAGCAGCGCTTCGATGGATTCGCCTGCATCGCCCCACCACCCCCGAACGAGTTCGTGGGCCAACTGCCCCCGCTGGAGGTAGGCGTTGTTCACGTCGGTGATCTCCAACTCGCCCCGCAGGGAGGGTTCCAGAGTCTGGATGACGTCGAAGACCTGAGCGTCGTAGAAGTAGATGCCGATGACCGCCAAGTTGGACTTCGGCTGTCTCGGCTTCTCCTCGATGCCGACGATCCGGTCGCCCTGCAGCTCGGCGACACCGTACTCCATCGGGTTGGGTACTGCCTTCAGCAGGATCTTGGCGCCTTCCGGCTGCGCCTCAAATGCTTGCACCGCCTCCCGCAGTGAGTCCTGGATCAGGTTGTCGCCTAACATCACGACCACCTTGTCGCCGCCGGCGAAGTGCTGCGTGAGCCCCAGTGCCTCGGCGATGCCTCCGGCACGTTCCTGGTAGGTGTAGTTCAAGTGCTTCAGCCCAAACTCCCGCCCGTTCCCCAGCAACTTCAGGAACTCCCCGGCGTGGTTGCCGCCGGTGACGAGCATGATGTCCTCGATCCCCGCCTCGACCAGCGTCTCGAGGGGGTAGTAGATCATCGGGCGGTCGTACACAGGCAGGAGATGCTTGTTGGTGATCTTGGTTAGCGGGTGCAGCCGCGTGCCGCTCCCGCCAGCGAGGATGATGCCTTTCATACTGCCACTCCGTCGTAGGATGGCCGCATTGTATCACGATTCGTCCGGCAAAGTCGGGGGCGGGACGCCAGCAGCAATGGTCAGCGGCTGCAGCGGGACGCGGCCGACCGACACGCTCACCTTTTTTTGCGATCCGGCTCATATTTTCCCAAATCACCCCTTGCGCATTCCTGTGCTTCCGCTATACTTACTCATGCCGCGCTGGGCGACCCCTGTGGTCTGACCCAACCACAACCGTCCACAAAGGCGCGGTATCCGTGCTGCCGATTCCACAGTGCTGTCGGTTAACGCCCCGGCTGACAGAGCTACGGCGCACGGATTTTTTCTTTTTTTCCTGGGCTCGGCGCTTACGGGTACCCGGGCATCGGCTGTCCTTTCCTTCTTGTCCTGCCGCGACTCTTCCCCCGCCTGCCTCCGCTCGTTTCCTTGTGGCACCTCGGGCCCTTGGCTACAATCCACACTCTGGTCTGCGGGCGTTCGGGTCTGCGCCATAGCCTTGCCATCGCGACTCCCCTTCCCCAACCGTCAGCAGACACTACCGCACGACCGCTGGAGGCCCGCATTGAACAAGCTACGCATTGGGTTGCCCATGGGCAGCCTGCAAGACGCGACCTTGACGATGATGAAGAAGGCTGGCTGGAACGTCAGCGTTGAGCGCCGCAGCTACTTCCCGAAGATCGACGACGCCGAGTTGAACGGCGTGATGATTCGCGCCCAGGAGATCCCGCGCTACGTCAACGACGGCGTGTTGGACGCCGGTCTCACCGGCTTGGACTGGATCACCGAGTGCCGCGCGCAAGTGGTCGAGGTGGCGGACTTGGTGTACGCGAAGCAGGGACTCAACCCAGTCCGGCTGGTCCTGGCCGTGCCCAACGACTCAGACATCCAGAGCGTTCAGGACCTCCAGGGCAAGCGGATCGCTACTGAACTGGTCAACGTCACCAACGACTTTCTTGCCCGAAACGGCGTCACCGCGCAGGTGGAGTATTCTTGGGGCGCCACCGAGGCCAAAGCGCCGGAGTTGGTAGATGCTATCGTCGACCTGACTGAAACAGGGTCCTCGTTGCGCGCGAACAATCTCCGCGTCCTCGAGGTGATCCTGAGGTCCACGACCAAGCTCATTGCGAACAAGGAATCGTGGAAGGACGACTGGAAGCGCCGCAAGCTGGAGAACATGGCGACACTGCTGACCGGCGCGCTGCTCGCGGAGGAGAAAGTTGGGCTGAAGATGAACGTGGCCCGCGGTCAACTGGATGCCGTTCTCGCGCAGCTCCCCGCGATGAAGAACCCGACGATCTCTGGGCTGGCTGACAGCGAGTGGGTCGCCGTGGAGACAATCATCGACGAGAAGGTCGTTCGCGAGATCATCCCCGCTCTGCGCGAAGCCGGTGCGACGGGGATCATCGAGTACCCCCTGAACAAGGTGATTCCGTAGGGCCCGACGCGAGGCAGGGACACAAGGAGACTCGCAGAGCTGTGCCTGACGTGCTGACCATCGACGGCTCCCAGGGCGAGGGCGGCGGGCAGATTCTGCGGACCTCGCTGGCATTGGCGGCTGTCACGGGGCAAGCGTTCCGGATCCGCAGCATCCGCGCGGGGCGAACGAAACCCGGGCTGGCGGCGCAACACCTGACCTGCGTCCGCGCGGTCGCCGAGATCTGCGCCGCCGACGTGGGGGGAGATGAACTGGGCTCGCAAGACCTGGAGTTCTTCCCCAACACGATTCGCGGTGGCAAGTACCTGTTTGACATTGCCGCAGAGAGCGCGTCTGCCGGCGCCACCGGCTTGGTCTTCCAGAGCGTGCTTCCGGCGCTGCTGTTTGCCGACGCGCCGTCGGAGATCACGATCCGCGGCGGCACGCACGTGCAGTGGGCCCCGCATTTCCACTACCTGGATCTCGTGTTCCGCCCCGCTGCCCGACACCTGGGTGCTCGGTTCGAACTGGAGTTGGCTCGTGCCGGGTGGTACCCCCGGGGCGAAGGGCAGCTCGTTGCCAAGGTCTCCCCCGCACCCCACTTGACAGCGCTGGACTGGACCGAACGGCCACGCAAGGTGCCGCTCACGTCTCGCGCACTGCTCTCCGATCTGCCCGCCCATATTGCCGAGAGGGAGAACGCTTCGGCGCAGGCTCGGCTGCGAGGGTTTGGCTACGAAGCCCGGCTGGTGGCTGAGGAGCTTGCGTCAGTCGGCAAGGGCACGCTGTGCTTCCTCCACACTGCCGGCGACTGTTGGGCCGGTGGGGCCACCTCTTTCGGTGAACTCAAGAAGCGCGCCGAAGTGGTCGGCGACCAGACGGGCAAAGACATGCTCCGCTACCTGCGAACGCGCGCAGCCGTGGACCGCCATCTCGCCGACCAGTTGGCGCTCTACTGCGCCTTGGCCCGAGGCCGCTCCAGCTACACGACCTCCGAGATCACGCTGCACCTGACCACGGTGCTGAAAGTCATCCGGACCTTCCTCGCCGCAAGTTGCCACCTGATCGGCGCCCTCGGCGAGCCCGGGACGGTGCACGTCGACGGTATCGGGTACCGGCCCGAGTTGGCTTGAGGATCCCAGCGACGCCCCGGGTCCGCCGCTGAGTGCGGGAACCGGTCGATCCGGCGAGCGGCGGGGGCAGGAGACCCTCGGCCCACACTTCCGTCTACCTCAAAGCCGCTGGGCACTGTGGCATGTTAGCCCGTCAACGAGAGCCCACCCGCGGGCTCTCTCGGGCGTCCAACACAGAAGGCGCTCCAACCCTCAGGACAGAACGGTGGTGAGAACGGAATGAAGTCTTTTTCAGTCGAACAAGTTTTGTGGCGAGCCCTGGTGGACCCAGTCTTCCGCGACGAGCTGCTTGCCAACCGCCGGCGCGCAGTGAAGGACCTGTCGCTGTCCGGCAACGAGCTTGACGAAGTAGACAGGATCGATGTGAACGTCCTCGAATCGCTGGCCCGCGAAGTCGAAGAGACCACGCGCTTCCAGCCCGATCCGTGGCGCTACGCGCCAGCACCCGCGTGAGCCCGGTGCTCTCAGTGCCCGCGTCTCACCAAGGCGCCGATCTCGACTCCCGAGACCGGCGCCTTTCGTTTGTGGGCGTCCGCCGAGCTTGACGCACGAGTCGCCCGAGGGGTACAGTTGGCTCCGTCGCGGCAGAGCCGGCGCACCCGGCAGACCGCAGTCCACAGCACCCACGATCAGCGAGGAAGTACATGAGCAACAGCGCCAAAGTCGAGATCATCGCGGTTGGCTCCGAACTGGTTTCGGGGCTGATTCAGGACACCAATTCTGCATACCTCGCTGCCCGGGTCACCGAACAAGGCGGCGAGGTCTCGCGGATCACGGTTCTCCCGGATAGCCGCGAGGACATGCTCGAAGTCTTCGAGGCAGCCCTGCGCCGCCAACCCGCCGTGGTACTGGTCTGTGGCGGGCTCGGGCCGACGCCCGACGACATGACTGTCGAGGTCCTCTGCGCATTCGCCGGCGTGGACGGCGAACTGCACGAACCGCTGCTTCAGGAGTTCATGAAGCGTAGAGGCTTCACTCGACGCGAGCAGATCACCGCCAATCTGTTGAAGATGGCAACAGTTCCGCGGGGAAGCGCCGTCCACACCAATCCCGCCGGTTGGGCCCCCTGCGTCGAACTGACGCGCAACGGCACAACGTTCTACCTCCTGCCGGGCCCCCCTCGGGAGCTCCAAGCGCTCTTCTCTCAGCACCTATCGGAAGCGCTGGCACGCCGGTCCGGCCAGCGGCGGGTTTCCCGCCGGGTTGCCGTCACGATGCACGAGTCGGAGGTATCCCCTCACCTGGAGACCGTGATGGCGGAGTTTCCGAGGACCTACCTGAAGGCATACGTGGCGCTGCGTCAGGACTCGGAGCACGCGCTGCCGGTCGATGTTGTGTGTGTGGGCCAGACCGAGGAATCGGCCCGAGACACTGTCGGTCTGGCCGTTGCCCGACTGCGCGAACTCGTCGAAGGAGCCGGGAAGGCGCTCACCGTCGCGACGGGTTGACCTCGTTGCAGCCCCACTCACGGTTCGCTCGCCCAGTCCCAGCGAACCAACTCCGGTACCACTTCGGGACCTCTCGGCCCCGGGCAGCCACTTCGCTGCAGAGCGACCGATGCCGGTGGCAACAAAGGTGCAACCCGTCTCGCCCTGTTGTGGCACGGTGTCCTACGCACGTCAGGCAATGAGTTGTTGCGGCGGAACGTCGGAGGAATAATGTCAACCGTCATTCTCAGGAAGGGACACGACATCCGTGTCGCCGGTCGGGCCGAGAGAACCCTCGTTGACGTTTCGTCACCCAAGCGGGTCGCGCTTCTGCCCACTGAGTTCCGCGGCATCCGTCCACGTCTTAGCGTGGAAGTGGGACAGCAGGTCAAACTCGGGACGCCGCTGTTCACCGACAAGCTCCATCCCGAGATCCGCTTCGTGTCTCCCGCAGCAGGCACCGTCGTCGCCCTGACTCGCGGTGCGCGTCGCGTCCTCACCGAGGTTGTGGTCGAGTTGGGCGACGACGAGCAAGCCGAGAACCTGCCTACGTTCGAGCCGGAGAGCCTCTCGCAATGCTCGCGAGCGCAAGTGCTGCAGGCGCTGCTCCAGGGCGGGCTTTGGGGGCTTTTGAAGCAACGCCCCTTTGGCAAGGTCCCCAATCCCGACGAAACGCCCAAGTCCATCTTCGTGCAGGGAATGGACACGGAGCCGCTCGCCCTGGACCCCGCGTTTGCACTGCAAGGCCAAGAGGTGGCGTTTCAGGCGGGGCTGGACGCGCTGACCCGGCTAACCGAAGGCCCCGTCC
Organism: Armatimonadetes bacterium CG06_land_8_20_14_3_00_66_21; assembly: GCA_002779825.1. Taxonomy (GTDB): domain Bacteria; phylum Armatimonadota; class Abditibacteriia; order CG2-30-66-41; family CG2-30-66-41; genus CG2-30-66-41. Next base: position 11,192 of record PEVN01000096.1, on the reverse strand, counting down.
GCCTCTGCGTTCAAGACCGAACAGACCTGGCCCCGGCACTCTCCGGCGCGCAGCGCGTAGAGACTCACCGATTCAGCGGTCCCCACCCGGCAGGAAACCCCGGCACGCACATCCACTTCCTCGACCCCGTCCGGCAGGGCGAAGTGGTGTGGTACCTGAAGGCTGTGGAAGTGTCGGATATTGGTCGTCTGCTCCTCAGCGGCCGGTTCCCGGCCGAGCGAGTCGTTGCGCTGGCAGGGCCCGCAGTTAGCCAGCCGAGTTACCTTCGCACTCGCGTCGGCGCCCCCATGCAGGTGCTCACTGAAGGTCGCCTCACCGGCGAACGCGTGCGCTATGTCTCCGGTACCGTTCTTAACGGCGCCTCGGTCGGGGCCGAGGGATTCCTCCGCTTTGGCGACCGCACAGTTACTGCGCTCCCGGAGGGCGGCGAACAGCAGCTCCTGGCATGGGCCAAGCCCGGACTGGACAAGTACTCTGTGAGCCGCACCTTTCCGTCAGGATTTTGCAGAGGCGCGCCCGTCGCCCTCGACACCAGCCTGCATGGCGGTCACCGAGCCATCGTCGACCTCGGTCAGTACGACGCCGTGATGCCGCTGAACCTCATGCCCGTGCCCCTCGTGAAGAGCCTCTTGGCGGGAGACTTGGACGAAGCTGAGAAGCTCGGACTGCTGGAGCTGGCCGAGGAAGACCTCGCACTGTGCACCTTCGTGTGCCCCTCCAAGATCGATTTCGGGGAAATCCTGCGCCAGGGACTGGCTCTCTATGAGAAGGAAGGCTGACCCGGCTTGAAGGCGATCCGAAACGCGCTGGATCGAGCGAAACCGCTGTTCGAAGAGGGTGGCCGGTGTAAGCGGCTCTACCCGCTGTACGAAGCCACCGAGGGCTTCTTCTTCTCCAGTCCGGCCACCACAACCGGCAGCGTCCACCTCCGCGACGCCTGGGACCTGAAGCGCATGATGGTCATGGTTGTGGTGGCGCTGATCCCCTGTACGCTGATGGGGATCTACAACGCGGGGTACCAAGTGCTGCTCGCCCGGGGCGAAGCGACGCCGTTCGTCGGCTGCGTACTGCTAGGCGCGCTGAAGGTCGTGCCGATCATCTTGGTGTCGTATATCGTCGGCGGCGCCTGGGAAGTGCTGTTCGCCTGCGTTCGGAAGCACGAGATCAACGAGGGATTCCTCGTGACCGGACTGCTCTTTCCCCTGACACTGCCGCCCTCCATGCCGCTCTGGGAAGTGGCCGTCAGCATCAGCTTCGGGGTGGTAATCGGCAAGGAAGTCTTCGGCGGCACGGGGATGAATGTCCTGAATCCTGCGCTGACTGCGCGCGCCTTCGCGTTCTTTGCGTACCCGAGCGCGATGTCAGGCGACCGGGTCTGGACCGCGGTGAACCACGCCAAAGACAGACTGGTAGACGGCTTCTCCGGGGCGACCCCACTATCGGTGGCCGCCGCCGGCGCCAAGGGCCCCCACGCCATCGACGCCATCCAGGCCGCCGGCTACAACTACTGGCAGGCGTTCACCGGGTTCACGCCCGGGAGCATCGGTGAGACCTCCACCGTTGCCTGCCTGATCGGCGCGGCTATTCTCATTGCCACCGGCGTCGGGAGTTGGCGGACGATGGCCGCCTGCGTCTTGGGCATGGCGGGCACGTCGGCCCTGTTCAATGCCCTGGCCGGGAGCTCTTCGGTACCCATGCTGAGCCTGCCTCCCCAGTGGCACTTGGTGTTGGGCGGCTTCGCCTTCGGCACGGTCTTCATGGCGACCGACCCGGTCTCTTGCGCCGCTACCACTGTGGGGAAGTGGATCTACGGAGTCTTGATCGGCGCGCTCTGCGCCACCATCCGCGCGGTCAACCCAGCATACCCAGAAGGCATGATGCTGGCCATTCTGTTCATGAACGTCTTCGCTCCGCTCATCGACTACTACGTGCTCCAGGGCCACATGAAGAGAAGGCTCGCCCATGCGCAGTAACACGTACACGTTCCTCTTCACAGGCGTTGTGTGCATCGGCTGCAGTTTCTTCGTGTCGCTGTCGGCGGTCGGTCTACGCTCCCGCCAGGAAGTCAACATGAAGGTGGACGTCCAGCGGAACATCCTCCGTTCCGTGGAGTTGCCTGCCTCGGCCGATGAACGACCGACTCCTCCGCAAATCCAGCGCCTCTTCTCCGACCGCATGACGGGAATCGTTGTCGACACCAAGGGGGCGCTCGTCGCGGGCCGCACGCCACAAGACGTCGATCCCGAGAAGGAACCCGATCTCCTGCCTGTCTTCCTGCGCAAAGACGACGGCAAGATTGCCGCCTACACCATCCCGGTCTCCGGCAAAGGACTGTGGTCCACATTGTACGGCTACCTCGCCTTAGAGCCTGACGGTATCACTGTCAAGGGGCTCACCTATTACAAGCATGGCGAGACGCCTGGGCTGGGAGGCGAGGTCGAGAAGCCGTGGTTCGGGGCAAACTTCAAAGGCAAGCAGATCCTCGACGACAAAGGCGCGCTGCGCCCCCTCGCGGTCGCCAAAGGCAAGGTTGCGGACTCGGTGCCTGAAGGGGAACGCGGTCACTACGTGGACGGCATCAGCGGAGCCACGCTGACCGGAACCGGCGTAACGGCGATGCTCGCCAAGACGCTGACCAAGTACGAACCGTTCTTCAAGGAAGTCCGGGCTGGAAAGGTGGAAGGACTGCGATGATCCAGATGGCTGCGGCTCCCGCTCCACAGACGCCACCGAAACCGGCGGCGCAGCCCAAGCCCCGCCTGCGTCTGCTCTCGGGTGCCGACAAGCGCACCTTCATGGACCCACTGTCGGACAACAACCCCATCACCCGTCAGGTGCTGGGGATTTGCTCCGCGTTGGCAGTCACCACCCAAGTGCGAACCGCGGTGGTCATGGCCATCGCGGTGACGGTCGTCACCGGGCTCTCCAGCTTGGTCATCTCCGTGATGCGGAACGCCATTCCCTCCAAGATCCGCATCATTGTGCAGCTTTCCGTGATCGCTTCCTTGGTGATCGTCGCCGACCAAGTATTGAAAGCCTTTGTGTTTGACATCAGCAGACAGCTCAGCGTGTTCGTCGGGCTCATCATCACCAACTGCATCCTGATGGGCCGCGCCGAAGGCTTCGCCATGCAAAACCCGCCTTGGCGATCCTTCCTGGATGGCATTGGCAACGGCTTCGGCTACAGCCTGATCCTCATCATCATCGGCGCGTTTCGGGAGGTCCTCGGAAGCGGTACACTGTTGGGCTTCCATGTTGTCCCGAAGGCGCTGTACGCCGCTGGCTATGCCAACATGGGGCTGATGGTACTGGCCCCCGGAGCCTTCATCTTGCTCGGACTTCTGGTCTGGGCACAGCGGGCCCACACTGGCTACGCCGAGGAAAGCTGAATCGAGGCTCTCCGGTGGAACACTACATAAACCTCGCCGTCAAGTCCATCTTCGTGGAGAACATCCTGCTGGCGTACTTCCTCGGGATGTGCTCGTTTCTCGCCATCTCCAAGCGCGTGCAAACCGCCACCGGGCTTGGCTGCGCTGTCGTGTTCGTGATGACGCTGACCACGCCGATAGACTGGGCTATCCAGACGTACCTGTGTCGTCCGGGCGCGCTGGCGTGGGCGGGTCTACCGAATGTGGACCTCTCCTTCCTCACGTTCATCGCCTTCATCGCGGTCATTGCGGCCGTTGTGCAGCTTGTCGAGATGATCATCGACCGGTTCAGTCCGGCCCTCTACTCGGCCCTCGGTATCTTCCTGCCGCTCATCGCGGTGAACTGCGCGGTGCTGGGCGCCTCCCTCCTGCAGGTAGAGCGAGGGCTCAACCTGGGCGAATCAGTGGTCTTTGGCATGTGCTCAGGTATCGGCTGGGCCCTGGCAATCATTGCCATGTCCGCGATCCGCTACAAGATGCGCTACTCCAATGTGCCGCCCGCCCTGAGGGGACTGGGCATCACAATGCTGATGACCGGGCTCATGTCGATGGCGTTCATGTGCTTCTCCGGAATCCAGCTCAAGTAGCCACGGAGGCTCGTTTCTATTGGGCACGCTACCGTTAGTTGCGCTTAGCATCCTCGTCTTCACCGGCACCGTTCAGTTACTTGTTCTCCTACTGACGCTGGCTGAATCCAAGCTGGTGCCAAAGCAAGGCTGCCACGTCGTCATCAACGACGACGACGAGCAGAGCCCGACCGTCCCCGCGGGCAGGTCGCTGCTCACCACGCTGGCGGTCGAGAGCATCTTCATCCCCTCCGCCTGTGGCGGCAAGGGCACCTGCGGCCAGTGCAAGTGTCGCGTGCTGGAGGGGGGCGGCGAGGTCCTGGCCACCGAGATTCCGCACTTACGCCGAACAGAGCTGAAGGAAGACTACCGCCTGGCCTGCCAAGTCAAGGTCAAGCAGGACATGCGGATCGCCATCCCCGAAGAGATCTTCAGCATCAAGAAGTTCGAGTGCAAGGTCCGCTCCAACCACAACGTTGCCACCTTCATTAAGGAGTTCGTGGTCGAACTGCCGCCCGGCGAGTTCATGGACTTCAAGGCTGGCGGCTACATCCAGATCGACATCCCGCCGTACGAATTAGACTACACCCAGTTCGACATCGAAGAGGAGTACCGGCCCGACTGGGACAAGTTCAACCTCTGGCAGTTCCACGCCTCCAACGAAGAGCCCCTCTTCCGCGCGTACTCCATGGCGAACCACCCGGCTGAGGGCGAGATCGTCATGCTCAACGTACGCATCGCCAGCCCCCCGCCGCGCCAGCCCGATGTCCCGCCGGGGATCGCTTCTTCCTACATCTTCAACCTCAAGCCGGGCGACCCGGTCACCATCAGCGGCCCCTATGGCGAGTTCTTCATCAAAGAATCTGACCGCGAGATGCTCTACATCGGGGGTGGCGCCGGCATGGCCCCGATGCGCAGCCATCTGTTCCATCTCTTCCACACCTTGAGGACGGAACGCCGAGTCAGTTTCTGGTACGGCGCGCGGTCGATGCGGGAGATGTTCTACGACGACGATTTCCGAACCCTCAGCGACGAGTTTCCCAACTTCGACTACAACGTCGCTCTGTCAGAGCCGCTGCCGGAGGACAACTGGGAAGGTCCCGTGGGGTTCATCCACCAAGTAGTCCTCGATCGCTACCTGTCAAAACACGAAGCCCCCGAAGACATTGAGTACTACATGTGCGGGCCGCCCATGATGATCGACGCGGTCAACAAGATGCTCTACAACCTCGGTGTCGACGAAGAGATGATCGCGTACGACTCGTTCGGCTAACGGCGTGAGCGCAAGGACGCAGCAGGGCAGACGCCTAGCGAACGGGGCGAGTCTGCCCGGGTTTCCCGCCCTTGGGGTGGCGGTGTCTCTCCTCTGTGCTCTGAGTTGCGGCTGCCGTCGCTCTGCCTCTGCTCCTCCCTCCCCCAGTCGCCCGGTCCCCAAGTCTCTTGCCTCAGCCTCCCTCCACACGTGGTCGGGCGACACGATGGGCACGACGTACCACGTGCGTGTCGTGCAGGCAGAGCTCCCACCTCAACACGTGGCAGGTCTGAGAGATTCTGTCGCCAAAGCCCTCCAACGGGTCAACGACTTGATGTCGACCTACGACCCGAGCAGCGAGCTTTCGCGCTTCAACGCCTGTGAGTCTACCAAGGCGTTCCCCGTCTCTGATGACACCGCCGCCGTGATTCGGGTTGCGCTGGAAACGTCCAAGCAGAGCGAGGGCGCGTTTGATGTGACTGTGGGGCCGCTGGTCGAACTGTGGGGCTTCGGGTCCAAGGGGCGCCGTACAGAGCCGCCGCCCGCGGCCGCCATTGCCAAGTGTCTCCCCAGCGTGGGCTCTCACCACCTCCACCTGTTGCCCGGTCCCGCGCTGCGAAAGGACGTTCCCGAGTTGCACGTCGATCTGAGCGCAGTCGCCAAGGGCTTCGGCGTGGACAAGGCCGCGGAGGCGCTGGAATCGCGCGGGATCACTCGCTACCTGGTCGAGGTCGGTGGCGAGTGCCGCGCCCGCGGTGCCAACGAGCGCGGCGAGGTCTGGCGCGTCGGCATCGACCGCCCGGTGGCCGGAAACCTCCCCGGCGCCGACCTCGAAAAGGTCCTCGCCCTCAAGGACGCCTCCCTGGCGACGTCTGGCGACTACCGGAACTTCTTCGAGTGGAAGGGGAAGCGCTACTCGCACACCCTCGACCCGCACACGGGTTGGTCTGTGCCCAACGCACTGGCCAGCGTCTCGGTGGTGGCGAAGACCTGCGTTGTGGCCGACGGTATGGCAACCGCCCTCATGGCCTTGGGTCCCGACCGCGGACTGGCCCTGGCGGAGGACAGGCCCGGGGTGGACGCGCTTCTCATCACCCGGACAAAGGACGGCGCGTTCCGGGAAACGATGACCAGCGCCATGCGGCGCTACCTCCGCCCTCCCGTGCGCTGAGCCGGGCGGAGCCATTCCGCTGGCTACGCTTTCCGCAGCGCCGCACCCTCCATCGGCAGCGACCGAATGCGCACACCGGTCGCATGGAACACCGCATTGCCGACTGCTGGGGCGAGAGCGATGATGGGCGTCTCACCGGCTCCAACGGAGTCGAGATCGGGGCGATTGAGCAGGTGGATGTCCAGCTCGGGCACATCCTCGAAGCGCGCGACCTCGTACTGGCTGAAGCGCGGGTTGAGGATCCTGCCGTCCTTGAACCGGATCTCCTCTCGCAGGACCGCGCCCAGCCCCATGAGGATACACCCTGTCACCTGGGAGCGCAGGTTGCTGGGATTGAGGATGGCACCACACTCGAACACCTCGCAAACGTGCCGAACGTCGATGGTGCCTCGCTCGCGGTCGACGGCGACCTCGGCGCAGGCCGCTACGTAGGAGCCCTTCTCGGTGCCGCAAGAAAGCCCGACCCCAACGTTCGGCTTCGCTGCGGCTTTCAGCCGCGTCCAGTCGAAGCGCGCCGCAGCAGCTTCCAGAACAGCTCGGAGGCGCGGGTTGTCGAGGTGGGCGAGTCGGAACGCCAGGGGATCCGCGCCGGCCGCCACCGCAAGCTCATCCATGAACGACTCTCTGGCGAAGTTGTTTGCCGTGGCTGCCAGCGCCCGGTAAGGGGCTTGGCGGAGTGGCGAGTTGGAGGGGCGGTACTCGCAGCGTTTCCGAGAGACCCGGTACGGTGTGTCCACAGCGGACCCGCCGGAGTTGGTGTTGACGAAGTCCCACGCAACGAGGGCGCCCGTTGCGTCCAGCCCGCCGCGGACCTCGATGAGGGCCGCCGGGCGGAAGTGCGCCCAGGTGAACTCCTCCCGACGTGTCCACTGGACGCGCACCGGGCGGCCGACCGCCTTTGCCAGGTGCGCCGCCTCGAGGGCCACGTCGTCGCCGCTCTTCATGCCGAATCCGCCTCCCGAGTCGGGCACGATGACGCGGACCTGGTCGGCTGAAACGCCAAACGTCTGGGCCAGTCGTGCTCGCACTGGAAACGGTCCGCGCGTGCTGACCCACACCGTCAGCCTGCCGTCCGCCCACTCGGCCACGCCGACACCGGGCTCCATCGGGGCGTGCTGGAGGTAGGCTGTGTGGTACTCCGCACTGAGGGACTTGACCGCTGAACTCAGCGCCGCCCGAACCTCCTTCCCGTCGCCGGAGCGCCCACCCGAAGCGTGCTCGCGCAGGTACTCCCAGAGCTCGTCACTGGATGGCTGAGGGACGGTCTTCCAGGTGGCCGACTTCGCCACAGCGGCAAGCGCCGCGGAGGCTGCGAACGCCGTTGGGGCAACGCAGCCGAGGAAGTCGCCGTCGCGCACAACTGTGACGCCCGGCAGAGCTTGGGCTTCGGCGAGGTCGACGGAGGCCAGCGTCGCGCCGAACGAAGGCGGTCGCAAGACCTTTCCGTAGAGCATGCCCGGGCGGGAGATGTCTGACGGGAACTGATGGGTGCCGGTCACCAGGTCGCGAGCGTTGGCTCGGGGCGTCGACACGCCCAGCACCTTCCACTCGGCCACGGGCGTCAGTTCGACGCCGTCAGGAATGGACCGACCGAGCGCCTCGTCGAGGCTCCCCGTTCCCGCCAACTCGGCGTAGGTCAGCCGTCGCTTCGTCGGCCCGTGCACCACGGCTCCGTTGGTCACCGCCAGCGTGGAGGCGTCCACCTGCCACTGCCTCGCAGCCAACTCGACCAAGACGTCTCTGGCCGCCGCCGCGCCTCTGCGAACTGCGGGAATCGTTCCGGGCGTCGTCCGGCTGCCGGCCGTCACACCGTCGTCGGGCACGAGGTCCGTGTCGGCCAGGATCACCCGCAGTTGGTCGGCCGCAATCCGCAGTTCCTCGGCAGCCGCCAAGGCGACCTCCGTCCGTGCGCCTTGCCCCAACTCGACCTTCCCGGTCAACACCGTGAGCGAGCCGTCTTCACCCAGGTGAATGCGCGCAGCGATAGGCGCCGGGCCGCGGCCACCTCCGCCGCGCCGTTGCGCAGAGGCGCCGTCGGCGGCCACCGTGATCAGGACGCCAGCGCCGAGGGTCTGCAGGAACCCGCGCCGGTCGAGCGAGAATTGCGCCGGTCGGTCTTCATCCAGGTGCGCGCCGGAGGGGTCGAGCTGCACCTGGGAGAGTGTGGTCTTCATCGCTGGTTCGCCTCCCCAACGTCATTGGCGGCTTCCTGGACGGCTGCCACCAACGCGGGATAGGTGCCGCACCGGCAGAGGTTGCCGTTGAGCGCCTCCACAATCTGCGCCTTTGTCGGCCGGGGCGTGCCGCGCAACAGCGCGGCAGCGGCAACAACCATACCGGGCGCGCAGAAACCGCACTGGAGCACGCCGTGCTCCGCAAACGCCTCTTGAACTGGGTGGAGCCGATCCCCGTCGGCAATGCCCTCGATGGTGGTGACCGATCTGCCGGCCGCGGCGGACGCGGGCGTAATGCACGACCGCACGACCTCGCCGTCGAGCAGCACGCTGCACGCCCCGCACGCGCCTTCGCCGCAGCCGTACTTCGTCCCGATGAGCTGCAGGTCTTCGCGGAGAACGTCCAGCAGAGGCCGCTGCGGCTCCGTGGTGACGGTTTGCTCCTTTCCGTTAACAGTTAGTCCTACAAC
>PEVN01000096.1:0-2123 GCA_002779825.1 Armatimonadetes bacterium CG06_land_8_20_14_3_00_66_21 | reverse complement strand
TCCACGGGATTCGAGGAGACCTGTCGGTCCGGGGAGCGGCGGGGTCAGGAGACCCTCGCCGAGCACATTCGCGCTAAGTACGGTTGTAGTACTAGTCTGACGGTGACTTCCATGACAGACCTCCACTTCCCGCCGCAAGTCGGGCGACGCAACCAGACGGCCGGTGTGCCGTTGCTCGGGCCGAGCTGCCTCGTTCAGGCGACCCGCGGCAGGCAGCGCAGTCAACCCCGCCCACCCCCTGCAGGAAAAAGCCCAACGACCCCGCACCGGCAGAACGCCGGCCCGGTGCCGCTGGGCTATTGGTTGCAGTCCTTGTCGTCATCAGTGCGAGGCGCCCCTTGAGGTACCTGCTCAGCCGAGGATCGCCTTCAGGTCCTCGGCGGCAGTGCCGATGGGCGTCAGGTTGAAGGTCTCCACCAGGACGTTCAGCACTGCCGGGCTGATGAACGCCGGCAAGCTCGGCCCGATGCGGATGTTCTTGATGCCCAGGTGCAGTAGCGACAGCAGGATGCAGCACGCCTTTTGCTCGTACCACGAGAGAATCAGCGAGAGCGGCAGGCTGTTGACATCCGTCTCGAATGCGCCCGCCAGCGTAACCGCGATCTGGATGGCGGAGTAGGCGTCGTTGCACTGCCCGACGTCTAGCAGGCGCGGAATCCCGCCGATGTCGCCGAAGTCGAGCTTGTTGAAGCGGTACTTGCCGCAGGCGAGAGTCAGGATGACACAGTCGTCGGGGACCTGCTCTGCGAACTCGGTGTAGTAGTCGCGCCCGGGCTTGGCGCCGTCGCAGCCGCCGATGAGGAAGAAGTGCCGGATAGCGCCGGCCTTGACGGCCTCGATCACTTTATCTGCCAGCCCGAGAACAGCGGCGTGACCGCAGCCGGTGAGGATCGTCTTCTCCGCTTCCGTCTCGGCGTACCCGGGAGCAGCGAGGGCGGCCTCGATGGCCGGCGAGAAGTCGCGATTCTCGATATGCGCCACGCCGGGCCACGCGACCAGACCGCAGGTGAAGATTCGGCCAATGTACGTGTCCTTCGGCTTCTGGATGCAGTTGGTCGTCATCACGATGGCACCGGGGAAGGCGTCGAACTCCTTCCGCTGATCTTGCCAGGCGCCGCCGTAGTTGCCCACGAGGTGGGCGTACTTCTTCAGCCCCGGGTAGCCGTGGGCGGGGAGCATCTCGCTGTGCGTGTAGATGTTGATGCCCTTGCCCTCGGTCTGCTTGAGCAGCTCCTCCAGGTCCTTCAGGTCATGCCCGGAGATCAGAATGCACTTCCCCGCAACCGGCGTGATGCGGACGGGCGTCGGCTGGGGGTTGCCGTAGGCGCTGGTGTGCGCCGTGTCCAGCAGGCCCATCACCGTCAGGTTGACCTCGCCGCATTTCAGGTTCAGGGCGACAAGCTCCTCGACCGAAGGGCTCTCTTTGGTCAGGTAGTCGAGCGCTTCGTGGAAGAACGCGTAGACGCTCGCGTCCTCTTGCCCGAGGACCTTGGCATGGTGCACATACGCTGCCGTGCCCTTCAGCCCGTACGTCAGCAACTCCTGCAGACCGGCGAGGTCCTGCCCCAACCCCTCGATGCGCTTCTCGATGCCGACTGCCTCGCCCTGGCTGATCAGGCCCTGGAGATCCTCCGCCGGGGTCCATGAGGTGTAGCCGTTCGGCCTTTCCGGCGACTGGCCCTGCTGGCGGCAGGCTTCCTCGTAGAGCGCCTTCGCCTGGTCCTTGACCGCCCCGGCCTGGCGCAGCTCCTGCTCCATCCGAGCCGGGTCGAAGTTGACGTTGGTGACGGTGGTGAACAGCGCGTCGACGACGCACGTGTCGACAGCGCAGTCAGTAGCGCCCAACTGCCGCGCACGGTGCGCGTAGTTGGCGATGCCCTTGGTTGCATGGACCAACAGGTCTTGGAGCGCTGCCGTCTCCGGGTCCTTCCCGCAGACGCCGTGGTTGGTGCAGCCCTCTCCTTTGGCTGTCTGTTCGCACTGATAGCAGAACATACTCATGGGTTGTGGTCTCCTTGTTGTGGCTTGTGGCTTGTGGCTTATGGCTTACCCCCTGTGCCAATAATAGGTGAGATAGTTGCCTCTGTGGAATTAGTGAAGAATTCCAGGAGGTAGCGATGAAG
>PEVN01000551.1:699-51978 GCA_002779825.1 Armatimonadetes bacterium CG06_land_8_20_14_3_00_66_21 | reverse complement strand
TATTGGCGGCCTGTCGCGGCGTACATCAAGAACCAGCAGGTGTGGACGTGCCCCTCGATCGACCAGTGGCGTTCGTACGGCTGGGGACGCGGCGGGGAGAACCGGAAGCAGTCGCAGTTCGTCCACATCTCGCAGACTCTCATGTTCGCCGATGGTGGCGGGCGGGGCACCGCCAACGGCGACATCGCGTGGGTCCCGCACAACTACCAGAACGCCAACACGGACCGTGATTGCTGCACGAACATAAGCAACACGGGTCCCGCCATGCACCGTCACTGGATCGGTGATCCGCACAACGACGGTGCCAACATCGCCCTGTGGGATGGCCACGTGAAGTGGTGGGGGAAGACGAGCATCCCGGTCGGGCGCAGAGGCAACGGCCTCAAGTTCGTCGCCGAAGACCCGAACCCCGTCTGAGTTCAGCCTGAGTGACAGTCAGCCTGACGGCTTCCCTTCAAGGGCAGCGACCTACCTTCCAGGTGTGGTCGCTGCCCTTCTCTTTTGGGGCGCTGCTCCTTCAGGAATGCGTCGTCAATCCGAGCCGCGACGGTGGCGGAGCGTGTACCACGCTGGCTGCCCCGGCGACGCCGACGGCGCACGCGCTCCGTCACCATCGCGGCCACCCCCCAGGGGTTTGATCGGAGGGGCTTGCGTTTCCCCCTGCCGGGGTGCTCAAGCGAAGCGCGAACATGGGTGACTCCTGCGGAAGAGACCGACAGGGACGTTCCGCACGGCGTACCGGGAGCAGGCTGCAGCCGTCTAACTGAGCGAGGGCAGGCGTCCGGAGGTCGAGCACGAAGTGTTCGATCCTCTCCCGGCTGAGTCCTCGACTGTGGTTCTGCCCGTCTGCAAACTCGTGGCAGTCCTACGGCTGGGACCGCGGTGGAGAGAACCGCGTGGGAGCTGACGTGCAGTTCCCGTCGCAACTCGTGATGTATGGTGATTCCTCCCGAAAAGGTCTGGGCAATCCGCCCTCCAGCATAGGCACGTCCCCCTGGCTGACCCGCGGGTCCATCGCCTCCGGCTGCTGCACAGGCCGGACGGCCGCCGAAGAGGCCAACAACCCCCACCGCGTCGGCGATGTCCACAACGATGGCGCGAACCTCGTCTTCTGGGACGGCCACGCGAAGTGGACGAAAGCGACCTCGCTGCTGCGGGACAATCAGATGACGTACGCCATCCAGTTCGAGATTGCCAACCGCACGCCGTAACTCGGCCTGGGTTCAGAAACGAAAGATGCAAATGGAAAGGCCGCGCCGAGAAATCGGCGCGGCTTTTCTGTGTTCCGCAACAGCCACCTCGTCGCGAGCCCGCGGCGGAGACCCTCTACCTCAGCACACCCGACACCACGGCAACCAGGCCGCTAGCCGCGAGCCCGACGATGAAGGGGAGGTACGCCAACCGGCTGTAGCGGTACTTCTCGTTGGCGAGGAAGTTCGCGAAGAACAGCAAGCTGAAACGCGGGCTGTGAACGTCGGGGTGCTCGCCGTGTCGGATCTTGAGGGGCGTCTTCGGCATGACGGCGTAGGCAGCGAGGAGGACAGTCAGCAGGGAGAACAGGATGAACACAGTGGCGGTCCACCGTAGCAAGGGATCTGTCAGGTAGCGCAGGCACAGGGTGACCACCACGGACGCCAACGTCAGGAGCATGTTGGCTTTCACGTCTGCCATCTGGCTGAGTTGGAGTTGGTTCATACGGGTCTGGCGCAACAGGTGGTCGAGATGCGAGGCCGGTTGCTGGATGTTCATGGCTTCCCTCCGCGGGCTGTGGGAATGGGTGGCGGGTGTCAGGTGTCACGTGGTGGGCGACTTGCGCTGCCGTGGTTCGGGGTCGGTCCGGACGAGCGGGCGGGCAGGTTGTTCGCTGGCGGAGGGTCGATTCCTGCTCTCTCGACGGTAGAGACGCGCCGGGGGTGCGTTCGCTTGACACGAGCCGGGCCCGAATCTATAATCGTCGCACCCCATAGACCCATAGAAGCGCTTGACGGAGCGTTCAGCCGGCACGCCGCCCTCGACGAAGCAGAGGCTACATTCGTGAGCTTACAGCACCGGAAGATCGGCCGCGTCACCGCGTTGAAGGAGCGGCAAGCGGGCGCCACGACCCTCGAAGTCGAGCTGAACGGGCAACGCGCCAACGCGGTCAACTACGACCCGCTGACGGGTAGCGTGGAGATCGGTGACTCCGTTCTCCTCAACACGACGGCGGTCGAGTTGGGGCTTGGAACCGGGGGCGTTCACTTTGTGGCGCACAACCTCACCCGGATGCCCGAGCTGCCCCAAAGCGGCGGGCACATCATGAAGCTGCGGTACACGGCGCACCAGTTCAACGTGTTGGCCGCAGAGGAAGAAGAAAGCCCCTACCACAGCGCCGTGCGTCGGTTCGAGGGGCTCAAGGGAATGCCGGTCATGCTGGGCACGCTGCACAGCATGATCGCGCCGGCGGCGGTGGCGTTCAAACACGAAGCCGGCCGGCCGCGGCGGCTGGTGTACCTCATGACCGACTCCGCCGCGCTGCCCCTTGGGCTGAGCAGACTGGTGCGGACGCTGCGCGACGCGGGGTTCCTCGACGCCACCATCACCGTCGGGCAGGCATTCGGCGGCGAGTATGAGTGCGTCAACCTCCACAGCGGTCTGGCCACCGCTCGGCAAGTCTGCCGCGCCGACGCCGTGATCGTGGCCCCCGGCCCCGGCCACGTCGGGACGGGAACGAAGTACGGATTCTCCGGGATCGAGCAAGCGTACTGCATCGACGCCGTGGACTGCTTGGGCGGCGTGCCGCTGCCGATCCTCCGCGTCAGCTACGCCGACCACCGCCACCGGCACCGTGGCGTCAGCCACCATTCGCAGACGATCCTCGGCGAGCTGACGAAGACCCGAACCACGATTGCGCTGCCCCGGTTGGAGGACACGGTGTATCGCCTCCTCATGAGGCAACTGAAGGAGTGCGGCATCCTCGCTCGCCATGATGTCTGGGAGGTGGAGGCTGATGCTGCCCTCCGGCGGATGACCGAGGCACGCGTGCACGTTACCTCCATGGGCAGGAGCCTCGAGGAGGATCCGGAGTTCTTCCTGACCTGCGCGGCAGCGGGCGTGTATGCGGCGGAGAGGCTGCCGTGAGAACGGTGTCCGCTGAGACCGGCCGAGCCGCCAGGGCGATCCCCGCGAAAGAGTGTGTTCCAGGCCCATGCGCATAGAGGACTTGTTCGACGCCGAAGAGAAGCCCGAGGACCGGAACTCTGCCCTCGAGCGGCGGCCGTATGTCGAGGAGAAGAGCCCGGCGCGAAGGGTCCTGTCGGTCGTCGTCGTGCTTTTGTTCATCGTGTGGAGCGCGCGATCGCTGATCCTGACCGGGCTGGGTAGCTGGCTCGTCGTCGCCGACAATCTCGGCAAGGCGGACCTGATCGTCGTGCTGTCGGGTGACAGCGCCGCGCGCGCCCCCCAGGCAGCCGACCTCTACCACCGAGGCGTGAGCCAGCGGCTCCTGGCCATCGGCTGCGAGGTACCCTCCGCGCTCCGGAGCCTGGGCATGGAACTGACTGCAGCGCAGCTCACCGCAATGGACCTCCAGCGGCGCGGCGTTCCCGAAACCGCCATTTCTGTGGTCACCTCAACGGGCACGTCGACCTGGGAAGAGGCGGCATACACGCGCGTCTTCGTCAAGGAGCATGGTCTGCGGTCGGTGGTCGTGGTGACCTCCAAATTCCACACTCGGCGCTCCAAGCTGACGTTTGAAAGGGCGCTCCGCGGCATGGGCGCCCGGGTGTACGCTGTGCCCTCCCAGTACGACGAGTCGCGGGTGGACGAGTGGTGGACTCGGGAGCGGGAACTCATCGCCGTCAACAACGAGTATCTCAAACTGCTGCTCTATGGGGTGAAGTACCTGTGGCGTTGAACGAACTGACCGAAGAGCTTCTCGACTCAGAGTCTGTCTTCGAGGGCCGGATCATCCACCTGCGCGTGGACACGGTCCGCACGCCCGACGGGAAAGTCACCACGCGCGAAGTGGTGGAGCACCGCGGCGCAGTGGCGATTGTCCCGCTGCTCGATGAACACACCGTGGTGCTGATCCGCCAGTTCCGGCAGCCCGCGGGCCGGGTCTTGATCGAGATTCCCGCCGGCATGTTGGAGCCTGGTGAGTCGCCCGACGAGTGCGCGCGCCGGGAGTTGATCGAGGAGACAGGATACGCCGCCGGGAGGATGGAGAAGCTGTTCGAGTCGTATCTGGCGCCCGGCTACAGCAGCGAACTTCTGCACGTCTACGCGGCCCGCGACCTGGTGCCTGTCGGAAACAGCCTTGACGAGGACGAGTTCCTCGAAGTCTTCACCCTGCCATTGGCGGAAGCCCCGACCGCTATTCGCAACGGCGACGTCTGCGACGCCAAGACACTCTGCGGGCTGCTGTTGGTGCTGAACGAAGCGGGACGGAAGGAGAGGAATGACACATGACCCGGAGCGAACTGCGGGAGATCCTGCAGAACGGCGAGTCCTCCGGCATTGAGTTCAAGCGGGAGGAGATCGACAACCGGTCGCTCGCGAAGGAACTGGTTGCCTTCGCCAACCTCCATGGCGGCACCGTGTTGCTGGGTGTGGCCGACGACGGCACGATCCGCGGCCTGACGCGCACGCATCTCGAGGAGTGGGTCATGAGCGCCTGTCGCGACAAGAACCGCCCGGAGCTGATCCCTCACTTCGCCCTTGTCCGCGACGCAAGCCCCGGGAAGGACGTCGCCGTGGTCCGAGTGGAACGAGGGTGGCGCGTCCATCATGTGTGGCACGACAACCACCGGACCTACTACATCCGCGTCGGGACGCAGAGGCGAGAAGCCAGCCCCGAGGAACTGGCGCGGCTGTTCCAGCAACGGGGAGCGGTGCGGCCGGACATCCAGCCGGTGTCAGGATCCTCGCTGCCCGAACTGGATCGGCGCCGACTGCGCGATTACTTTGAGCGGGTCCGCCAACAGGAAGCCCCGGCGCCCGACGACTTGGCGGGCTGGCAGACGCTCCTGGCCGTCTGCCCAATGGAGTCACCCCGGCCCGGATGAGAACCGGCTGCCGCGCGGCTCGCAACGAACTGCTGAAGGACGTCATGCGCGACTACGGCGATCTGGAGCACCTGGGCATGGGCGTGCCGCGCAAGATCGTGAAGGGAATGCGGGAGCACAACGGCACGGAACCTGACCTGATCGGGGAGGACGAGCAGTTCACGGTCCGTCTGTGGAAGTGAGCTGCCGTCGGTCAGAACGCCCGCAGCCGCTCTCGCCGCGCGAGCTGCTGGTCGTACAGGTCCACGAAGCACTCGTACTTCGCCTGGTGGTAGGCGGCAGTGGCAGCGTTGGCGGGGAGGGAGGCGCCGGCGCGGCACATGGCTTTCATGGCGGCGGGGACGGAGGCGAACTTGCCGGCGGCGAGGGCTGCGAAGACGGCGGTTCCCAGCAGCATGGCTTCGGGCTCGCCGGGGAGGTACACGTCGCAGCCGGTGATGTCGGCGTGTTCCTGTAGCCAGAGCGGGTTCTTGGTGCCGCCGCCGCAGGCGTGTATGCGCTGGATGCCGTAGCCGGCCTGGCGCATCTCGTCGATGATATGGCGGGTGCCGTAGGCGATGGCTTGGAGGTGGGCGTAGTACGAGAGCGCCACGGTGTCCAGCGACTGGTCGAGGGAGAGACCGTCGACGATTCCCAAGGCGTAGGCATCGGCGCGCGGCGAACGGTTGCCGTGGTAGTAGGGGAGGACGTGCAGGTTCTTCGTCAGTTCGGGGCCGCGACCGGATTGCTCCTTCAGCTTCGCCACGCGGGCGTTGAGGAACTGGTACACGTCTTGACCGGCCGCCTCCGCCTGCTGCTGCAGCTCCGCCTTCAGCGCATGGTTGGCAATGACGTGATCAATAAGGGCGCCGGTGGCGCTCTGACCGCCTTCAGCCAGCCACATGCCGGGGAGCATGGCGCCGTAGTATGGACCCCACACGCCGGGGATGAAGTGCTGCTCCAGGCTGACGGCCATGTGGCAGGAAGAGGTCCCGCCGATGAGGGCGAGGACGGACTGGAGGTCATCCAGTTTGGACTCGGGAGAATGCTCGAACACAGAGCCCATCGAACCGACGCCGCCCGCGTGTGCGTCGATGAGACCCACGCCCACGGCGCAGCTTGTCGTCAGCCCGAAGTGAGTTGCGGCCTCGTTGGTGAGGTTGCCAATGAACGCGCCCATGGGTCGCACGTCGTTCCCCACGCGGCCGCCCTCGAACAGGTCCCCGATCCCGATCTGGTCGAAGAACGTCTGATCCCAGCGACCCTCATGCCCGAGGTAAGTCCACTTGCAGACACAAGTGCACAGGCTGCGGACGTCGTTGCCGGTTGACTTCCAGGTGAGGAAGTCCGCGAGGTCGAGGAACTTGTCAGTCTTCGCCCAAGTGTCGGGCAGGTTCTGCTTGAGCCACTTGAGCTTGGGCGGCTCCATTTCCGGGGAGATGATCCCGCCGACGTACCGCAGCACCGGGTGTTTGGTGGCGGTGATCTCTGCGGCGAGGTCCTTCGCGCGATGGTCCATCCACAGGATGATGTCGTGGGCGGGATCGCCGTCGCGGGCGACGGAGAGCGCTTCCCCGCGGGTGCTGACGGCCACAAGCGAACACGTGGCGTCGTAGCTGAGACCTACCACGTCGGCTGGATTGACCCCGCTCTCGGCGACGATCTGCCGGACCACCTGCGCGCAGGCGTCCCAGATCTGCCGCGACGACTGCTCGGCGAAGTCGCCGTCTTTGTACACGTCGATCTCGCACGTCGCGGCAGCTTTGAGGTTGCCTTGGAGGTCGAAGACTCCGGCGCGCGCGCTGCCGGTGCCAACGTCGATGCCAATCACGTGTTCAGACATTGTGAGCCCGCCTTCTGCACGGGGGAGGTGTTCCGCCTGCCGCCGTGGGGGATTGGGCGTGACAGCGGCCAGCGACCGGCGTTCTATTGTAGAAGCCCCTCGCCGCACGGTCAACGGCGAGGCGTCCACAATCTGAGTTGCCGAGCACAAGAAGCCGGTTGGTGGAGAATTGACTGGTAGACGCATTCATGATAGACTCGCGATGATGGGTAACACTCCCCCCCAGAAAGGCCCTCCGAAGTCCCTTGTCACCCGCCAGACGTGGGCCTGGGCAGCAGCCGTTTTCCTCCTCACCTTTGCCGGGACGACAGGAGCCATGTACTGGCTGCTGCCGGCCTCGCGGGAGGGTGGGTTCCGGTCCATAGCGTCGGTGATGTCGGCCATGGCGAACGTTGCGGGTTCGCCGGACCTCGTGTTCGGCACCAAGGACTACCTCACCGTCATGGTGATTGGCCGGGACGTCGATCGAGACCGTCGCGGGCAGGTCATGAAGACCTACGGACGGTCGGACACGATCATGGTCCTCTACTTGGACCGGACCGCCCACAAGGTGAGCATATTGTCAGTCCCCCGCGACATGCTCATGCGCATCCCGCGAGCGGGCGTCATGAAGGTGAATGCCGCCCACAGCTTCGGCGGACCCGAGCTGCTCATCCAGACGCTGCGCGACAACCTCTGCCTGGAGATTGACCATTGGGTCCGCGCCAACTTCGAGGGGTCGGTCAAGGTCGTGGACGCCATGGGCGGGGTGACCGTCGATGTCGAGAAGGATATGAACTACGACGACAACTGGGGCAATTTGCATATCCACCTGAAGAAGGGCACCCAACTCCTGGACGGGCCGAAGGCGCACCAGTACATGCGCTTCCGCAAAGACGCCGAAGCCGACATCGGCCGTATGCGGCGACAGCAGCAGCTCATGCGCGCCATGGCGCACCAGCTTCTGCAGCCGAACAAACTGCTCAAGCTCCCGGCTATCGTCAAGGCGATCCAGGGAGCCGTCGATACCGACATGAGCGACTCGGAGATGATGAGCCTGGCGGCCTTCATGCGCAAAGTGCCTCCTGACGGGGTGGCCACGGAGACGCTTCCCGGCCACTCGCAGAATGGCCAGTGGGTCATGATGTCCAGTGCCGCCGGTGAGATGCTGCAGAAGCTCATGGGGTACGCCTTCGGCTTCATGCAGTGGCGCGACGCCGGGCGGTCGCGATACGCAAGCATGACGATCCCACGCGCGCCCGTGCCCGACCCGGAGCCGACCCACTTGCCGGAGGAAGGCGTGGCGGCGGCCCAAGAGGAAGGGACCGCCGAGGGCCCGCGGGTGCTGATGGACGACGGCACCCGCCGTCCTGAGCCACCCGTTCTGGAAACGCCGCTGACGACCGGCGGGGAGACTGGTCCAATGGGGAGAAGCCCCGAGACGCGCCCTACCACCCCTCCAGAGACTCCGCGCGTCACGGCCCCGGACGTGCCGCCAATCGGCACAACGCACTCCGCGGCTCCGCCGGCCGCTGGAACAGCTCTGGCGCCGCCTCGCGTCAAGCCGAAGGCGACCGCGATCACCCCGGGAACAAGCCCCGCGGTGCCCACGGTCCCGCAGACAGGAACGCCGAGGACGAGTTCGCCGCTTCTCAAACAGAAGCCCGGTCCCGAGGGAGCAGCGCCGACGGTGCCCGCAACGCCCCCGAAGGCGACTCCTGCTCCGCCTGTTCGGCTGGAAGGCCAGTAGCTGCGTTGCCCGGAGGAGTCCCCTGCTGTGCGCTCTCCGTCGGTATTGCTCGTCAACCCCAACCAGATGAAGCCAGCCATTGGACCGCTGGCTTTGGACTACCTGGGCGCCTCGCTGGGTCAGCACGGGGTCGCGTTCTCACTGCTCGATCTCTCCTTTGAGCCGGACGCCGACGCAGCGATATGCCGCGCCGCGGACGGCGAACGCGGGGATGCTGTCGCGGTGACTGTCCGCAATGTTGACGACTGCTACTTTGGCAGCCAGGACTTCGTGTTGGCGCGGACGAAGCAGCTTGTGCGGACGCTCAAGGAGGCGTTTGGGCTGCCGATTGTCTGCGGCGGCGTCGGGTTTTCAACCAGCCCTGTCGCGGCGCTGGCGTTCCTTGGGGCGGACTACGGAGTGGCCGGCGAAGGGGAGGACGCGTTGCCAGCCATCGTCCGGTCGCTGAGCGCCGGGGAAGAGCCGCGGGGAATCCCGGGTATTGTCGTGCCCGGGAGGGAACGTGAAGCGGTTGTCCTTGCCCGCGCTTCTCTCGACACGCTGGACCTGAGTCCCCGCAACGTCATCGACAACGCCCGCTACTTCCGTGACGGCGGGCAGGCGGGAATCGAGACCAAGCGCGGGTGCGATGGCGCCTGCGTCTACTGCGCGGACCCGGTGGCCAAGGGCCGGGAAGTCCGGCTGCGCCCGCCGAAGAACGTCGCCCAGGAAGCTGCTTCGCTGCTTCGACAGGGGGTCACGCACTGGCACACGTGCGACTCTGAGTTCAACCGCCCGCCGGAACACGCGCTGGCCGTTTGCGCCGCGCTCGCCGACGCCGGGCTGGGCGACTCCATGCGGTGGTATGCCTACTGCTCGCCGGCGGTGTTCTCGCGCGAGTTGTGCGTCGCGATGCGCGATGCTGGGTGCGTCGGGATCAACTTTGGGGTGGATGCCGGCAACGCGGACATGCTACGCCGGCTCGGGCGTGACCACAGTGTAGACGACATCCGCGCCGCGTTGGGATGGTGCCGCGAGAACCGACTCGCGGTGATGCTTGACTTGCTCTTGGGTGGACCCGGGGAGACACCAGCGACAGTGCGGCAGACCGTTGCCCTCATGAAGCAACTAAGTCCCGATCGAGTTGGCATCTCGCTTGGGATCCGGGTGTATGCGGGGACGCCGCTGGCGCGGTGGCTGTCGTCGTCGGCAGGGGGAGACACGCGGGTGCGTCTACACAGCGCTGGCGAGACCCCGTGGCCCTTCTTGGCGCCCACCTTCGTGGTGTCTGAGAGACTGGGCGAGGCCCCGTTCGCGCTAGTAGCCGAGGAGATTGGGGAGGACCCGCGGTTCTTCTTCGTTGCACCCGAGGCCGAGGCGCGCGGCTACAACTACAACGCGAACGACGAGTTGGTGGAGGCAATCCGGGCAGGGCACCGCGGCGCCTACTGGGATGTCCTGCGGCGAGTGCAAGACGGGTTGCCGCAAGCGTGACAGCAGCCACGAGCGCCAAGCGAGTGCCCCCCTCGGCTTGCTCGGCTTGGCGCCTCGGGCTACGGGTTGGTCAGACTCAACCCCTACGCGCCCACGACGGTGACGTGCACCTTCCGGCTGCGGGGGCCGTCGAACTCACAGAAGTAGAGCCCCTGCCATGTCCCGAGGGCGAGCTGCCCGTTTGATATGGGGACGGTCACGGACGAGCCGACGAGAGTCGCCTTGGCGTGTGCCGGGGAGTTGCCCTCGGCGTGCTGGTACTGCCCATGGTCGGGGACGAGCGCCTCAAGAGCGGCTGCCAGATCGCGCTGCACGTCGGAGTCGGCAGCCTCGTTGATCGTCACTCCCGCCGTTGTGTGCGGGACGAACACGTGGCACAGCCCCTCGCGGATGCCGCTCCGCTCGATGGCGGTCTTCACGGCTGCGCTGACGTCGACGAACTCGATCCGGCTGCGAGTCCGAACGTCGAGTGTGTTCATGGGTGCTGACCTCCCTGCTGGGCGGGGTCGAGCCGCTCTCGCTTGCGCAGATCGGACGAAGGCGGTACTGCGCTAGACAGGAATTGGGGAGCTCGGCAGCGAACAACACCTTTGCGTCGGCCCACCCAACTGGATTGAGTGCAACGGAGTGGCCGATGCGAGCGTTCTGGGGGCGTGCTGTGTTGGTTAGCGCCAGCGGGCGCAGTACACTGTATGCACCCCGGGGCGCCGAACCCGAGGACGAGACGGGAGCAGGAAATGGCAGAACGAGACCTACTCAGGAATCATCGGCAACTGGCCCAGCAATCCGCAGAAGCCATTTTGGCGCTGGCAGAGGTTGCCGACGAGCGCAGCTCGACGGTTACGCACCAGGGCCAGCGGGTGCCGCGGTCGGAAGTGCTGCGCGAGTGCGCCCAGCGCCTTACCGATAGCCGGTTCACCCTGGCGGTCGTGGGGGAGTTCAGCCGCGGAAAGAGCACCCTGATCAACGCGCTGCTGGGGCAAGGCGAGATCCTGCCCACCGCGATCCAGCCGCTGACCGCTGCCATCACCGTGCTGTCGTACGGCGAGGAGGAGTCGGCGCTGGTGTTCTTTCGGGACGGGAGGGAGCCGGAGCGGATCCCGCTGGCGCGCCTCCCGGAGTACGTCACGGGGCAGAACCTCGACGGGGCGGAGCTGGAGACGAAATTGGCCGAGCGGGTGGCTCGGTTCCGCAGTAAAGCCGAGGTGGAGCAGCTCTCCTACGAGGAGATCGAGTCCGAGGGGTCCGCCATGGCAGAAGCCCGGGCGCCCGCCAATGCCGTCGAGCGGGTGGAGATCCGGGCGCCTTTTCCGTTCCTGGAGGATGGCATCGTCATCGTCGACACTCCGGGCATCGGCTCGATCAACCCGGAGCACGGCGAAGCCACCCGCGGCTTCGTCCACACGGCCGATGCCGTGATGTTCCTCATCAATACCGACCCCGTCATCAGCGCCAGCGAGTGCAACTTCCTCCGTTTTCTGCAGGACTACGTCAACCGCTTCCTGTTCGTGGTTACCAAGATCGACCGGTTCGACGAGAGCGAGCGGCAGCAGTCGCTCAACTACACTCGACGAACAATCACTCAACATGCGGGCATCGAGTCGCCGGAGATCTACCCGGTCTCCGCCCGGCTGTTCACCGAGGGGGTGCAGGCACAGGATCCGGCCAAGACGCAGGCCAGTGGGTTCCCGGAGTTCGTCGAAGGGCTCGACCTGTTCTTGATCCGGAGCCGCGGACAGCAGTTCGTGGACGAGCAAGCCAATGCTGCGCTGTCCAGCCTCCGCAGCCTCCGCTCCTCGGTGCAGATGGAACTGAAAGGTCTGCAGATGGACCTCGCCGAGATCCGCAGCGAGGTCGAGAAGACACGACCCATTCTGGAGAAAGCTGCGGGTGCCAAGGACAACACCCTCGCCAGCCTCGATCAACTGGTGAGCGAAGCGGATCAGTTGGTAATGGGTGCCGGCAGTATTGACTGGATGCGGCTGGCGTGGATCGTCAAGGAAAAGACCTTTGAGGCCATTCGCGGCTACGACTGGGACCAACTCCAGCACGCCGAGGACTTGGTTCCCATCTGCGTGAAAGACCTGCTGGCCGCCGAGCTCCAGCCGAAGCTTGATGAGGTAACCACCTATCTGGGCAGAGTGACCCGGCAAGTGATGGGCCAGTGCACGGCGATTCTCGAGCAGATGAACCAGGAGATCGGCTTCAATCTCGAAGGTCTGAGCGCGCCCGACGAACTGGATTTCTCGGTGGACTTCGACCCGGAGGAGTTCCGGGCGCACCTGAACCGGGCGGGCACCATCACGATCGGCAGCACGCTGGCGCTCACGGTCGGCAGTGTGCTGCTGTTTGGCGGAGTAGGCGCCGTGGTCATGCTGGGCGGCATCTTGGCCGGATCGCGAGTGACCTCGGTGTTCCGTCGGCGCGTTCAGACCGCGCTCTGTGACAAGCTGGAGGAGCCCCTGAGCCAGTTAGTGGATTCGCTCATGCGCAACATCGAGAAGGAAGTGAAGAGCAGGCTCCGGCAACTGCGGACCAGAGTGGACTCCGCCATGGACGAAGCCATCCACGACGTGGGCGAGACGCTGAGCCGACTCGAGACAGAGCGGCAGCAGACCGAGTTCGACTCCGCCGCACGCCGCGACCAACTGGAGACCCAGGAGCAGCGCCTGGCGGGAATCGAGGAGAGCCTGTCTCTCATCGCGGGACCCACTTGGTAGCGCGCCGTGAGTCCCCTGGCGAGGGCGTCTGCCGTGGGCAACGAGGAGAAGCCGGACGCTGGCCCTACCCCGCGTCGTCCACCGGCCGACCGGCCGCGGTGAGCATGTCCCGCATCTCCTGCTTGTCGCACGCCGCGCGCAAGGCCTCCGTCGGCCCAATCTCGTCGTCCTGAGTCAGCCGCAGGAGTGCCTCACCCAACACGACCATCCCCTGGGCGCGGCCGCTGCGAGCGTGGGCCAGCAAGTCGCCTGTCTCCCCCGCCTGGAGCGAGGCGACGATGGCTTTGCTCCTGAGGACAACCTCAAAGGCAGCTCGGACCCCGCCGTTCCGCGTCCGACACAGTACCTGGAAGCTGCTCCCGCAGTAGACCTCTGCAAATGCCTCGACCGCAGTGGGGGATTCCTGCCGCAGCGCGCGGCAGAGCGCAGCCATGCCCGCAACGGTGCCGGTCGCGGGAACCTCCGCAATGACCAATATCCCAGCCTGGGAGAGGCGCACGGCTGCTGAGAGCACTTGCGGGGCACGGAGGTTCTCCAGCGTCACAACGCCGGGGCGCTCGGCGGCCACCGCGTCGAGGCCGGCTTCCCAGGAAGCCGGCGAGGTACCCAGTTCTCGTTCGCTTACAATGCCGTTGTCGGAGCGGTGGACGTACTCCAGCGCTGGCGACAGCGTGATGAGGTACGTCTCCCGTTGGCGCCGGAGGGCGTCGACCAGCGCGGCTGTGGTGGTGGTACGGCCGTCACCTGCGCGACCGAACACGAGGATCAATCCCTCGGTGTGCGAGGCGAGCCCCGCAAGCCCCTCCGGAGCGTGGATCTCAGCCAATGTGCGGGGCACGGCACTCAGCAAGCGGGCCGTGGCGCTGAGGCGTCCGCGGGTCTGGGATACCGTGAAGCGGGCCCGGTAGCGGTCGCCGAGAGGCAGTCCGAACAGCGTGGGTGCGGTCAGGTCTGCCCCGGGGCAGAGCGGCAGGACCAGCTCCTCGATCCTGGCGGGCGTCAGTGCCTCGAACTGCTCGAGAGGGCGTACTCCCTCGACAAACCGCGCCCAGGGGGGCTCGTCGGGCAGCAGGAGCACGTCGAGGGCATCGTAGGCAGCGGCAGCCTCTGCGAGGCGGATGAGTTCCACGTCGGGCTCCGCGGACGGCTCATAGTCCCGGTGACTCGGCGGGCCCGACGGTTGAGCAACCCTCTGCGGCGGTGCTGCGACAGCAGGACGGGGTGTCTCTGGGCGCGACACGGATGACGCCTGGGTAGACTCGGGCCCGAGCGTCGTCGGCGCTGCCGACGCTACTGGCGGTGCGGGCGTGCCTGTGGGCAGCGAGGAAGACGATGGCTTGGGTTGTTCAATCGCGCCCGGGCTGGTGGCGAGGGTGAGTGTCAGGTCTTCGGTCGTCTTGGAGATCTGGACGGCGAAGGTCTGTTCGCTGAACGCATAGGCAAACAGGAATGTGCCGCCCGCCTCGTATCTCCGGCGGCAGTCGTCCGGAAGGACTTCCTCGACCATCGCTTCCACTTCGGCCCGAGTCAACACCCGGTTCAGCAGGCGGTCTCCGGAGGGGGTAGTAAGACGGCAGGTGTGATCGCTCGGGACTTCCATCCTTGTGGCGCCCTGCTTGGTCAGGAAGTCAATCATCTTGTCGAGTCGTGGCATGCGAGCGGGGAGGTCCTCCACGGATCAGGGAACGGCTCCGGTTAGTATAGCCGAACCTGACGCGGCTGGCCAGTGCATTGACACCCCCATGGAACAGTGCTATGATGGCAACCTTCGTGGCGCGGAGCGCGGAGGGGCTGCATGGCACTCCGCTTGGAGAATCAACTTGTCGGCGGGCTGATGGCGTCCGGAGGCAGAGAGAGGTTTGCGAACGTCAATGAACACCAGTGTGGCAGTCATCCTGGCAGCAGGAAAAGGCTCCCGTCTTCAACCGCTTTCGGACACGCGCCCCAAAGTGCTGATGCCCATCGCGGGCAAGCCGCTGCTCTGGTACAACATCGAGCGAGTAGCGCGTTGCGGGATCCGCGAGATCGTGATCGTGGTGGGTGAGGACGAAGGCGCGATCCGGGCTGCCTTCCAGGATGGCGCCTCTCTGGGGGTCCGCCTTCGATACGTCCGGCAAGCGCAGCCGTTAGGCACCGCCCATGCCCTCCAGTGCGCCATTCCTCTGCTCAACGGCGACCCGTTCCTGCTGACATTCGGCGACAACATGACGCCGTTCGACCTCACCCGTTTGCTGACCAACCATCAGGAGCAGGGCCACGTCGCCACCCTGTGCCTCAAGCGCGCTGCGGATCCCACGAAGCACGGGGTGGTGGAACTTGAGGGGCATCATGTTGTGGGGCTGGAAGAGAAGCCGACGCACCCCAAGAGCGATCTCACCATGGCGGGAATGTACGTCTTCGAGCCGGGAATCCTGGAGGCTGTCTGCCGCACCCGCGTCAGCGACTCGGGGGAGTACTACCTGCCGGACGCGCTCCAAATGCTCCTCTCCGAAGGGCACGAGATCGGGTATGTGGAGTGCGACTCGTGGCGCACCAATGTCAATACACCCGCAGAGATGCTGGAGACGAACCGAGTGGTACTCTGCGAAGGACACGCCGCCGACCCCGCCCGGTTTGGCGGCGGGACGGTGCCGCCGAATCATGTTGCTCCCTCTGCCGAGGTCGCGGCCGACTGCCGGATCGGGCCGCACGTCAGCCTCGGGGAACGGGTGAAGGTTGGCGCCGGTGTCCGACTGGAGAACTGCATCCTGTTCGACGGCGTCGAAGTGGGGGCGGGTGCCGAATTGAGGGACGGCATCTTCGGTGAGAACAGCCGGATGGCTCCTGCCTATGTCACGCCTCCGGGCGAGGGGCCGCGCATCTACGCCGCCGACGGCGAGTACGTGAGCTGAGGGCGGCAGCGGGTCAGTGCAGGCTCTGCAGCTTGGCCCAGAAGGCCACGTAGAAGTCGTGCACGGGTTGGCACGTGAAGAACAGCGCGAAGTGCAGAATCGCGCCCATGAAGACCCAGGCGAAGCCGGCCTTGAACTTCGGCTTCTCCGCGGCAGGCGCTCGCAGAAACGCCTGCCAGGTATACGCCAGCCCGGCGGGCCAGAACACCAGACCGAGGGCGGGCATGAATACGTCGGCGGCCCCGATCTTTGGCGGACCCGGGTCCACGTACCGCTGGTCTACCGGCAGCGGCGTCCCGCACCGAACGCACTTCAGCGTCCGCACTTCGTTGATTGTCCCGGTTGGGACGTTATTGTACCGCTCGCAGCGAGGACACTGAACTACGTGCATGCAGCCACTCCTAACGGGCGATGATCTGCCGAGTATACCCCAGCACGGCACGTGGTGGCGGCTTGTGGAGAGACCGTCGGCGAGGCGATTGCGGATCGCTCCCCGGGGCGGAGGAAGGGGAGGCAACTGCCGTGATTGTCGTCAGGCAGCCGCTCGCTGATCTCCCGGACCACTTGACTTCCAGCCGTCAGTACCGTACGCTAACGGTCATGAAAACTGCCCAAGTCAGCCTCGGGAAGGGCATTGTCGTGTTTGTCGGTTGCGCCCTCGCCTGGGCGGGGTCCGGGCAACCGGCGGCAACAGCGGACGACGAAGGCGCCGAGCTCTTCGCCGCGGCCAAGAAGACCCACGGCGTTACGGGGACCTCTTCGCTGCGCACGCTGCGCCTCACCCGGGACAAGTATGCGGGGAAGACGGTTGAGGTCACCGGGATGATCGTCGGCAGGATCTCCGCCGGTGAGCGCACGACGTATTTGCTCCAAGACGGCGGAGTCACCGAATACCTCGACTGCGACCAGTCTCTGCCCGAGTTGGTCAACGGACGGCAAGTGCGGGCGCTCGTCACCGTGCCCGACACAAAGACTGGTGGCGGCCGGCTCCGGCTGGTCGCGGCTGCCGCCCCTGCACCGGTGCAGGAAGCTACCGGGCCGAACGAGACCGGAGGTGCAGCCACTGCGGCGTCCCTGCCCTCCCGGGGGGTGGCGCGGGCCCGGACTGTCCCCACCGACCAGACGGCCGCGCAGGAGCGCCCGACGACCATCGCTCCCCAAGCCGCTGTGCGGCTGACCACGGCCGCCGATCTCCGCAGCCGAACTGCCCAATTGCGCCCCAGCTACGCAGCCTGTATCCGGCGGTTCAACTCCAAGCTGTCCCAAGACTACGCCAACTGGATCGCCGACATAGTCCTGCGCTTCAGCCTGCAGCACCAACTGGATCCACGACTCGTCATCGCCATTGTCGCTGCCGAATCGAACTTCAAACTGACGGCGACTTCGCCGAAGGGCGCCATGGGGTTGGGGCAACTCATGCCGGGAACGGCGGCGGGGATGGGCGTCTCCAACGCGTACGACCCTGAGCAGAACCTGGCTGCCGCAATCAAGATTCTCCGGGGGAATCTCGACCGGTACCGGGGGTACGGGGA
The DNA here is from genome assembly GCA_002779825.1 of Armatimonadetes bacterium CG06_land_8_20_14_3_00_66_21. GTDB lineage: Bacteria > Armatimonadota > Abditibacteriia > CG2-30-66-41 > CG2-30-66-41 > CG2-30-66-41. The sequence goes on along the minus strand of PEVN01000551.1, from coordinate 34,769 downwards.
TAAGCAATTCGCAATGGCCCTCGCCGCCTACAACGCCGGGTCGGGTGCCGTGAAGCGACATGGCGGCGTTCCGCCCTACCGGGAGACCGTGAACTACATCTGGAAGGTGTACCGGCTATATCGGGGACTCGCGCCGGACATGTTCAAGTAGGGGCCGACCCGCCGCACCGCAGGAATGGGAGCACGGGACAGGGCTGGCGAGCCGACGACGGGAACGGCGTCAGCCGGCGCTCCTACGCCTTTGGGTCCGGGGCTGCCGGGGCCTTGGCGTCCTCGAGTGCCTTCGACACTGCCGCCTGTGCCGCCTCGGTAGGGGAGATGCCACAGCGCCCCATGATCTCCGCCGAGCCGTCCCCGAACGCCCTGGCTGCAAAGTAGCTGAAGATCGCCCAGGCCTCGTCGGGCGCAGTGAGTTTGGCCAGCGCAGGGGCCTCTTCCGTGGCGAGCTTGCAGAACTCCCCCCACGCGGGCCAGGCGGTCCCGGCAGAGCTCTCCGGTTTCGGTTTGGTCTGCGCGGCCAGCTTGAGCAACAAGCCCGTCGCCACGTTGGCATTGAAGCGCTTGAGGTCGGCCCCTTGACCCACGTACAGGTCGCAGTCCGTCAGGTACTTGGTCCTCTGCGCGGCAATTGTGGAGGCGTATGTACCGGGCAGGAGCGCCGGGAGCAACACCTCGGGCAGCCGCCACGAGGCGAACGTGGACAGCGCATAGGCCAGGTAGTAGTTGCGGCCAACGGCGGCGTAGACAGCCGGCGTGTAGAAGAACGCCTGCGCCAGGCAGGTGAACATCGGCTCCCATTGTGGTGGCTCCTGAGCATAGCGGGTGCTGAGGCGAAGCGGGTTGCCGCCGAGGTACGACGCGAAGTCGGGGTCATAGACCACCACCAAGCGGTCGCCGCCGTACGGAACGGCTCCCGCCCACTCGGCCAGCACCGTGTACGCTGCCTCCCATAGCTGCGGGACATCGTACTGCCGGAGCAGGACCGTTGTCTCCAGCGGCGCCAGCAGGCAGAAGTGGTCAGTGGTGATGGCGTCATATGTAGGCCGCTTCACCAGCTCCTGAGCGATGCGCACCATCTCGCGACTGGTCTTCTGCAACTCCGCCGGTAGCGTCTTGACGGAAGCCAGACCGGCGTAGACGGGCGCGGCATCGGCATACCTGCCGTCGGCGAACGCTGCTCGCGCCCGCACCAGCCACTCCTCTGCCTTGTCCGGTTCCTTGGTCAGGGAGTCGATCATCGCTTCAAACGTGGTGTTCGGGGTAACGCCGTACTTGGTATTGTCCAAGTCGACCCACCACTCCACGAACTTGCCCGGCGTCGTTCGCGAAAACTCGAGGTAGCGCGAGTCCTTCTTCCCCACCGTCAGTCGTCGCCCCGCCCACAGGTCGCTAAAGGGGTCCTGCAGGGCGTCTTGCCAGGCCTTCTGCAGTTCCTCTTCGCTCAGCGGCTGCTGCGGCGGGGTCGCTGCTTGCGCCTTCGTGTCCTCAGCCTTCTTCCTCGATGCCTCCGTCTCCGCCGAAGCCAAGCCGTCGCCCAGAATGGCGAAATAGTCCCACTGCCCGCTATCCATGGGAGCGTACAGAACCAAGTGGTTCCGCCCTCGACGCACCATCCACTTGGGGATCTCGACGATCATCGGCTGCTTGGTGTCCGGCCAGACGGTGCCCATCACTCTGCCGTTGAGGAAGAGGTTGACCGCGAAGGTCCCCGCGCCAGCAGTACACCAGCCGATGTTCAGCGCCAACGGCGTGGCCCTACGGGTGCTGAACACCACGTGCAGCGGGTTGCGGGAGTTGGGCGCGGTCGGATCGGCCAGACCCTTCAGCCCGTCGGGGAACTGCTCCAAGATGTCCGCTTTGCAGTCCTTCCACTCCTCCGGACCGAGGGTGGGAGGCGCCTTGTCCTCCGGCTCCTCCTCCAACTTGGCGTTGGGGTCCGGAGCCGGAGGGTCCGCGGTTGCGGCGGCCCCCTGCTTGGTCGCCTGAGGCGAGACCTGCTGTGCTGGCGCCCGCGTCGGCTTGTCGGCAGGCTTGGGCTCCGGCGGCTTCGCTGGGCTCGCCGGCGGGGCCGGCGATTCCTCGGCTGCAGCGGGCGTCTTGCCGCCCTCCTGCTCCGCCTCGCCCTCGGGAGGGGCGCCCTCTTTGGGGTCGTCGCTGCGGGCAGCCGCTGTCAGCTTGGAGAGTTGGTCCAGTCGTGCGAGGACGTCATCCGTCAGCCCACTCGTCGGCCAGCGCTCGACGAGTGCTCGGTAGCACTCCCGAGCACGTCGCGTCTCGCCCCGGCGGCGCTCACATTCCGCCAGCAGGAATTGGGCCTGGACCGCGCAGTCGCTGGTCGGGCATTTGTCCAGAACGACCTTGAAGGCCTCCCGCGCCTTGGGGTACTCACGGTACATCATCTGGATGCAGCCGGTCTGGAACGCCGCTTCCGGCCAGAGATTGTGGCCGGGGAATCGCCGGAGGATGAGTTGGTAGAGTCCCAACAGCCCAGTGACATTGCGCGTGTCGAAATAGTACTTCTTCAGTGCGTCGAGGGCCGGTGAGGCGTAGGCACTGAACGGGATCTGCTCGACGATCTCGTGATAGACCTCGTATGCCCGATGGTCGACTCCCTCTGCCTTGTACAACTGGGCGAGACTCCAGAGCGCGTCGTCTTGGAGGTCGCTCCCAGTCATCTCGGCGTAAAAACGGTGGTACGAGGCAGCCGCGCGGACCTTGTCGCCGGCGAGATCATAGACTTGCGCCATGTTGTAGAGCGCGTCGTCCCAGTAGGTGTCGCCGCGGAAGTGATCCAGGACGAGTTGATAGAACATCAACGCACGCTCCCACTGGCGGGCGTTGCGGGCAGACACGGCGGCGTCGAAGAGATCCCCGGCCGAGATCTCCTCTTCCTGGGGTGCGCCGGGCACCTCCGCCTGTTTGGGTGTGTACAGCCGTCGGGTGTACTGGCGGCGACGGGGCAGATTGCCCTTGTGAGCTTCCCGGTATTCCAGCTCCTCCTCCGGGTCGAACGCCTTTGGCAGCCGCATCTGCGCCATGCGCATCCTCTCTTCGTACGTCCGGACGTAGTCGATGTAGCTGCTGCCGGGGAAGTCTGCCTTGAGCGCGTCGATCTCCTTGAGCGCTTGGTCGTACACTTTCGCCCCGTAGTAGCACATCACGATCTGGTATTGCGTCTCATCCGCGTAGTCGTTGCACGGCTGAGTCTCCAGGAATCTACGACACAATCCCACGCAGGACTGGTAGTCCTTGTCGCGGTAGAGGCTCTGAATGAGCTGGTACAGCGCGCTGCTGCAGAGGTCACTGCTGGGATAGCTGGCAACCAGCGCCTGGTAGGCCCACTCTGAAGTGGCTTTGCCCTGCTCCTTGTCCTTCAGGTACCGGGCATAGCGAGTGATGTTGTAGAGGGAGTCGTCAGCATTAGGGTTGCCCGGGAAGGACGTGACGAAGAATCGGTAGACCTGAATCGCGGCAGCGTAGTCGCGGTTGCTGACGCATTGCGCCGCCAGGCTCCAGGTGGCGTCGTCTGCGTAGGTGCTCTGGGGGTAGGTGTCGATGAGCTTCCGCCAGGCAGCCATGGCCTCGGGGTAGAGCTTCTGGCGGGAGTAGGCGTATGCCAGCCAGTAGAGGGCGTCGTCGCAGTAGGTGCTGCGGGGGTAGGAGTTCAGGAAGTCCAGGAACGCCGCTGGCGCTCCGTCTGTGGTGCGGAGCGCGTAGACTCGTTGCCAGGCCAGTGTCTCCGTGAAAAGGAGACCACCGGTCAGGGCGCTGGTGGCCGTCCCGGCCGGGGGCGCTGGAGCTTCGGCAGCCCTTACTGGTGGCACGCCGAGAACGGACAGGACTGCGAGTGCTACTGCAACGGTCCGGAGCCACAGTCCGCGTGCTTCTGAGTGCATGGTGGGGGAGAACCTCTGGCGACTTGATGGGTGGAGGCCGCGCACTGAGCGGCCCCGCCTGAGCGGCGTCAGCCACGTCCCTCGCGGGTGCCGCGGAGCGGCGTCTGTGGCATCTCTGCCGTCTCTGTTGGACTGTTGGGGGCTGGGTTAGTTTCACTATGCGCGCTTCGAGCCTGGAGACAGCTTGCCTGCCGCTCTGGGCCGGGCCATACTGCTGACGGGGATGCGTGCGTCGGACCGGGCGTTGGTGCCGACGACCGACGTGCGCACCCAACGGTGATTCGCTGGAGGGCGGGTCGGCTGACCCGGGTCTCTCAGTCTCAACTTGACCCGCCACGCCCGCCCTTCGTCACCGCCCTCGCGGAGGTTCCCATGCTGCTCTCGAACGAAGAAGTCCTGCGCTACAGCCGTCATCTGATCATGCCCGAAGTGGGTGTTCCCGGCCAGGAGAGACTGAAGCAATCGAGCGTCCTCATCATCGGCGCCGGGGGGTTGGGATCGCCTTGCTCCATGTACCTCGCTGCCGCGGGAGTGGGCAAGCTGGGGCTGGTGGACTTCGACGTGGTGGATCTCACCAATCTGCAGCGGCAGATCCTCCACTCCACGGCGGACGTCACGCGGTCGAAGTTGGAGTCCGCTCGGGAGACCCTCGAAGGGCTCAATGGCCAGATCGAGATCGTCACGCATGAGGCGCCGCTCAGCTCGTCGAATGCCCTTGAGATCCTGGCGGACTACGATCTCGTGATCGACGGGACCGACAACTTCCCGACCCGCTACCTGGTCAACGATGCGTGCGTCCTGTTGGGCAAGCCCAACGTCTATGGGAGCATCTTCCGGTTCGATGGGCAGGTGTCCGTGTTCAACCACGACGACGGGCCCTGCTATCGCTGCCTCTACCCCGAGCCGCCGCCTCCGGGCATGGTGCCGAGTTGCGCAGAGGGAGGCGTCCTCGGGATTCTGCCGGGCGTCATCGGGACGCTCCAGGCGACGGAGGCAATCAAGCTCCTCGTCGGCATCGGCGATTCGTTGGCCGGCCGGTTGCTGCTCTTCGACGCGCTTGCGCTCAAGTTCCGGGAACTGAAGCTGCGCAAAGACCCCGACTGCCCCGTCTGCAGCGAGAACCCAACGGTGACGGAACTCATCGACTACGCGCAGTTCTGTGGCGTGGTCGCCGACGCAGAGGAGGCGTGCGCCCTCGGACCCAACAACATCCTGGCGACTGATCTGAGCGAACGTCTCGGGGCTAACGAGGAACCGCTGGTGCTGCTCGATGTGCGCGAGCCGCACGAGGCGATGATCTGCCAGATCGCGGGCTCGAAACTGATGCCTCTGAGTCAGTTGCCCCAGCTCGTGAACCAGCTCAACTCCGAGGACGAGCACGTCGTGTACTGCCACCACGGAGTTCGTAGCATGGACGCCCTTCGGTTCCTTCGTACCTGCGGGTTCGGGAAGGTGCGGAACCTCGCCGGCGGGATCACCGCCTGGGCGACGATCGTCGATCCGGAGATGCCGGTGTACTGAGCGGTTCGCCGGTCGTCCGTGGGGCTGCGGTCTGCCCAGCGCGGGCAACCCCGCCGAGGTCAGTCGTAGATGAGCGCCTGTGCCGGCCACAGGTAGTGCAGGATCATCCACACGGTCATGACGAAGCTCAGCCCCAGCACGACCCCGAACGCCAGCGGCCGGCCGGCGCGATAGGCTGCGTGCCCGCCGAACTTGAGCGTGAGGACCTTCGCGATCCAGCCTAGAAAGATGCAGAACCAGTAGCGGTCAATGGGCCAGCCGAACAGGGAGGCCACGAACCCCAGCGGGTGGAACGGCCACCACAGGAAGCGCGTGCGCATGAGGGTCAGCCCCCACGCGAGGGTTCCCCCGCTGATCAGGCCGAACCACTTCTCGCGATCCATGCCCCCCGGGTTGTTGAGGTAGCCGACCAACCGGTTGACCGTGCCCAGACCGGAGCCCTGCGGCCACGGCGCCAGCTTGCCGATGCCCGAGGTGTAGATGGTCCAGGGAACCACGGCGTGGCACACCAGCACCGACACCACCACGCAGCCCATCATGAAGAGGGCGAGGGTCAACCGCGGGATCTTGGCGGACCGGCCGGCCTTGAATGCCTGCATGAAGAAGGGCATCGCCATCGCCGAGCTGTTCCGGAGATCCACCCAACTCGCCGCCGTGAGCAGGACCATGTCGCGCTTCGCCATGTACTTGCCGAAGTTGTCGAAGGCCAGGTTGCTCAGCCCGAACAGCGGGCTGGAGTACAGGAACATCCCGGCTTCGCAGATGACTCGGCTGGCCACGAGGCTCGCAAGGGCGAAGAGCACGAACTGGATGAAAACCCAGTGCGGAGAGACGTCGGCACGCGCGCACCACGCGTAGATTCCGCCCAGGCCGGTGGCTATCCCCACGAAGCAGGCTCGATAGAACGCCGCCTCCTCCCCTCCGTGGAGCGCCGTCCGCCAGCACTCGCGTAGGTGACGGCGCGCCCCCCACAACACGAGGACGGCCAGGACAAGGTACCCGCCGCCCACCTGTAGGTTGAGGAAGGTACTGTGCGGCGTGAGCACCCCCAGCATGGTCCGAGCCATGATCTCGAAGTGCCGGAAGAAGAAGAAGAACCAGAGGCTGAAGCCGACCTCCGTCGTCAAGAGGTAGGTGATGCCGCTCATCTCCGGGCGGACCTCAACCAGCATGTTGTTGAACGTCCTGGCTGGCCCGGAGGGGAACAGGAGCCCCGTCGTCTTGGCGAGCTTGACCTCCGGGACCGCGGGGTAGTAGCTGCGCAACCCGACGAACAGGTAGAAGACCACCACCTAAGAGAAGGTGATCCACAGCCGCCTGTCCCGGAGCATGGCCGCCGGGGAGCCGTTGTCATCGTCGAGGATGTCCAACTGGATCTGCATCAGCGGGAACAGGAGCCGCTCGTGGTCTTCCCAGTGCCTTGAGAACAGGGCGGCGCACCACAGCAGAAACCAGTAGAGCGCGAAGATATACGGTGTCCACGCCAGGTAGAGGGGAATCCAGTCCCGGAGCGGGGGGCGTTCTCCGGGGGGCAGACTCAGATACGCCCACTTGACGACGGGCTTCCCGGGGTCGTCGGTGAGGAGAAGCTCGCTGGGAATGTAGCTCGTCACCGGGTCCTGGTTGCTCGTCGCGTACTGCGCAGAATACTGAGACAGCCCCAGGATGTTCAGGTAGAAGTGCTGAGCAAAGTCCTGCGCCGGGATGCCGTTCATCGAGAGGAGCGCCACGAAGACTGCAACCAGCTCGAACCGTTTGAGCTTGAACTGCGGCAGCCGCACCTGCATCAGGCGGTTGTACCCAAGCAGCAGCAGGAGGAAGAAGACGACGCCGCGAGGCAGGTAGCCCGTGCCCGGGATCTCGTAGCGCTGGAGCACGGAGATGTTGCCCACGACCGTAAACAGGACCACCGACACCAGCGCGAGCAGTCCCGCGCGCGCTGAGAGGTGACGGTGCGTCGGGCGGGCTTGCAGGTTGCACTCCGCCGGGGAGGCGAGTGGATTCGTTGGCATTGTGGGCGAGTAAGATTTGTCGGGCGTGGGCCGATCCCTGCCGGGAGTCTACGCGAACGCTCAGCAGGGCTCTGCGCTCGTCTCGCGCAGCCAGCGGAGGAAGTCTTCCCCGAACCATCGTTCCGGTTCGCCCTGCAAGGCGGCCAGTGCCGCGTCGACCATGTCGTGAGCGCGAATGAGCCGGAAAACGGCCGATCCAATCGTCCCGCAACGGACCAGCCCCAAGCGCTTCAGGTGCGCCTCCATCTCCTCGGGCGAGTAATCCGGCCAGACGCCCTCCTTGCGCCATCCGCGGACTCGCTTCGATAGTTCGTCCCGGCGTTCTGGAGCCGTCCGCACAAGCGCGCCCTCAACCAGAACGCTCTGTATGTAGTGGCGCATGGTGTTGACCCGGAAGTCGACCCCGAGGAACAGATAGTGGACGTTCCACCGGTAGAACCTGTCCCACGGGCTGTCATGCCCGAACGCCTGCGCCCCCCACGGACTCCTCCGTGGTCCGGCGTGAGCGTGGCCTTGGGTGAGCGCTTCCGCCTGCGCACCGAGCGCGGCGACAGAGTGAGTAGCGTGGTCGCTGCGTACCGCAAGGGGGCGCTTGCGCAGCACTTCGGTCAGCAGCCCGACGTCTGACGGGGAATGCTGGAGGTCCCACGTCTCGAAGCGTCGGTCCTTGTCCCGTTGGCAGAGCGTCGGCGCCACCAACGTCCCTCGCGGACCCAACGCGTCAAGCATGCCGTCGAGCACGGCGTCAGGGCCGCCGACCACGGTGCCGAGGCTGCTCAGTGAGCTGTGGAACATCAGCACGTCGCCGGCCTGGAGCCCGACGGCGCGAAGGCTGGCGGTAACGTCGGCGCGGGTAACAAGGGCGGTTCTGTCGCCGGGTTCGAGACGCATGTGGAGTTGGGTGCGGCCAGCCGGAGGGCTGAGGCGGGAGTCGGACCAAGTGACACGGCCTCGTCGCGGGCTACTTACTGAATGCCCTTCATCCCTGGTATTCTGTGCTGGCGCCGTAGTCTTGCACGATGCGGGCGATGTCGGCCTTGGCTGTTCGGGCGAGCCGCGCGTTGGCACTGACCGCCTCCCATCGCGCCAGCCCGTCTTCGCTCTGCGAGATCCGCTGGCAGACCTGCAGCCAGTCGTCCGCGAGCCGAGTGTTGGGGCCGATCCGGAAGGGGAGACCGCGGCGCAGCAGGGTGGCTTCGAGGTCCATCCCGTTGCTCATCGTCTTCATGGAGGCGGCGCCGAGGGAGGTGAAGTGCGCCTCCACGGCATCCATGGCCTCCGCGCGGGCCCGGTCTGACGGGAACTTGTAACCCCACTCACGCTCGCGGCTGGTGGTAGCTTGGAGTTGGAGCAGATGCCTAATCCGGTCTGGCTGTTCGTGGAACGCGCGGGAGACCAACAAGGCGATGTAGAGCGAGTTTTCCGTGCAGAACCGCAAGCCGCTGCCGCCGAACTGAAACGCCTCGTAGAAGTGAGCCGATTCCTCGACAGTGCCGAACATGGTCGGGTCGTCGATCATGGACTGCTTGATCTGCGAGTGACCATTGCGGATCACCTCGACGCGGACGCCTGTCCGAGCCATCTCCATGATCGCTAGGGGGTTCGACTTGAGGTCGGCGAAAACGCCCCAGTTGTCCTCCGGAAACCGCCCTCGGAGGAGCGGCAAGATCGCGGCGTATACAAAGCTGGAGGCGACGTAGGTGCCGTCTCCGACGTAGAAGTCGAGGCGGTCGCCGTCTCCGTCGAAGAGGGTGGCGAGGTCGAACGCCCCGAGTCGGAGCCGCTCTCGCCCCTCGCGCGTCACCGACTCCTTTACGGGATTGGGGTCGCCAAGCGGAAAGGTCCCGTCTGCCGCGAAGTGCAGCGCGGTCAACTCGGCGCCGGCCTGTTCGAACGCGAGCCTCATCTCGCGACCGGCCGCCCCGTTGAGGTAGTCGTGCAGCACCCGGAGACCAGCGAGCGACCCAGGCACAACGCCCGCCAGCGAGGAGCTGTACTCGACGTACTCGTCCAGGGCGTCGCACGCAGTGAGCCTGCCGCGCCGAGCGCCCCTGCACGACTCGTCGGCGAGGTACAGCGCTTTGACGCTCTCCAGTCCGCCCTCAGGGCCGATGTTGCGGGCGATTGGTTGGAGGTTCGCGCCGAGGATCTTCTGCCCAGTGTCGTCCTTGGGGTTGTGTGAAGCCCCGAACATCACGGCGGCGTAGTGGGGGTGCTTCATCGCCGTGAAGTAGAGGAGGCAGGTGGAACTGACGCCCGGGACGGCTACCACGTCGAGCCCGGCGTCGAGGTACACTTCCGCGGCCAGGCTCAGGCAGCGCGGTCCTGTCAGCCGAGCGTCATGGGCGACCACGACGCCCGCCACGCCAAGGACCTCGCGGAAGTACCTCGCTTCGGCCCTCGCAAGCCGCACCGCCAACTCGTCGGTCAACAGTGGCGAGGGGGTACGGATGTCGTACGCGCGGAACATGGAGAGGTTGAGGGCATCGGCCACAAGACAAACTCCGGGCAAGGGGCAGAGCGGGCTGACGGGCGACGCTGTCTGCGACGCGTCTTCCCGTCCGCGAGAAGAAAGCAGGTGCCGCCGGGCGTCAGTCGAGGCCCGAGGGCAGGTTGGGCGGAGTGAGCATGCCCTTCACGAGGAGGTCGACCGGACCGAACGTGACCGACCGGCAGGACCCTTCGGGAGCGTCCGTCGCGCAGAACCAGACTTTGACCGTGCGGTCGTTCTCGCTGGCGCCCAGGTTCGCCTCGATTGCGAGCGTCTGTTGGTATGCAGCCCCCGCGCTCGGGTGCAGCAGCGCGGGAGTGACTCTGTCGCCGTCGACGACCAACGCGACGACGGTGAGCGGGTTGTGCTCCGCGTCGGCCACTGTCGCGCTAAGTCCCACTACAGCGCCGGAGACATCGACGACTTGCGGCGTCACGTGGCCGGCGGCGATTGTCGGTGCCGCGTTGGCGGGGTCCGGCTTGGCGCCGTTGGCCGCCAAAACCACCGGGCGTACCGTGCTCTGACCGGTGGGCAAGTCGATGACGGATTGGGTGGTAGTGCCGTAGGGTAAGCGGATCTCCAGCGTGATCGTGGCGAGTGTGGGGAGGACGCGAATGGCCACCAGGAATCGGCCGTTGGCGTCGGTGAGTACGCCGCCCTGACGGGTACGGCTGGGCAGTCCCACCGTGGCGTTGGCAATCGGGGCGCCGGTGGCACTGACCAGTCGGCCATCGAGGGTGCGGATCACCTCGCCAGCGCCAGGTTCGGTGCCGAGGTCCACGATCGCAGGCCCGGTGGCCCCGCCGGTTCCGCCGCCGCCGCCACAGCCGGAACACCATACCCAGAGGGGGATACCGCCAAGGATCAGTGCCCACATAGCTTTGCGCATCATCATACCTCCGCGTGCCGGTTGTCGTCTGCTGGGATCCGGCACAGCTTGCTTGGGTGTGGTCTGTCTAATCGGTGCCACCGGGTTGGGGGCGGCCACGGTTCTCCCGCCCGCCGTCTCCCTTGCCCGATCAGCGAACAGCAAGGGCCTTCACGGCGCGCACCGCGCCGCCTTCGTCATCGCTGGCGACGAGCTCCAGCAGGTAGAGTCCTGGAGCCAAGGCGGTCTGCGACGACCGACCGACGTTCAGCGCGAATGAGTTGGGGCCGGCTTTTGCCGCCACTGTGCTGGCGGGGACGGCCGCACGGCCCGTCGAGGAGCGGAGCTGCCACCGGACGTTGGCGTCTCTGTTGAGCACGAAGGACACGCGCGTCGCGCCTCTGCCGCCGGCCGCGCCGTTCAGGCTCACCGCTGAGAGTTGGAGCCGCGATTCCGACGCCGGGGTCAACTCCACCCGGAACTGGCGCCGGGACACGGCAGTGTTCTCCGCGCGGTAGGTGTAGGCGCTTGCGGAGCGCATGGAGACTGCCCGACCTGTCACCAAGTCTACCAGCCGGAGGCGGCAGTTCCTGGGCAGGGCGCTGAGGTCGGGCCACGAGAGCGTGACCTGGCCGTTGACAACATTCGTCGTCACGTCCATATTCCAGGTGGCGCGGGTGAGGTTCTCGCCTGAGAGAGCCATTGCCAGCGAGCGCGGGCCTGCTGTGTTCGCCGGCGCCAGCGCCAGCTCGACGAACTGCTCGGCGATTGCCGGTGGGCCGGGAAGGTTGAGCCCGTCAGGACCGTACCGCGAGCTGAGCCCGAGGTAGTTGCTGCGGTCGCAGGCGTCGCCTACTCGAGCGATCAGCTCGACGGCCCAGCCGTCGGCTGCAGCCGAGGGAGCAGTCTGCCGAGGAGGCGCTACGCGAGTGGGGCGAGTGAGCGAGAGCCGGACTCCTGCGCCGCCGGTGTGGATCCAAGCGCCTTCTCCTACGCCGATTCGGGACTCGCCCGTCGGCAGCACTCCGTTCCCGCAGACCACCCGGTAGCTGCTGTCCATTGGGGACAGCTTCCACACGTAGAACTCGACCGGCCGGTTCTGGGTGCCGATGACGTTCCGGAGCTGCGACCACGGGCCGCGGTTCTGCTGGTACCGGATCGTGTCGACGTCCCACTCCAATGGCACGTCGAAGGGGTTGCCAATCAAATGCCACGTTCCCGCGCTGAGGTCCAGCGACACCTCACCGGCGGGCGGCGCCCCCGAGACTTGGGCTTCCATCGCTGCGGGGAGATTGGCGACGTACGCCTCGCCCGCCGCGACGTTGAACGGGGCTGCGGCGTACATACGGAAGGTGCCGGCCGCGGGATCCCATTTGGCGAGCTTCTGCGTGCCGAACACGGTGGCAGCATCCACGCCCGGAAGCGTGGTAGGTACGGCCACAATCTGCTTGCCAGCTCTGTACGTGTACCGCGCGTTCACGATGAGTGTGGCGCTGGCCGAGACTGAGTCGCTGGTGGCAGTTACGGCGTCCGTGAACACATCGGCCGTTCCGGCAGCCTGGACCAGGCCGTTGCTGTCGATGGTGCCTCCGGCTGTTAGGGACCACTCAAAGGGAACGCCGGTGATCTCGTTGCCGTACTGGTCCTGGGCGGTGGCCGTGAACTGCACCGTCTCGCCGACAGTGGCTGACCCCGGGTCGGGCGAGAGCTGGAGGTCGGCGATATCGGCAGGCACAACCTTGACGCTGGCGAGTCCTTTGATCCCTTCCGCCATGGCCTGAACGGTTCGAGAGAACTCCCCCACTTCAGTCTGGGCGGTGAAGTCGCCGCCGGCCGCGTCGATCGTTCCGCCGCCGTTCAGTACGCCCCACTGCACGTTGAGGTTGGGGACTTCGTTGCCGTACTGGTCATATCCGGTGGCGACGAACTTCCTTACCTTGCCGGCGGCCACGGTCGCGGTGGAAGGGATCACTGCGAGGCTCTTCAGCGGCCCCGGAGTAACCTCGACGCTGGCCGTGTCGACCTTGCCATCCGCCATCGCGCGGATCGTGTCGGGGAATGAGCCAGCGCTCTGACCGGCCGTGAACAGCCCGGTGGCGTCGAGGGAGCCGCCGCCAGTCAGCACAGACCAAGCGTACGTGACGCCGACGATCTCCTGGTTGCCGCTGTCATAGGCGGTCGCGACGAACTGCCTGGTTCCGCCCACCGCCACCGTTGCGGAGTCCGGCTTGATCTCCAGGTGGTCGACGGGCGGGCGGGAGACCAGCAGGGGCACCACGTTACTCCACGGTCCCCACTTGCCTGGGGCGTCCTTGGCGCGGGCGCGATAGTAGTACGAGCCCGGATAGGTCTGGCCCGGATGTGTGTAGGACACCGCCGCAATGCTGCTGGAGAGGGTGGTGAAGGGCGCGTAGGCGGCAACCTGGATGTCGTCTACGAAAAGACCCGCGCCATAGACGATGTAGTCCGTTACGTAGCGGAACCGGACCCACACCGTGCTACCGACGACGGACGTGAGGTCGTACTGGTACTGCTTCCACCCTGTCTGCTGTCCGGTGAACGTGGCGAGCGGAGTCCACGTCGCGCCGTCCGCTGACACCTCGGCGTAGGCGTAGTCATAGCCGGACTCGATGTCGTAGCTAACCCAGAACGAGAGGGTGGCGCCGCTGCCGGACGGGATGGGCACTCCGCTGACGAGCTGCATACGGTTGTTGAGGTTGTTGCCGGCCCCCCCGTAGTAGGCGTGGCTGTAGCTGTTGTACTGGCCGGCAGACAGCGTGAACCCGTTGAGGGTCCAGTTGGTGTTCCCGCTTTCGCCGTCTTCGTTGAGCGGCAGGTCGTAGCGGTCTGTCTCCTGCAGGGCGTAGGCGGAAATGCCGTCGGAGTCCGCCGAGGCGGCCCAACTCAACTGGTAGGGGGTGCCCACTTTGGTCGCCGCCGGCGGGTTGAGGATCGGGGCGCTGGGTGGTGTGTCGAAGTAGAGCGTCAGGAACTCATCCCATTGGGTGAGACCGGGGAACTCGATGGTCGCGGCGGTGTAGTCGCCCGGCCACAGCAGCGGCTTTGCCGACGGGAAGTAGACCGCGAGACCATTGGCGCCCGCCAGCTCCATGTTGTGCCATTCTTGGATCACGGCTGCCTGCAGGGCGGCCTTCACTCCGTTCGCGGCCGACGCCAGTTGAGGGGCGGAGACACTGACGAGGTCGGCGAAGTGGTAGAGGTCTGCATTGTCATCAAACTCTCCGAACGAACCGGGACGGGGGGAGAGGAAGGTCTGGGTCTGGGAGCGGGCCGACTCAATCTGCGGGTCCCAACCGGACATCATGGCGTCGGCGAAGGTGTCCAGCGCTGCTGCCACGCCGCTCACCTTGGTCAGGTCGATAGCCGACAGGGTGCAGTTGGTCTGGGACGCGAAGAACTGCCCGTACCGGTTCACGATTGACCCGCCCAGTTCAGCCGCACTCATCGTCGGGGTGGCAGTCAGGTCCTGCAGAATTGTGTGGTACGGCCAACCTTCGTTGGGTTCGGACTCCTCGGAAGCGACCATGACGGAGGCGTACGGCTGGATCTCATACGCCACTTCGGCCATGGCCATGAGGCACGCGTCGAATCCCAGCAGTTCGGGCGCTTGGCGCTGTGTCTGGATCTGCGCGAGGGCGCTGCGGACCTCGTTCATGTAGAGGGCGTCAGACCCGTTGGAGTCATCCCACGCGACCGCCTTGTAGGGCGGATAGGCTCCTGAGCCGCCGCTGGACTGCGGCGCACGCGACCGGGAACGGGAGCGCCAACCGTCGCCATGGTTCCAGAGGACAACCGCATAGTGGCTGGCAGGATAGGTGTCCATGCCCCACTTGACGAAGTCGATGAGCGTCTGTGGCGAGCCCATGTTGAGCTCTCCCAGGTCCTGCACCAACTGGCGTTGTCCGGGCCGAATGTAATAGCGCGCCGTGCCACCGTTGCCGTCGCCGTAGCCCGCATAGCCGTCCCACTGGACGACGACGTTCACGTTGGCGTTCGAGCCGACTTGCTGCATCTCGGCCAGGTCGTCGAGACCGGCGTAGTGGAGGTTGTTGTCGGCATCGAGGTACACCAAGATCGTCCACTCGGCTGCTTGCGCACACGTGGCAAGGGCGAGAAGGACCCCCCACACCACCGGCAGCAGGCAGACCGTGCGTCCGGACTGCCGGAACCAGCGCGAGTGCTGCCTCCGCGCGACCGGGGACGCGAACTGGGACGCCGAGATCAGCGACCCGCCGACAAAGTGACTTCCGCGCTGCATAGCTGCACTTCCTCCTTCACTCCTCGTGCCCGCGTCACGGGAGGTGCGGAACGGCGAAACCGTCGTGTTGGCGCCGGTACTTCGCTCAAACCGGAGCGCGCGGATACTGCGCGCTCAACGATAAGTTTCCAAGCATACCACGGCAGCCGAACCGGAGTCAACAGGTGACGCCGGCGGGCAACCGTCGTTGTGGCAGAATCAGTTCGCCGGGGAGTGCCTTCCGTCCTTCCCGGCGCAAACATCAACGGTCACCGGCAGAGGCGGGCAGGCCTCGCGTGGGGACGCCGCCCGGCGGGAGTGCAGTCCCACAGGAATCGCTCATGCAGCCCATGCTGCACCCCGACGAGGGAAAACGTAGCCCGAGGCGCCAAGCCGAGGGAGTCCCTCCGCTGGCGCGTCGGGCTACATTTCCGAAGGAGGACGCGGAACCACGAGCGCACTCTCACGGGAGTAACTCTCGGCACAGGTTATCGGCGGCGTCCCGCAGCGACTGCATCTGGGTGGGGTCCTTGGCCAGGTCTCCGGTCTCGCGAGCGAACAGCCGGACGCGGTCGATGATGGTCGCGCCATAGTAGGTGAGCCAGGAGCACATGGTCTCTTCGTGCGGCTCGAACCCGCTATCCGCGGCCACGCTCAGCAGCAGAACGGGCTTCTCCCGCAGCGCCCTGCCGCCGCCGACCGCGAATGCGCCGTGGGTGCGGTCGATGAAGTCCTTCATGACTCCGGGAGGACCGAACCAGTAAACCGGCGCCCCGACTACCAGCCCCTCTGCTGCGGTCACTTCCCCCCACAGACTCTCGAAGTCGTCGCCGAGGACGCACCGCTTCAGCTTCATGCATTGTCGGCAGCCGGTGCAATGCCCCACCTTTTGCTCCATGACGCGGACCAGCTCCGTTTCGAGCGGGCCGTGGGTCAGCGCCTGACGGAGCACCTCACGGACGGCAGTGTCCGTGTTGCCGCCTTCTCGAGGGCTGCCCGAGAGGCCAAGGAGTCTCATGGTGTGCCATACCCCCTTCGCCAGAGTCGGGACGGGTCCGTGGCCCGGCTCGGCCGGTCGGTTCTGTCCTCCCGGTCTTCTTCACGCCTGCGGTCCATCCTTCCAATGGCAGCAAGCGCGCCGGCGTTCTGGAGCGGGAAACGGCGGGAGACAGGGCCGCTTCCCTCAGCAGTGCCGCGTTTGACCACCGGGAGGGCGAAGGCTATAATCGCACCGTCACTACCAAGCTCTCTCAGGACGACCATGGAAGCACTCACCGCAGCGGAAATGCGCGAAGCTGATCGGCACTGCCTCGAGGATCTCGGCATGCCGGGGCCAGTCCTCATGGAGAACGCGGGCTTGCGGTGCGTGGAGTTGCTCGACCTGAAGCTAAGGCAGGTCGGCGGCAAACGGATCGTGGTGTGTGCCGGCAAGGGGAACAACGGTGGGGATGGCTTCGTGATCGCCCGCCACCTTGCGCTCGCTGGTGCGCGGGTGAGGGTGTTCCTGACCGCCGCCACAGACGAACTCGAGGGCGACGCTCACCTGAACTTCGCCGCCCTCCTCGCAGTGGGCGTGCGCCCCGAGCCGGCCGTGACGGGCCCACAGCGGCGGAACCTGACAACTGCGTTGAGCGCCGCCGACGTGGCCGTGGACGCGCTGCTTGGAACCGGTCTCACCGGTGCCCCCCGCGACCCGGCTGCTTCGGTGATCCGAGCGATTAACCGTTCCGGTTGCCGCGTGCTGGCCGTCGATCTGCCCTCCGGCAGCAACGCCGACAACGGCCAGGTGCCCGGCGACGCAGTGCACGCTGATTGGACGGTGACCTTCGCGCGGCCGAAGGTCGGGCTGCTGCTGCATCCGGCGGCCGAGTATTGCGGCGAGCTGTTCGTGGGGTCGCTGGGGGTGCCGGAGAGCGCGTTTGCGCGGCGCGAACCGTGTGCCGCCGTGTTGACAGCGGAATCTGTTGGGGCGGCGTTGCCTCCGCCGCGTCTCCCGGACACGCACAAAGGGACGTACGGCCGCGTATTCGTCGTGGGTGGCTCGACGGGCATGAGCGGTGCTGTCGTCCTGGCGTGCCGAGGGGCGCTGCGGGCGGGCGCGGGACTGACCACGGCGGTGGTGCCGCGAGGGATCAACGCCAGTGTCGAGGCGGCCCTGATCGAGGCGACCTCGGTGCCGACAGACGAGTGCGCGTCGGGGAGCTTCAGCGTCTCTGCGGTGCCGGAGATCCTCTCAGCCGTTTCCGGTGCCGACGCAGTGGCGCTGGGCCCCGGGCTGTCCAGGCACGAGGAGGCAGCCGAGGTTGCCGCGCTGCTGCTTGAGGAGTTAGCCTGTCCCGTTGTCCTCGACGCGGACGGGCTGACAGCCTTTGGCGGCCGGCTTGACCGGCTCGCCCGGAGTCGGGCGCCCCGAGTGCTGACGCCGCATCCCGGTGAAGCTGCGGCCCTACTATGTTGGACCGTCGCTGAGGTACAGCGAGATCGGCGCGCTGCAGTGGAGCGGCTGACGGCGGAGACGGGCTCGGCCGTGGTACTGAAAGGCTCCCGGACGCTGGTCGCGCTGCCCACCGGCGAATTGCGGGTGAACGTGACCGGCAATCCAGGCATGGCCACCGGTGGCAGTGGCGACGTGTTGACCGGACTGATCGCGGCGCTACTGGCCCAGCGGCTGCCGCCGCTGGAGGCCGCGTGCGCCGGCGTTTTCCTGCACGGGCTTGCGGGGGATCTGGCGGCACGATCCCGGGGGGAGCAGAGCGTGGTTGCCGGCGACTTGGTGGACGCGCTGCCTGACGCCTTTGGCTGTCTCCCCGACGTGGACCGCAGCCAGCACCTGACGCCCAGGCTGCGCCGCCTCGCCCCGCTCGAAGTCGGTGCATGGAGTACGGGATCCGGGTGTGGCACAATGCGGGACCACAGGTGAAAACGGGGCCGAGAATGCCATGCCCTCGAAAAGCGTCCTGATCGTTGATGACGACTGCGCAGTCAGCAAGCTGGTCCGCTACAACCTGGCGGCCGAGGGGCTCACTGTGCTTTCGGCCGACGACGGGCTGGAAGGCGTGGAGATGGCGTTCGAGCACCGTCCCAACCTGGTGGTGCTTGACATCCACATGCCCAAGCTGAACGGGTGGGAAGTGCTTTGGCAACTGCGCAATGACAGCCGCACCGCCAACACGCCCATCATCATGCTCACCGTCCAAGGGGACGAGGACAGTGTGACGGAGGGCTGGACCCGCGGAGTGGACTGCTACCTGCCGAAGCCCTTCGACATCGGCGAACTGGTCATGATGGTCAAGCGGCTGCTGGAAGTTGCCGCCGAGGAAGCGCTGACGGTCGGGCTGGATTGAGGACGCCGTCGTGACGCCGGCCGCCATACGGGCCACGCGCCGACCGTTTACTCGACGAATGACCGAGGATCGATCGCCACGCCCTCCCGGGTGAGCCGCTCTATCGCCTCCGCCTTCTCGTCGTTGGTCATCCCCGTCAGCAGCTCGAGGAAGACCTGGACCCAGTACTTGGCCCAGTACGTTCCACCACCGGCGACTCAGGCCCCGTTGCTCACCGGGTACACCGGGAAGTCGACTCCGGCCAGGTCCTTCGCCTTCTCCATCACCGAGCCGTACCCGTCGTGGGTGAAGGTGGTGATGACGCGATACCGGGTGTGCCACTTGCGGAGGTACGCTGCCAGCGGTTCTGCGAGGAGTGGCTTGGCGAAGGCGTACTGCTCGGGCGACATGTGCTTGATGCCGCCGCCGGGCTCGTCGGCGGGATACGTGTCGTCCATCTCGTACGGCACCGGGCCGATCACGCTGCGCAGCACCACCACGTGGCAGCGGCAGTCGCCGAAGTCCTCCCGCGGGTCCTTCCCTGTGGCCAGGCGGACCGCCTTCCGCATGGATGCGTGGCTGGGCGACTTGGAGTAGGGGCGACTGACGGAACACTGGAAGAAGACGAGCATGTCCTTGTCCGGCGGCGGTTCGGACTGAGTGAGGACGTAGTTACAGAAGTCCAAAACGGGCTTGCTCAACGGGTGGATGTCTTCGCGCTGCTGTTCCTCGGTCTTGACGACAGCCGGGCGGTTTCCTCCTTTTCCGCGCCGACGCGCTTCCGCAGGCGGTAGCTCAGCATCCCCCGCCCCAAGCGGTAGCCCGCCTCCCCGAAAGCCGCGACGACCTCGGCTGCATCCGCCACCAACTGGCCGTCCACATGGCTGAGGCGGATTGCTTCCCACTGGCCCCAACGGACGGCGTATTCGAGCAGGGCGTTGGCGACGAGGTTGTGCCGTTGGGCTCTCTGTTCGCGCTGCGTGCTCGCCTCGCCCTGGCCGGCGTACCACTTCCCCGCGTCAGCGCGCAGGCCGGCCCGGCGGAGGGCGTTGGCGGCCTTGAGCGCCCCTTCCGGCGAGGTCGCCCACGGCTCCGCACCGCCGACCTCACCCAGCAGGTCCTTCTCCCACCTCGGCAAGTTGGTCCAAATGCAACGGGCGACTGAGGCGTAGTCAGTATTGCTGAGCAGCCCGGCGCGGAAGAGGCGCCACAGCGCGCACTCCAGCGGTGGCCCCGTCAGCCCCGTCGCGTCAGCCTGAGCCATTTCTGCCAGCGACTGCGGGCCCTGTTGGCGCAGACAGCCCAGAATCGTGGCTTCCGCGTCGGTCAAGTTCTCCGACGGCACCACTTCCACTAACTCGTCGGCCCAGTGGGTGGGCACGAAGGTGAGCCCAGCCAGCAACGGCCGCTGCCTGGCCTGCACCGGCGCAAACTGCCCCATCTGCAGTTCGCCGCCGAACACACTTGCGCCGACCTCCCGCGGGTCGGCGCCCTTGACTCGCAGACTGAGGATCGCGCGCTCCCAGACTCGGGGGTAGGCCGCAAGCCCGGCCTGCTGCTCGACGAGGTGGCCGATTGCGTCCGGCCCTACCAGGTTTGTCTGCGGGTGAAGGTGTTGCCACTTCAGCAGGAAGTCAACATACCGGTTCAACGCCACCGGCTCCCTCTCGAGGCGGAGCGCCGCCAGCGCCAGCCGGTGCAGTTCTTCCAGGTTCGCCCGCGTGCACACTTGCGGCGCAGCACGGCCGACGACGAAGTCGCCCTGCTGAAGCTCGCCGGTTTCCAGCAGGTCTCGAAGGGCCGCCTGCATCGCCCGCGCGGGAAGTCCGTAGCGGCTGCAGAGGTCGGCGATAGCCATCGGCCCCAGACCGCGAAGCACGTTCAGCAGGACCGCCCGCCGGGCCTTCGCCTGGTCTGTCCGACCCGTCCCCTCGCTCTGATCCATAGGACCCATGAGCCCCGGCCCGAAAGCGCGTTGGTACAGCGGCGCGCTCTCGGCGGCAATCCAGCGCCGCTGGGCGTGTGCTGCCTGCGGGAAGACGACCGCCGCAACGCGCCCGGCCCGGCGGAGCGCTTGAAGCCACTCCGGCCCCGGTCCCTTGGCGCGGTCGCCGAGGAACAGCGGGCTGCCGGGCTCCTCCGAGAGTTCGCCGCAACGGTGGATCAGCCGGAGCAGTTCCTCTTCGTCGCGCGCGTGGCGGACGTGGACCCGGTTCCGGTCGACCCGCAGGAACTCCCACGTCCGCGTGCCCAACGCGAAGACCTGTCCCGCCCGCAGCCGTTGCACGAAGTGCTCGTCCAACGTGCCGAGCTTCTTCGACGAACCCTCGCCGTTCGAGTAGTCCTCAGTGTGCACGGCGTATTCGGCGCACTCCGGGATCGTGCCGGCGTTCTGCTAAACCAGCGTCAGCGCGCCGCGGGCACTGGTCACCTGGTCGCTCGCCCGGTCGAAGCTCAGTCGGGTCGGGAGGTCATAGAGTTCACTGTCTCGGTAGCGCCCGGAGAGCTGCTGCAGGACCCGGTCGAAGTCCGCGTCGCTGCGGCTGCGGAAGTTGTAGGCGCGGCGGCTCACCCGCAGCAGGTCCTGTCCCGTCGAAGCGTCCATCGCCGCCACGGCAGTCACCTGCTGCGCGACAACATCCAGGCAGTTGGTGGGGAAGTGGACCGGCTCCAAGCTGCCGTCCTGCATTCTCCTCGGGTCAACACCGCCAACTCGACCAAGTCGTCGCGGCTGGTGGCGAACAGTCGCCCTTTGCTGGTCAGCCCCAGCAAGTGCCCGGCCCGCCCGACACGCTGCAAACCGGCGGAACCCCGCTTTGGGCGTTCCACTTGGCAGACGAGATCGAGGTGCCCGATGTCGATCCCCAACTCCAGCGTTGCGGTCGCCACGCGCGCGCAGCTCGCCCGACCTGAGCTTGTCCTCCAGCTCCAAGCGGAATGGCCGCGACATGCTGCCCTGGTGAGCGCCGATCCGCAGGTCCAGACCGCGCCCCTCCGCCAGCATGTTCAGCTTCGCCGCCACCTGCTCGGCGTAGTGCCGCGAGTCGCAGAGGACCAGCGTGGTCCGGTGCTCCAGGATCAGCTCAAAGAGCTGCTCGTAGATTGCCTGCCAGACCTCCTCCGGCTTTGCCTCGACCAAGTTGGGCACCGGCGCGAGGACCCGCAGATCGAGAGCGCGGTGCGCGCCAAGATCCACCACAGTGCAGTGTCGTTCGTTCCCCTCGTCATCGCGGCCGAGCAGGAACCGGGCGATCTCGTCCACCGGCGATTGGGTGGCGGAGAGGCCGATGCGGGTGAAGGCGCCAGCCGACTTCGAGTTTCGGATTCGCGATTCCGGATTTGCCTGCAACTCCTCCAGCCGCTCCAGGCTGAGCGCCAGGTGCGCGCCGCGCTTGTCGCCGCACAGGTGGTGGACTTCGTCGACGCTCACGTGCCGGACGGCACGCAGATGCTCTTGGAAGCTGCTGGGGAGCATCAGGTAGAGCGACTCGGGCGTGGTGATGAAGAGCTGCGGCGGCCGGCGCAGCATTCGCTGCCGCTCGCCGGCAAGGGTGTCACCCGTGCGGACGGTGACCTCAATGTCCGGGAACGGCGCCTCCAGCTCCGCGGCAAGCGCGCGCCTCTCCGCCAGCGGGAGCAACAGGTTCTTCTCCACGTCGTTCGCCAGCGCCCGGAGCGGCGAGATGTACACGACGTACGGCGTCGCCGGGAGCGCGCCCCGCTCGCCCACCTCCACCAGCTCATTGACCGCCCACAGAAACGCCGCCAGCGTCTTGCCCGACCCCGTCGGCGAAAACACCAGCGTGCTCTTCCCCTGCGCAATCGCCGGCCAAGCCAGCCGCTGCGCCTCCGTCGGCGCGTCGAACCGGCGGCGCATCCATGCGGAGACGACCGGAGAGAAACGGGGGAGCTTGCGCCGCCGGCGGGTGGCGTCGGTGATCGTGACCATGGTGAGCTTGCCTGCTCCGGCCAGGAGCCAGCTTGCCCCGTGGCCTGGGCTGGCACCTGATTGGACGCGCCGCAGGCGATCCCTGCCGCCTTCTCGCCCAAGCCCCGAGTTGGCGCGGGCACCCGCTCCCCTTGAAGCTGCTCACGCACTGGAGTAGGCCACTGACCGGCGTCACAGACTCCGCACACCCAGTAGACGGGAGGCCTGTGGTGGACATCGACTCCGTCCGCACGTTGTTCCAGGCCGATGACTACGTTGCTCGAATGCACTTCACCGATCGGATGCTGGAACGCGAGGTGTCCTGGGACCAAGTGGCGGAAGCCATCGACACCGGACGCATTGTGGGCGAGCGACCAAAGCAGGCGCCGTACCCGGAGTTTCTGCTGGTCGGTCAGGTGGAGTGGACGGTTCCGGGCACCTCCATCAGCCTGCCCAGGCCGCTGTTCATCCACGGCGCGCTCGGTGACGTGCTATACTTGATCACATGCGACTGGAACATGCCGCGCGAATGGGGGCAGAGACTCCGGTGGAGGAGATGAACCCATGCCAGGAAAGCGTGCCACAACCTGCGGAATGTGCGGGGGAGCATTGAGGGACACCGTGGCGGACTCCGTTGAGCGCTACCAGCTGGGCCTCGGCACGGTCATCATCCGGCATGTCCCCGCGCAGGAGTGTCAGGGATGCGGTGAGGTGTGGTGGCCGTCTTCGTCCATCGCCCGCATGGAGGATGTCCTTTCCGGGGGGAAGCGCTCCGACGCGATGGCAGTAATTGCGGTGCCAGCCTACGACCTCGCCGCGATGTAGGTGTGTTGAGTCCCGGACGTCAAGCGCCGTCGCCAAGTCAAGACAGCGTAGTCTGCACGTCGGGAGGGCACGTCTGCCCAACGCCCTGCTTCAAGCGACGGGCAGGATCGTTGAATGCCCTCGCCTCTCGCCCATGACCGTCCTCCACGCAACGTTCGTCCCCCCGTCGGCTGCTGAGCCTGGCCGGTTCGTGTTGTGGGGCGAGGCTGAGGACAAGGCGCCCGGCATGGCGGCTCACGCCGGCCAGCGACCGAGCCGACATCCGTTCCTGGTGGGCGAGGAGGCACTGTCGGCAGCGCTGGCGTCCGGGTCGCCGGCGGAACCGCTGAATGCGCAGGTTTCCCTGCTCCTGCCGACGTTCAACGGCGCGCCGGTTCCGTCGCCGCAACTGCTTGTGCCGCCGCGGCCGGGCCGGCAACGGAAGGCGACGCTGACGGCCTGGCGAGTGCACGGGCTGGCGCTGCCGGTGGCCGACGCAGCCCGGTGGCTGGCGGCGTGCCGGACGGGAGGCACCATGGAGTCGCCCGGCGCCTTGCTCGGCGCGGACGTTCGGTACTGGAGCACAGCGGCCAAGCTCGTGCTGGAGCTGCTGGCGCGGGGGCGGTACGTGCCGTCTGTGGAGGCGCGAGACGGGGACGGCGGCGACGGACTGCGCGGCGTCTGGCTCCCGGTGCTCAGCGATCCGGATGACCGCCGCCGGCTGGAGCTGCTTGCCGACACGATGCCGGGCCTGTGCCGGGCGGTCTGCGGGGACGGAAAGGAAGAGGCCCCCGTCTCGCCGCGACGGCTGCTGCGGGACTTCGTGCGGGAGTCGGTCGACGCCTGCGTCCACCGCTGGCTGCACGAGGAAGTGGCGGGGGAGCCCAAGCCCAAGTCCGGACTGCGACCGGCCGGAGAGGCGTGGCTCCGCTCGCTCAGCCGGCCGAACACGCCGATTCGCTCGCGGCCGGGGCACCTTCAGCGACTGGTCGAGGGCATCAAGGCGTGGCTGGTCGAGTTGGCCTCGGGCGAGGACGCCGCGGTCCGGACCTGTTTCCGCCTGGAGCCGCCGGATACGGCCGACCATGGTCGCGCGCCAGCGGAAGCCCCGGACGATTGGCAGCTTGGCTTCCTGCTTCAGTCGGTGGAGGACCCCAGCTTGCTGCTGCCTGCCGAAGACCTGTGGACTCGGTCCAGCCGAAGCCGCAAGGCGGCCGGGCTGCGAGTCGACCGCCCGCAGGAGCGGCTGCTCAAGGACCTCGGCAGGGCCGTGCGGCTGATGCCCGCGCTCGACCGCAGCCTCCAGCTCCCGAAGCCCGCGGGGTGCGCCCTGTCGAACACCGAGGCATACGACTTCCTGCGCGTCCACGCCTGGCTGCTGGAGGAAAGCGGCTTCGGCGTGTTGGTGCCCCCGTGGTGGCGGAAGGGCGGCGCCGCCGGCGCCCGGTTAGGCGTCAAGGCCAAGCTGCGCTCGACGGCGATCCCGAAGATGACCGGCGGCGGGATCGGGCTGGACGAGTTGATCCGGTACGACTGGCAGTTGGCACTGGGCGACGAGACCCTCACCGAAGACGAACTGCGGCGGCTGGCCGAGCTGAAGGCGCCGTTGGTGAAAGTCCGCGGGCAGTGGGTGGAGCTGCAACCCGAGCAGTTGGGGGCGGCGCTCCGGTTCTTTGAGACCGGCCGCGCTGGGAACCAAATGACCCTCGGCGAGGCGCTGCGGCTGGCGAACGGTCTGGCTGACGACCAGATCGGCCTGCCGGTGGTGAGCGTCGAGGCGGAGGGCGAGCTGTCCACGATGTTGGGCCGGCTGTCGGGCGAGAAGCGGCTGCGTAAGCTCCGCGCGCCCGCCGACTTCCGAGGCGTCCTGCGCCCGTACCAGGAGCACGGGTTCTCGTGGTTGGCCTTCCTCCGGGACCTCGGCCTCGGCGGGTGCCTGGCCGACGACATGGGCCTGGGGAAGACGATCCAGTTCCTGGCGCTGATGCTGCGCGACCTGGAGACCGACCGACACCTGAGCCCGACGCTGCTGCTCTGTCCCACTTCCGTGGTGGGCAACTGGAAGCGCGAGGCGGAGCGCTTCGCGCCCTCCCTCCGCGTAGCCGTCCACCACGGTCCCGACCGGCTGCGTGGCGACCGGTTCACCGAGGAAGCGCGGTCACACCACCTGGTGGTCAGCACCTACGCGCTGGCGTTACGCGACCAAGACGACCTGGCGCAGGTCGAGTGGCAGGGCGTCGTCCTGGACGAAGCACAGAACATCAAGAACCCCGGCGCCAAGCAGACGCGCGCCATCCGCGGCCTGCGCGCCCAGTACCGGTTCGCGCTGACGGGCACACCGGTGGAGAACCGCTTGGGCGAGCTCTGGTCGATCATGCAGTTCCTGAATCCCGGCTACCTGGGCTCCCAGAAGGACTTCCAGGCGCGGTTCGCGCTTCCCATCGAGCGATACGGCGCGGACGAAGCCGCGGCGCAACTGCGGGGGCTGGTCCAGCCCTTCCTCCTCCGGCGGGTGAAGACAGACCCGAAGATCATCGACGACCTGCCGGAGAAGACGGAGATGCAGGTCTGCTGCACGCTGACCAAGGAGCAGGCGACGCTGTACCAGGCCGTGGTCGACGACCTGCTGGAGGAGGTCGATGAGGCGGAGGGCATCGAGCGGCGCGGCAAGGTGTTGGGGGCGCTGTCGAAGCTGAAGCAGGTCTGCAACCACCCGGCGCAGTTCTTGGGTGATGGCAGCCCGCTGGACGGCCGCTCCGGCAAGCTGAACCGCCTGCGCGAGCTGGTGGACGAGGTGCTGGCCGAGGGGCACAAGGCGTTACTCTTCACCCAGTTCGCGCAGATGGGCGAGCTGCTCCAGCACGACCTGCGGCGCCAGTTCGGGCGGGAGGTGTTGTTCCTGCACGGCGGAGTGACGAAGAAGCGCCGCGACGAACTGGTCGCCCGGTTCCAGACCGCGACCGGCCCGCCGCTGTTTGTGCTGTCGCTGAAAGCCGGCGGCGTCGGGCTGAACCTGACCGAAGCCAACCACGTGTTCCACTACGACCGCTGGTGGAACCCCGCCGTCGAGAACCAGGCGACGGATCGCGCGTTCCGCATCGGACAGAAGCGCAACGTCAACGTCCACAAGTTCGTCTGCGCCGGCACGCTCGAAGAGCGGATCGAGGAGATGCTGGAGATGAAGAAGGCGCTCGCTGACAGCATCATCGGCGCCGGCGAGGGCTGGATCACCGAGCTGTCCACCGCCGAGTTGCGGGACCTGTTCGCCTTGAGGAAGGAGGCGGTCAGCGATGACTGACAATGCCCTCCAGCCGCTGCTGGATAGCCTCGACAAGCGCAAAGCCCTCTTGGATGCGCACCGGCCGTTCGACCCGCTTCTGCTGGAGCGCTTCCGCGAGTACATGGCGACCGAGTGGACGTACCACTCCAACGCCATCGAGGGAAACACGCTGAACAAGCAGGAGACCCACCTCGTGCTCAACGAGGGCATCACCCTCGGCGGGAAGTCGATGCGTGAGCACCTGGAGGTGACGAACCACGGGTCGGCGATGAAGTACGTGGAGCGACTGGCCAGCAGTCAGGCGGACTTCACCGAGGACACCCTCCGCCAGCTCCATGGCATCGTCCTGCGCGGGATCGACGACGAGTGGGCCGGGCGCTACCGGTGCGAAGACGTCTTCATCAGCGGGTCGGACCACGAGCCGCCGCGGTGGGCGGAAGTGCGCCGGCGGATGCAGGAGCTCGAACAATGGCTCACTGCGCTTGACTCACAGGTGCTTCATCCCGTCGTGCGCGCGGCGCGAGTGCACTTCCGGGTCGTGAACATCCACCCCTTCCGCGACGGCAACGGCCGGACTGCCAGGCTGGCCATGAACCTCCTGCTGATGCGGCGCGGCTACCCAGTTGCCGTCGTCCGGGTAGAGGACCGCAAGGAGTACTTCAACGCCCTGGAGACCGGCCACCTGCAGGGCGACCTGGTCCCGTTCACGCACTTCATTGCCGCGCAGGTGAGCCGGTCGATGGACTTGTATCTCCGCGCCCTTGCCAGGGGTGAAGGACTTTCAGGGGAGGCGCCGCGGTGAGCCGCTGGAACGACTGGGGCTGGTTCCCGCCGTCGGTGCCCAAGCAGGCCGAGGGCGGCATCGTCGCTCGCAGTCAGCGCGGCGAGTTCGGCACGAGCTGGTGGGCGAAGAAGTGGATCGGGGCGCTGGAGTCGTTCGGCTGGAGCAACCGGCTGCAACGCGGGCGGCGGTACGCGCGCAGCGGCCAGGTGCTCGACTTCGAGTTGGCGCCGGGCGAGGTCTCGGCGAAGGTTCAGGGCAGCCGGAGCAAGCCCTACGACGTGACGATCCAGGTGAAGCCGCTCACGAAGGCCGAGTGGCGCAAAGTGACCGACCTCCTGGCCGGCAAGGTGGCTTTCGCCGCCCGGTTGCTCGCCGGCGAGATGCCGCCGGACATCGAGGGAGCCTTCCAGGAAGCGCGGGTCAGCCTGCTGCCCGGCAGCGCCAACGAGATCGAGACCGACTGCTCCTGCCCCGACTGGGCGAACCCATGCAAGCACATCGCAGCCGTGCATTACCTGTTGGGCGAGGAGTTGGACCGCGATCCGTTCCTGATGTTCCAGCTTCGCGGCATGGAACGGGAGGAGCTGCTGGCGGCGCTGCGCAGCAAGTGGTTGGACGGCGCGACCGAGGACGCTCCGCCCGCCGCCGAAGAGTCGGCGCCGCCACTCGACCCGGAGCCGCGGGCGTTCTGGGGCGACCCGTCGCCGCTTGACGGGTTCCGCATCAATGTCGCCCGCCCGCCGGTCGCCGCGGCGGTCGTCAAGCGCCTGGGTGAACCGCCGTTCTGGCGCGAGGACGAAGGCTTCGGCGAGGTGATGGAGCGCTGGTACGAGACGGTGACGGCACGAGCCATCCGCGAGGCATACGCGGACGGCGGCTGACGGCGCCGAGTCTCTGCGCACGGACGCCGTGCGTCCGCCTGCGTCGTCAGGATCCGAAGCCCAGCAACTCCACGATCCCCACCAGCTCTGCGACTGCGAAGTCCGGCACCGGCCCGTCAGCCTGCCGGCGAGCGCCCTCTCGGTTTACCCAGATCCCCACGACGCCTGCCGCGTTCGCCGCGCCGATGTCTGACTCCAGCGAGTCGCCGACCAGCGCAAACTGGTGGCGGTGGTTGTGCGGTGAGGTTGCAGGTAGAATGGCGGTGGACGGGGCGGCGAGACGAGAAGAGGAGGCGAGTCGGCGGCCTCGGTGCCCGTCGTGCCGACCGTGGTCGCTTCCCCCTCCCTCCCGCTGCCCTTCTCGTGACCCACTCCGTTCCGCCGTTTGGCGAGGACCTGAGAATGAGCGCTGCCGTCGAGACTCCCCGTAACCTGATGACAACCGAGGCGAGCGATGCCCGCTCGCACGAGAAGACGGCGGTCGCCGGCCTGTCGGCACTCGCCGCCACCGGGCTGACCGTGGGCAAGCTGATCGTCGGCTTGATGACGGGAAGCATCGCGATTCTGTCGGAGGCCGCGCACTCCGGACTGGATCTGCTCGCCTCGCTGATCACCTTCCTGGCGGTCCGCGTCGCCTCCCAGCCGCCGGATGAGCTCCACCCCTACGGACACCAAAAGGCGGAGAATGTGGCTGCCTACACGGAGATGCTCTTTCTCCTGGGCACGTGCACCTGGATCACCATCGAGGCGACCAAACGCTTGCTGCACTGGCATGGCGAATCCGTGGTCAAGCTGTCGGTCTGGGCCTATGCCATGGTGGCGGTCTCCATCTGCGTGGACTGGTGGCGGTCCACCGCTCTTATGCGCGCAGCGCGAAAGCACTCCAGTCAGGCACTGGAGGCCGACGCGCTCCATTTCCGGGCCGACCTGTGGAGTTCCTGCGTGGTGCTGACGGGGTTAGCAGTCATGGGGCTGGGCAGGCGCTTCTTCCCCCACCTGTCGCCGGTGCTCGACCATGCGGACTCCATGGCTGCTCTGGGGGTCGTCCTCCTCGTCCTCAACGCCGCGCTTCGGTTGGGGCGACGCACAGTCAATGTGCTCCTCGACGGGGCTCCCGGCAGCCTGAACGCCACCATCCGCGACGCGGTTGAGGGCATGGAGGGGGTCATCGGCATTCGCCAGATGCGGGCCCGGCAGGTGGGCGACAAGACATTTGTTGAGCTGGCCATTGCCGTCTGCCGGACGGCGAGCTTCGAGGTCAGCCATGACGTGACGCAGCAAGTGTCGGATCGCATCCGGCAGCTTGCGTCCAACGCTGACGTCATCGTGCACGCCCACCCCACCCAGTGCAATCACGAAACGGCCGCAAGCCGGATCCGCGCGTTGGCCGAGAGCAGCCGGGTCAACGTGCATCATCTGACTGTCCACGAGGCGAGTGAACGCCTGTACGTGGACATGGACATCGAGGTCGAGGAAGACCAGACGCTGGGCGAGGCGCACCGCCACGTCTCCGAGTTCGAGGACTTGGTGCGAGGGGATCTGCCGGAGGTCGCCCAGCTCAACAGCCGCATCGAGCCGCGCCCTGCTCCCATGACCGAGGCCACCGACGTGACCAGCGACGCCAGCGACATCGTCCGCACTGTGCGCGAAGTCGTGGCGCAGGTCCCCGGCATCTCGACCTGTCACAACATCAAGGTCCGCGAACAAGGCGACCGGCTCTTCATCTCCGCCCACTGCCTCTGCGCCCCGACGACTCCCGTCGGCGAGGCGCACCGCGCCGCAGCCCGGGTGGAGGAGAAGCTGCACGCTGCGCTGCCGAGCTTGGAGCGGGTGCTCGTGCACACGGAGCCGGCGAGGGCGTAGCGGACCCGGGAGCAACGGGGCTCGTCACCACCGCACTCCAACCCCCGCCGCACGCAGGCGGAAACCGCCAACTGGTCAAGGGGTCTCGAGGAGAACAACCGGCGGATTCGCCAGCTCCCGGCCGGTGCGTTCGACATACTGGCGCCACTGATCGGCGGAGGTCAGCCCGCCGTCCTCCCCCCAAGCAGCGGCGTGCCAGGTGCGGACAGTACGGTTGCTGTCAGGACGCAAGACCACGAGGTGGTTGCCGCCGTCC
Organism: Armatimonadetes bacterium CG06_land_8_20_14_3_00_66_21; assembly: GCA_002779825.1. Taxonomy (GTDB): domain Bacteria; phylum Armatimonadota; class Abditibacteriia; order CG2-30-66-41; family CG2-30-66-41; genus CG2-30-66-41. The sequence continues at coordinate 4,604 of PEVN01000551.1, read as the reverse complement.
TCTTCTGTGTACACCGCGGTCTCGAAAGCGCCCTTCTCCCACCACAGCGCGAGACCGCGCCAGCCGGCGGCCGCTTGGTCTGAGGCGGAATCGAGTTGCTCTCGGCTGGCGGAGCACATCCAGGAGTGCGAGTGGTCGAACGCCACCTCGCCGGGCAACTGGGCGAAGCCGCTGCCGAGGCGCACCTCTCGCGAGCGGGTCGCCTGGCGCCGGAGTTGCGCCCGCACCTCGCAGTGCCGCTTGCCAGCTTCCAGCAGGTACAGGAGACGCGCCTCGTATTGCCCCCGGTCGGTTCGCCAGTTGGTCACCTCGGCCTGCAGCACGGCGCGAATCGGGCCGTCTGCAAGCACCTTGAACTCGAGCTTCGCCTTGTTGGAGCCCCGGGGCGCAACGCGGTAGGAGCGGCTGGAGGCCTGGCGTCCGGCTGGGCTGCCGTCCCCCGGCCGCGTCATTCGAGCGCGGTCTTCGGGATACTCGCTGAGGAAGAACGCACCCGCTCCCAGGCCGGGGCCTGGTAGCAGTATGTCGCTGCGCTGTCCGGCTGCCAACACAGGCGCCTCCGCGCTTCCCTCGCTGCCGCTGCGCTCGCCTGTCAGCGCCGGGCCCGTCCTGCCGAAGACGTCGATTCTCCCCGCTCCGCTGCTGCTGAATCCCCACAGCTCGGACTGCCACACGGGCCGCACAAACTCGCCTTGCCGCTGCAGGAAAGCGTGCACGCGAGGGGGAAACGCGACCGGCTCAGCCAGCGGCCAGACAGTGAGCGTTCGCGAGCCGCCGGGGGGGAGATCCAACTGGAAGAACAGTTCGTCGGGCGTTCCATCGCCGGTCAGATCGTCGGCCTGGCAGGGGACGGCGAGGTCGTCTTCCTGTACCCAGAACCGGCCGACCGCGACCCAATCCGGGCGCAACGAGATTGCGACACCTGCGCCCGTGACCGCTTCGGCGAGTGGGTTTCGCACGGTCACCCGCGCCAGCGGGCCCTCCTGAGCCAAAGCAGCGGCTGAAGACAATGCCCCGAGGAAGAGCAGCAGTGTTGGGATGCGAATCTGCACGGAGGCGCCTCCTTGAGAACTCTGCGCGTGGGTCGCTGTCTGCTCGCAGAAAGCGCGTGTGGCAGCGCGGCCAGGCACGCTTGTGCCCGAGCCCGGGCGGAGTCAGACGACGTGCTGCAGCGCCAGCGCCGCCGAGCCCACCAGACCGGCCTGCTCGCCCAACTGAGCCGGTAGCACTTGGAGGTGCTTCGTCAACACGTCCAGCGCGCGCCGATGGATCTCGCGGCGAATCGGGTCGAAGAGCACGTCGCCGGCCTGAGCCACCCCGCCGCCGATCACGATCATCTCGGGGTTGAGCACATTGACCAGGTTCGCCAAAGCCGCGCCGAGGTACCTGCCGACCTCGAGGAAGATCCCAATGGCCGCTTGATCGCCGGCGGCGGCGGCACTCGCTACGTCTTTGGCGGTGATCTCGTGAGGATTCCCCGCTGCTTCGACGATTCTCGGAGCCAGGCCGCGGGTGCCCAGTTCCTGCGCGGCCCTGGCGATGGCGGGCGCAGAGGCGTACGCCTCCAAGCACCCGATGGACCCGCAGAGGCAAGGGCGGCCGTCGAGCGACACGGTAGTGTGGCCGATCTCGCCGGCGAAGAAGTTGGCTCCGTGGTGGACCTTCCGGCCGATCACGATCCCGCCGCCGATGCCTGTGCCGATGGTGATGCAGAGGAGATCCTTGACCCCTCTCCCTGCCCCAAACCACGTCTCGCCCAAAGCGGTGACATTGACATCGTTATCGGCGTACGCCGGAACGCCGGTGGCTTCCAGCAGGTTGCCGGCGAGGGCCATGCCCCTCCAACCGGGAAGGTTGAACGCCTCCGAGACGACCACACCGTTCTCCGGATCGACGCAGCCCGGCGTACCGACCCCGATGCCCGCGATCTGCTCGACACCCTCGGGAAGCCCGCCGAGCAGCGACTGGGCGACGGCAATGATCTTCTGCATGACGATCCCGCCGCCCAGTTCGGCCTCTGTGGGCTCCGCGACGTGGGCGAGCACCGCACCCGTCTCGTCGACGATGCCCCCGCCGATGTGGGTGCCGCCGAGGTCAATCCCGATTACGTGCTGCTTGTGTCCTGCCTGTGCCATGCTATCACGCCGTCGTCGGCGCAGCCGCCTCTGCGCGCCCAAGCACGAATCCGATACTTGCTGCCATCCTACATCCCTTCAAGTTCCGCCAACTCGGCCCGTCGCCGGGCCGTGGGGCATATCATAGCCCATTGCGCGACTTGGCGAAACCGCTTCCGCCCCGAAGTGAGCCGGCCCGGCCCCGAAGTGGACCGCTCGGTTGGGGACCGGAGTCCTCCGGTCCAGAACCCAGGTCATGTGCTGGGCGCAGGTCGTGTGCTGGGCGCAGGTCATGTGCTGGGCGTAGGTCATGTGCTGGGCGTAGGTCATGTGCTGGGCGCAGGTCTCCCGACCGCTGTGCTGGGCGCAGGTCATGTGCTGGGCGCAGGTCTCCCGACCGCGCCCCTCCGCTGACCGAAGGTCTCAAGGCGTTGTTGATGCGGTCCAGCCCCTCCACCCACACCGTCGCCTCCTGCAGTTCCTCGTCCACAGCCCACTTCTCGTCGCGGTCGAGATCCTCCGCCACGACCTGCGGTGCCGGTCGCCAGCAGTGGTGCCCTTCGTCGTTCAGCACCATGACCGGCATGCGGTCGTGCAGTTCGGCAAGGACGCGCCGCGCGAAGTCCTCCGCCGTCTCCGGTCCCTTGTTGACCACCTTGTAGCTGGCGTCGCCTTCCTTGTGCTCCGACTCCGTGTTCATCACATGCCAGTTGGTGATGAGCACCTTCCCATGCTGCATCAGCGGCCGGTACTTGACCGGCACGAGGTCGAACTCCTCGTAGTAGTTCCCCGCCATGTCGGGACGCAACACCTGCAGGCGTTCCTTCACCGTCAGGTTGGGGCAGCAGATCAATACCGCGTCAGGGAATTGTGTGCTGTTGCGGTTGCGGCCGCGATTGCAGAATGCCCACGCGATCAGCATCGCCATGACCACGGTCTTGCCCGACCCGGTTGCCATCTTGCACCCGAGGCGTGTCAGCGGGAGCAGGGCCTCCATGGCGGGTCGGTCGATCAGCGTCGGGAAGAACTCCTGCGACCCGCCCGGAAGAGCCGGCTTCTCCCTCGCCAACAGGCGCCGCAAGTCGTCATCGGTCAAGGCGAACCGCTGGAACCCTGTCCGCGACGACCGCCCCGACATCCGCATCTCCGCCAGGTAGATGATCGTCTCGACAGCTTCCCGCTGGCAGAAGAACAGCCGCCGCGGCAGGTCGGCTCGACTCCAATGGTTCAGCAGCTCCCGCGTGACCGCCTCCGCGCCTCGGTAGCCCGCTTCCCGCCACCGGCGCACATCGTCGCGAAGCGCGTTGACCAACGGCAGGTCGTCGCGCTGCTCTTCCGCGAACAACCGGCGTTGCTCCGAGCCGGTGATCTCCGTCTTGTACCAGTACCCCGCAGCGCGCCGCTCCGGCTGCAGACTCGCCTCGCCGCTCTCGGTGTCATACACCCAGTGCTGAGTCGGTTCTTTGTACGGGCTGCAGAGGATGGGTTGTTCGACGGGTTGGACGGGGAGGTCTTCGGTTGGTTTTGTGCGTTTGGTTGCCGCCATTCGCTTCTCCGGTGTTCAGTCGTCCTTTCAGGACTTTGCGTGGTGTCTGCGACGCACATCGACCCAGGGATGAATCCACTGGGCTACTATCACTCGGTCCCTTCGGGACGTAGGTCTTGCACTCCGCTTGGCGGAGGGTGAGCCTCCGCGTCCCGAAGGGACGCAATGATAGGATCACCCGGCGCCAGCGGTGCCGCCGCGTCCTGAAGGGACGCAATGACAATAGCTCGGCGTTTCAACGCCGG
>PEVN01000551.1:0-658 GCA_002779825.1 Armatimonadetes bacterium CG06_land_8_20_14_3_00_66_21 | reverse complement strand
GACCATGGGCGACGATAGGAGCCGAAGTCCTGAAAGGACGGCTGATCGTCAATCCCAGATGTACCTCGCATCATACTCCACGCCATGCACCTTCAGGATCTCCAGGAACTCCTCCTCAAACGACCGGCCCCGGTGGTGCTCCTCCTGATTCTGGATGTACTTGATCGTCCGGTCCACTTGCGCCGCGCCGATGGAGAACGCGCCGTATCCGGCCTGCCACTCGAAGTCGCGGTAGTCGGGGAACGTGTCGTGCACCCATTTCGACGAACCGCCTTTCACCAATTGCACTGCCTTGGCCACCGCCATCGTGCTCGGCAGCGACACGAGGCTGTGGACATGGTTCGAGATGCCGCCCACGACGAGCGCCTTCATTCCGTTGTCACGGGCGATGCCGCCGAGGTAGGGGAGCAGGCGCTTCTGCAGTTCCGGCGGGATGAGGTTGCGTCGGCCCTTGGTGGACCAGACGCAGTGCATGAGGCAGTTGCAGAAGGACTGCGCCATGGGTGTGCCTCCTCGTGTTCAGCCGTCCCTTCGGGACTTCGGTGGTGTTTGCCGGTAATCAGGTCCCCATGGTTGAAACCATGGGCTATTGTCATTCGGTCCCTTCGGGACGTAAACCTCGCGTGTCACCCGGTGCGGAGCGAGGCGGCGTCCCGAA
>PEVN01000380.1 GCA_002779825.1 Armatimonadetes bacterium CG06_land_8_20_14_3_00_66_21 | reverse complement strand
AGCATGCCCGCAACCAGGAAGCCGACGTAGCCGTACCCCACCAGTCCCACGGTTTTGCCGTACAGCTCCGGGATGTGGGCGCTGTTGGGGAAGGTCTTGCGCCAGTCGGCTTGCTTCAATGCAGCATGGCTGCGCGCGATGTTGCGGACCTCTGCGAGGATGACGCCCACCGTGAACTCAGCCACTGCCCGGGCATTGCGGCCGGGCGTGTTGAGCACGGCAATACCCCGTTCGGTGGCGGCGGCAACAGCTACGTTCTCCACGCCGCCGCGCAGCACGGCGATGAGTCGCAGCCTCGCGGCTGCCTCGATCAGCGACGCGCCAACCGGGGCGAACTGCACCGACAGCAGGTCAAACTCTGCGACGTCGTGCGTCAGCTCCTCAGGCAGCGCAACAGCCTCGGGACCGCCCTGCTCAACCAGGAGGTTATCGCGCTGAAGCTGCGCGATGGCCGCGTGCTCCCACTGTCGCACGATGACCTCCACGCCGGCCCGGCGCAGCGGCTCAAACCCGACCTCCATGAACTCGGCGGGGACGAGAAGATCACCGAGGGCTAAAAGCTTGTGCACGGGAGTTCACCTTCAGGGGCAGCGGCTTCACGCCTTCTTGTCGAACGACGGCACTTTCATCCGCTCCCCGTCCCTCAGCGCCGATTCGTGGGCGACCATGCCGCACGCCGTCTCGGCGACGGCCGTGTAGACATCCACGCTTGGCTCGCGGCCCTGCACCAGGGCCATGATGAACTCGTGGGTGAGGAACGTGTGCGAGTTGCCGTGTCCGGTGGGCACACGCATGGGCTCAGGCAGCAAGTGGAAGTAGTCGGGACGCGTGGTGAGGTCGCCTTGACCATCGCGCTTGATCACGAACGGTTGCCCCGCCCAGGACGGCATGAAGGCCGACACCTCGGCGCCGAACCACTGGGCGCGCTCACCGTGGGCGTGGTACTGGCTGGACCGGTTGCACCGACACAGATTGCCCCGGTCGGTCCGTAGGAGCGCGACGCCGGAGTGGAAGGGGTTGCCGTATTGGTTGTCTTTGCGCTCCGGGTCCACCTCGAAGTCGGCCCGCTGCCCCATGCACGACACCTCAGTGAACCGCTCGCCGGTGATGCCGACCACAAAGTCGGTGCAGTGCGTCGGGTACCACATGGGCGGGTAGCAGTGCCGCCAGGTGGGCTTGTTGTTCCGGTACCAGAGGCTCTGGCGCTCGGCACTTCCGCGGCGAGCAGGATGGTAGTACTCGACTTCTGAGTACAGGATCTCTCTGAACACGCCGTCCTGATAGAGCTGCCGCATGAGCATCGCCTCAGGCCGGTAGTGGCTGGTCTCGGCCATCATGTAGGTGACGCCGTTCTTCTCCTTCGCCTCCACAACCTGCTGAAGCCCCTCCAGCGTCGTGCCCACCGGCACCGCGCTGAGGCAATGCTTGCCCGTGTTCATGACGGCGACGTCGTGCTTCACATGGTTGGTTGCCTCGGTGAAGACCGCGACAGCCTCGATGTTGTCGTCGAGAATGAGCTTCTCCAGCGATTCGTAGGACCGGTCGCACTTGTAGACCTGTCGCAACCGGTTGCACCGGTCGGGAATCAAGTCGCTGACTGCGTACACTTCGCAGTTGGGTTGCAGGTGCCACTGGTACGCGCTGCCGAACCCGCCGCCAACGACACCCAGCCGGATCTTCCGGTCGGGGTCGGTGCGCTCTTTCTCCTGTGCAGCCCTTGCTTCCAACCTCGCCGTAGCAAGGGCGATGGTCGCAGCCAAACCGGCGGCACCGGTCGTCTGCAGGAACTCGCGGCGAGAAAGATCGCGTGCGTTCATGTTGCAGCCCACCTCCACGTGCCCCAACCATTCGCCGGCGCCCCGGCATCCCCTGCCCGCGGCCGTGCGCAACCGACCTGGTTGATCTGAAGCTCCTGCTTGGGTACCGCCGGTGAATCAGCTACAATCTCGGCGCGCCAAGCGCGAATGTCGAAGTGCGAAGCCCGGAACTCGACACCTGACGCCCGACCCTTGATGCGCGACACCCGAAGGAGAAAACCAACATGCTGAAGATCGGTCTCGTTTCCGCTGCAACCTACGGCTACATGGACGCCCCGCGCACGCCCGGCTCGTTCCACGGGACGGCGTTTGCCAGCACATTCAACGGCTACGACGAAGCCAAGAAGAGCCAGTACGAGTGGACCTTTGCCGCCGCGAAGAAGCCCCTCGAGGATGCCCGAGTCGTGAAGGTGTGGGATCCGCACAAGGAGTGGGCGGAGCGCCTGGCTGACGTGTGCAGCATCCCCGAGGTGTGCGAGACGCCGGAGGAATGCGCGGAGGGAGTCGATGCGGTCATCATTGTTGACGACGGCTCGGGCAAGCAGTACCAGTACGCTTACGAGCCGCTGAAGAAGGGACTTCCCACTTTTTGCGACAAGCCGCTGGCCATGACCGCGCGGGAGGCCAAAGCGATCGCTACCTTCGCCAAAGGAACGGGCACGCCATTCATGTCGGCCAGCTCGCTGCGGTTCGTGCCGGACATCATTGCGCTCCGCGACGAGCTCAAGGACCTGGGCGACATCCCCATTGCTACCACGATCTGTGGCAATGAACTGGTGTACTACGGCATCCACGCCTTGTCGATGGCCTACGGCGTGTTCGGCGGCGGCGCGGTGTCGTGCCTCAATGTCGGGAAGCCCGGCCGCAACATCGTGCGCGTACGCTTTGAGTCGGGAACCGATGTCGTGCTGCTCGTCGGCGAACCCGGCTACATGCAGGCCGGCTATCAGATCTGTGTCCACGGGCAGAAGGGCTGGCGGACCGTGGCGCCGGACTTGACGGACCTCTACTGGTACCTCCTCGACCGGTTCATGAAGCTCGTCCGCGAAGACGAAGTGTCGGTGCCCGTCGACGAGGAAGTCGAGGTCATCGCGGTGCTTGAGGCTGGAAAGAAGTCGCTGCTTGAAGGGCGCGAAGTCGCGGTCGCGGAGATGCTGGCGTAGACGCGCGCGCCGCGACCCAAACCGCTTTGGACACCCCTCAGCCCAGCAGCGCTCCGCGAGTCGCAGTCGCCGAAATCCCGACTCGCGGAGCACCCGGTAGGACGGACAGGCAGGCGCCCGCCTGCGGTCGCCGCCTCGTCGCTCTGCTGGCACTGGGTCATGCGCTCAGTGACTTCTACGCCACCATGCTCAGCCCAATTCTGGTGGAGTTGGGCCGGACGTACAGTCTTGGCAAAGCGCAAGTGCAGATGCTGCCGGCGCTGGTAGCTGTGTTCGGGTCGGTGGCTCAGCCGCTCCTCGGCGTCGTGGGGGACCGAGTCGGGCGTCGCTGGCTCATCGCGTTTGGCACTGCCTGGGCGGGCTTGTTCATGTGCAGTGTCGGGTTCGCGCCGAATCTTCCCTGCCTCGTGGCGTTGCTGATCCTGGGCGCGGCGGGCGTCAGCGCCTTCCACCCCAATGCCGCCTCGTTGGCCACGACGAGTGCGACCCGGCGCGGACTCAGCTTCGCCACTTTTCTGACCGGCGGCGCGGTCGGTCTGGCGGCGGCGCCGCTGGTGGTGACCCAACTCGTCGCTCGGACGGGCGGTCTACGACAACTCCTGTGGCTTTGCCTGCCGGGGTTCGCGCTGGCGGCCGTCCTGGCCGCTCGCCTGCCCCGGACGGCAAGCCGAACCGCAGACAGCCCACGACCCGACTGGGGTGAACTGATCGGCCGCGGAAGTGGCGTGCTGTGGCTGCTGTTCGCCGTGGTTGCCCTCCGCTCCGCCACCTTCTCGGCGCTCAACTCCTTCATGGGGCACCTGTGCGAGGAGCGCGGCTGGAGCCTCTCCCAACGCGGCGTGGCCCTCTCGGTCTTCCTGACAGCCGGCGCCGGCGGCGGGATGTTAGGCGGTTGGCTGTCGGACCTCACGAACCGGCGGGTGATGCTCGTGGCGTCGTCGCTTGCGGCGGGTCCGTTGCTGGTGGGCTTCGCGCTCAGCCACGAGTTCGCCCAAGCGCTGCTTTTCCTGGTGTCCGGCGGTCTCGTCGTGAGCCTGGCCGGGCCGATGCTCGTGGTGATCGCCCAGGACCTCTGCCCCTCGAACCAGAGCGCCGCCTCCGGAATGATGATGGGCCTGGCGTGGGGAGTAGCCGGGGTGGCGCTACCGCTGATCGGCAAAGTGGCCGAGGTGGAGACGATCCAGACCAGCGGCGCGCTGGCGGGGGTGGCGCTGCTAACCGTGGTGGCTGGGCTGCTGGCGCTGCTGTTGCCGAGCATCGAGGCGCGGCGCCTGTCCTGACGGTCAGTGGGCCCGGACTCAAGCAGCCTTTCCCACTCCTGCCGCCGCCGGGTACTCGATGAGCACTCTTGCGGGGGGCAGCTCCGGGATCCGTTGCCCTCTCCCGTGGAACGGCTCCAGCAGGTCGTCAATGGCTTGCGCAGTTGCAGCCGTAAGGAAGTCCTCGCCGCAGACCGGGCAGATCTCTGCAGGCACGTGGTAGATCGTGACCTCCACATTGCTTCCCCGACGCGTGAAAGTGGGGTTGGTCTCGCCTTCCTGGCGATTCGAGCCGCACCCGTTTGCGCAACGTGTCATTGTCGCTCACCTCAACGTCTCGTCTTCCAGTCCTTTTCCCAGAGACGTGGATCCGGAACATACGCGCTGACGGTGACAACCTCCCACCGCTCGCGCGACTCCTCAAAGACCACGTGGACGGCAATCCGTCGTCGACTGTAGTGTCCAGCACCAATACGCGTCTGCCCTAGTCCTCGATGACCTGGCCGTGCTGAACGGCGTGGTCCAGATCACCCTCGGTCAGTCCGTCCTTCCGCGCCTCTACCTTCGCAGGGGTCGTGATCCGTGTTTGGTAGGTGCCCTGCGAACGCAGACGGCGTAGACGGCGGAGGTCCAAGGTAGAACACTCCTTGCTGTTCCCGATTTCCTGAACGGAGTCGGTCTACCCGTCTCCGTGACGTGCGTCAACAGCGCGTCTGCAGGCACTTGGCGTTGTCGGGGATCGGCTCCATGGCGGTGGCGTGGGCGCCCAGCCAGCACGTCAGGACCGTAAGCCGGCCCACGTTGGCGCCCACATCCAGGACCTGCCTTCCTGGTCGCAGGAGCTCCCGGGCACGGTGCTGGTCCTCGCGCACCACGAGCCGGTGATTGTGCGCCACTTCTTGTTCCCAGGCGGGCACACAGGGCGAGTAGAGCACCTCCCCGGACGGGAAGGTGACTTCGGCGAGGTCGTCGGATAGGAATTTGTGGGTGAACGCTGATGCCATTGTCATACACCGTTCCGTGGCGCTGGCGACCCTTGCCTGGGAAGGCTTGCCGGCGAAGGTCCGGAACACAGCGCGCAGCTACGGTGGCCCAGATGAGATTCGGTTGCGGCCCGGTGCCGCGATGGGGAGCTTCCAGTCGCTCTCCATTCTATTCCCGATTCGCTGGCGCGCCATGGTGACACCTGACGAAGCGATACCACCGAAGTGTGCGTCCAAGTCGGCCAATGGCAGACCGCTACACTGACGCGCCAGATAGAGCGCCACCTCGCGGGGCCCGTTAGAAGTCACCTCCTGGATCCTGATTCCGCCGAAGGACCCCACCTCGCGGGAAGCGCGTCCGACGGGCTGGAGCGGCGAAGTCGGCCGTGATCGTCGAAGGCGGGTCGGCCGGTTGTCACGGCGCAATGACCAACTGCAGGTCTGCCGGCCCGACGATCCAGTGCCCCACGGCCGACAGCGGTTCGCCGCCGGCGAGGACTCGCGCGCCAAACATTGTCAGCGTCCGGTCGCCCAGGCGGAAGGTGAGTGGGGAGTCCTTCACCTTGATCTTGGCGAGGGCAGACTGAAGATTGGACGGCCAGGCCCGGGGGACTTCAGTTCCGCAACTGGACCTCGCCGGCCAGATCGACCTCACAGACGCGGCCGCCGGTCGGGACCCAGGCGGCCCACGAGTCGTCGGCCAGCGTCCGCAAGCCGACGTTCAGCTTGAGGCCCTTGGCGGGCGCGGCTATCATGCCCAACGCCGCGAAGGGGAGTTGCCACTCGCAGGTCCACTCGGCATCGCCGAGGCGCGCGGCGTAGCGTGCGCTCCGCTGGAGCCGGGCGATCTGTGCCGCCGAGGCGCCCATGGCCGTCGACCCCTGAAAGGTGCCGTCGACGGTACCCCAGAGCACGAAGATGGGCGTTACCTCCGCCGTGTTTACGCCGCGCAGCGACAGCTCGACGCCGTCGCCGGACCAGTCCAGTCCTGCCTTGAGGGGGGTGTCCTTCGGCGTGCTCAAACGCGCGGCGAGGTAGAGGTTCTCCTCGTCTCAGGCGGCGCACAGACGCCCCTTCGAGTCGAGCAGTTCGTCGCCAGTGGGCGTGTACCGGATCGGCATCGCCCGCTTGGGGTCGGTCCACGGCCACTCGTCGATGCTGCCGTCCACCGCGATCGGTCCGGCCAAGTGCCCGGCTTCGAGCAGCGCGTGCCGAGTCGCCTCGGCGGGGACGAACGCGGCCGGGATCGGCTCGGCCGGGGCGGCCTCCGTCTGCTCCGCGCTTGGGCAGTCGAGGAAGGTGTTGCCGTGCTTGGTTGCGGCAGCCCAAAGGCTCTTGGCGCGCTCCTGCACCGGCTGCACGCAGTTCTCGAACACGTTGTCGAGCACCACGTTCCGTAATGTCTTGCCGGCCCGGCATGGCAGCAGCACCAGAGCGGCAGACTCCGGTTCGTCAACCCCCTGGAGATGGTTGCCGATCAGCTTGTACTCGCCGGCGATGGTGACGGCTTGCGCCACGTCGGCCGCCCAGCCGCGCGTGACCGGATTCTGGCGGAACACCGAAGTCGGGCTGCCATAGCCGTCGAGCGCCACCGGACGCCGGCAGTCTGCGATCGTGTTGCTGTGGAGGGTCCAGTTAGCCGAGGGCGGGAAGATCGCGAACGAGTCGCCGACGCTGATCTTCAATGGCTGCTCCAGCCGGAACCTGCAGGTCTCAGCGTCGAACTCCGCGATGGTGCAGAGCTTGTCGGTGTTTGCGCCTCCGAGCCAGACCAGATTCCAGCCGCGGTAGCGATGGCCGACGGGCCACTCCAGCGGCAGGGCACTCTCGAGGAAGGTGCCGTGCGCTCCCACCTCGGTAACGCTCGACCGGCATGGGCGCGCGACGATGCCGTGCCCACAGGTGCGCACCAGGTTGTCGTGCACGAGGAGGTTGATGGCTGGCTCGCTGAGCCGAATGCCGGTCACGTTCGGGTCAACCTCGCCGCGCACAGACACCTGATTGTCGCTGGCGGTCACGTCGGAAGCGGCGAGGTCGAGACCGGCGCGCGCCGGGGCCGGCTTGCCGACGGCTGTCAGGTCGATGATGTTCCCGCGGACCACTGCCTGCTGCGAGGGGTCCGAGTCACGCGTGGTCTGGCCGGTGACGGTGATGGCGGTGCCGCGGTATACTCGCGAAGGTTAGGAATCCACCGAAGTGGAAGTTCGCAGAACTTCACCCGGGGGCGTGTGGTGAGCACCCAACACACTGCTGTGCACGCAGAGGCGTCGAACTTGTGCAATAGCTTCGGTGTATTCCTAACCTTCGCGAGTATAGTTGATGAACAGGTTGTTGGCGATCGTCACCTGCGTCGAACCGTGGTTGACGGAGATGCCGCCGTTCAGTCCGTCGCAGCCCTCGAAGACGTTGTCGGCGATGATCGCCTGGCCGCAGCCGAGTTCCGTCAGGTCCTTGAGCCGGTGGCTCATGTCGCCGACCGTGAACGGGCCGGCGTTGCGCACATAGTTGCCGATCAGCTTGATGAACCGGCCTGGACCCTCGTATGCATGCCAGCCGGCGCCGTCGATGCGGCAGTAGAGCACTGAGGTGTTCTCGCTGGTGTCGTTGTTGTTGAACGCGTTGGCGGCGCAGTCGGTGACGGAGCAACGCAAGAACGTCAGCGACTTCGTGTAGACCTCTGGGCCCTTGTCCGGCGCGGTGCGGCGGCTGCCCTGGCAGTAGAAAGCCTCGCTGGCCATCCGGGCGACATGCACGTTCTCGCACAGGACCCGTTCGGTGTTGGTGATCGTGACGGCGTTGCAGCCTTTGAGCGCGCAGCACCAAAACGGGTTGCCGGTGGCATTCTGCAGGGTGCCCGGCTTGTCGGCCAGACCGGTATGGCCGAGCATGCGGAAGTTGCGGAGGGTGACTTCCCGGCCGCTGTAGCGGCCGAACACGGGCCCGCTGCCATCGCTGATGTCCAAGATCGTGTTCACCCCGCTGGCACTGTCCAGGCGGATCGCCGCATTCCGCACCGTTAGCCCGTGCTCGAGCCGGTAGTAGCCAGTCGGGAAGAAGACGTGCCGACGGCTTCGGATGGCGCGGTCGATGGCGCCTTGGAGCGCGTCGGCGTCACAATGCCGCACCACGGCCTCGGCGACCGTCTTGCTGGGCGCGTCGCGCAGCCACAAGGTGTTGCCCTCGACCTTCTCGATCCGGGTCACGAGTTGGGTGCGCGCGCTGAACGTGATCGCGTGGCCGAGCACGAGATCGCGCTTGAGGCACTTGACCTCGAGCCCGCCGCTGAGCTTCTGCCAGTCATAGGTGATCGGTACCTGTTTGGCCGTCCACGTGCGCGCCAAGTCGTCGCTCCAGCGGAAGCTCAGCGGCCTGTCGCCAGCGGTGTCCAGAATGAACCCGAGCCAGTCGCCGGCGCTGCCGTCGAACCCGCGCAGCTCGGCCACAGCTCACCCAGCGCCGCTTTCAAGGCTTTCTCTCCTGCACCACACACCCCAGCGATTGTGGTTCCATCCGCAGGGAGATCGTCGCCGTCTTCCCGGCGAGGGCCGGCTTCAGCCGTCGGCCGTTCCAGGCATCGACGTAGGTGGCTCCGGCCGCATGGGGCACCCTCAGCACCGGCCCGCTCACGGTGGTGTACCGAGCGTTGTAGAGCGTCCAAGCTGTCCGCCCGGCGCCGGGGAACTCGTTGGAATGCACCTCCCACTTCTCGGTCAGCACTTCCATGCGCGGGTTGGCGGACGCGAAGCAGTCAGCGTACTTCTGCTGCAGCGCCAGCGCGTTGCGCACGAGAACGAGGTTTGACCCCGCGTAGAGGAACCACGAGACGTCGTACAGCGGCTCGCCGTTGAAAAAGGGGAACTTGCACTCACTCGACCAGCTCTTGCTGCCACACAGGAAGATGAACTGGCGGGTGTGTGGGAACGCATAGCGATAGGCGTTGAGGGCGGTGGAGGCCACCTGTGGCGCCGCCTCGGCTGCGTTGTGGGTCTCGGAGAAGTACTCGTGCCAGTCCAGGCAGTAGTAGTGGATGTTGCCAGCGATATACCGGGCGTTCATGTCGTCGAGCGGGTACTCGCTCCACAGTGCCACCTCCGGCGGCAGAGCTTCGCGAAGGCGCCGGATCAGCTCGCGGTTCACTTGCTTCGGGTTCGACGGCACCGGGTGCCCGTGCTCCGTTGAGTAGCACGCCGCCCCGTGGGAGAACGCGAACACGTCGATGTAAAGGGCCTTCACGCCCAGTTCGCGCTGGGTGCGCTTGACAGCCTCGACGTAGTGGTCCTGCCACTCCGAGTAGGCCGGGCAGACGTAGTAGAGCGGCCCATCTTCACCGACCGACCCGTCCTGGCGGACGGTGCAGATCCTCCTCCCCAGCTTCGTCCCGATCTCGGAGGTCTTGCGGCAGCGGTCCGGGATCATGTAGAGCGACACTGGAATGTGATGCTCCTCCTGCAGGCTGCGGATAGCGGCGCGCAGGTTGTCGACCCCGCCGGTGTAGTCCTTGACGGCATAGTCGCCGCCGAGGAAATCGCCCCCCTGTTCCTGGTCGAAATCGCACCAGCCGCCCAGGTGGACGAGCTCCGGCGCCACCCGGAGATAGTCGGTGTCGGCCTTCATGAAGTCGTCGATCCGGTACTGCTTCGTCGCCGGGTCATAGATAGGAATTGCCCACGAGTAGGCCTTCTTCGTCAAGTGCACGCGCATGGCGAAGAGCCGACGGAACCAGTCCCGGTCGGGCGCGGGCGCCCCATCCGCGCCCACTCGCGTGAGCCACTGCCGGTAGGCGTCCATGGTCGCGTGCCAGTCTCCCGCATGGGGCAGCAGCACCGTTTCCGGCATGGTGAGAACTTGGCCCGGCGACAGCTTCGAGAAGGGCTCGGAGGACTGCACGAACATCTGCGCAGTCGTGTCCTTGCCGATGCCGTACTCCAGTGGAGTCAGGTCGGTGTCCCGGGTCAGCAGACCCAGGCCAATGCCGACCACGGGATTCGACACATCCATGAACTGCATCGGAAAGCTACGGTCGTTGACGAGTTGGTAGAAGGCCGACTTCTGGCTGGCGACAGTTCGGTACTGGGGGAAGAAGAGCACGTTGTCGGCGAGTCTGCCACACTCGACACTGCGCAGCAGGGGAAAGCGGATGACCGGAGTGATCTCCTGCGGGCCCAGGTTCCGCGCCGACAGCCGCAGGCGCACCTCAGGCTTATCGTCAACCGCGACGCGCACTTCGAGACCCAGCGGCACCCCTGCCACCGTGCTTTCCAGAGCGATCGTCGCCTCCGTCCCGTTGATGCCGAGGCGCTTGGTCGCGAAGGCGCGACCGGTCAGCAGCTCGTCGCCGACGTACACTTCCAGACCGGAACCGGCCGCCAGACCCCGCTGCTTCGGTGCGTACCGGTTGACCAGTTCCTTGATCGCGAACCCACGGCTGCAGTCAACGACCATGTCGCAGGCACTGTTGCCGAGCTTCAGCAGTTGCCCCTCCTGGCGCAGGTGCGCCTGCTGCGGCTTGGGTGTTGGCGCCTTCTGTACCCGCACAGGCGGCGGATCTGCGACCAACTCCGGCACCAGCCGGCCCGTGCCAACGTTCAGGGTCAGCGCCGCGAGGCTGTAGTTGCTGCCGCTCAGGCGGTTGTGCAGGACGAAACGTCTGAGCGTGCGCCCTGGGTCGGCCGCGGCGACATAGACGCCGGCCATCCGGGTGGCCGTGAAGCCCCTATCGGCAAGCGAGTAGGGGAACGCGATGTCCGGCTCGCCCGAGTCGTACTGCAGCTCGACCGCAAGCGCGCCGATATCGTTGAAGTTGTGCGGGCCGGGTGCCTCGGCGTAGTGCGGGCCGCCCTTGGGTACCGCGGAGACCATCAGGAAGACGACCTCGCTGGCTTTACCTCCGAGGTCCACTGCCACCACGTCATCCCGTCCCGGGGGGCGGACGAAGTGCCGCGTAGTCTTCACGCCAAGGAACTCGACGGGCTTCTCGTCCCCATTCGACTCCACCGGCCGGATCAGGTTCGCCGGCGCGCCGCCGACCTTGAACGGGATGCCGCGAACCAGCCCTGACGTGAGGACACTGGCTCCGTCAATGACCGTGCCCTGTTTGGCCAGAAGCCGGTCGAAAGCCGCCGCGCAGGTGTCGTTGAACTGGCTGGACAGGTCGAGGCATTCCCACTTGGCTTTGGCAGGCACCGGCCGCGCCGGAGCGTCCTTCGCCGCACATGCCTCCCCAAACTCCAACGAAGGCGGCGCCCCCAGCAGCTTCAGGGCACCCAGTTGCAGTCGGCCCTTGTCGTCGCGTGTCCCCAACTGCACCCGCAGTGTCCCGCTGGCCGGCAGCGCCACTTTGCCGAGGACCCTGTGCCAACGGTCGTCATTGAGCACCTCAGCCACGGGCAGTAGCGGCGTCGTGAGCTCCTTGCCGTCAACACCCTTGCCTACGACCGCCACGGCATTGAGCGGCGCATGACTCCGGGCAACGCCACAAGCTCGGTACGTCAGCAAGAAGAAGCCCCAGCCCGAGAGGTTGGCGGGTGGCAGTGACCTCGTCCAGACCATCGTCCGCAAGGCCGGACTGCGCTGGTCGGCGATTGCGAACAGCAGGTTGTCCGGCTCGCCGGACACAGCATACGCCGGCCCCTGCGGCTGTCGCTCCGGCCAGTCGTGGACCTTGAGCAGCTTCGGCAACTCCGCCGGCCGCACCTCCTGCAACTGCTCCTGCCAACCCGTGATATCCAGCGGCACGTTGACCTGCATGGGGGTACCTCCGTCCTGGGGGAATGCGCACCCGGCGGTCCATAGGGCTGCGGCCAGAACCGGCACCACCTCGGAGAAGACGGCAAGCAGGTGTTTCACGGTTTCTTCTGCTCCTTCAGCAAGCTCCGATCCTCATACGTGCTTGTTCGGGTGGGCCGAGAGGTGGGGCAGATTCTCCGTCCCTGCCCTACGCAGCCCCGAGGCTGATTGCACACTCGAAGACATTTCTGGCCACTGATTGCCGGTTAGGGAAGTGCCACTTACCCCAGGCGCGCGAGCACCTGATGTGCCAACGCGAAGCGGCGAGCGGCGTACGTGTCCCCCGGTCTGTGAGCGCGGGACAGGCGGCGCTCGATCGCAGGCCGGGCGTAGCGCAGTTCGGCCTCTGCCTCGTCCGTGTGGATTTCGTGCAAGGCAGACAGTGTATACGCGAACGGGAAGCCGCGCCAGGCGCCGAGGCCATCGCGGTGCTGCCGCAACCCACACACGCCACTGGAGAGGCGCTCCTCGGCGCGGTCCAGCCCGCCGACTGCCAACGTCCGCCACAGCGCGACGCTGCAGCGGCGGCAGCAGTAGAAGCCCGTTCCCTTCCCCCGGGGTCGCCCTTCGTGCTGAATCAGGCGTTGGACCATGAATGCTGAGGCCCGCGCGATTGCTTCGCGCCTCAACGTCTGGCCACCTCGACCCGAATGATCGGCTTGCTCTAGCACGGCCAGCGCTCGCAATGCCTCTTCGCCGAGGATGTGGCGCGCACCGCCGCCCGACGTCACCCGCTCGCCTGTGAAGACACGGTAGCCCCCGAAAGACTTCGGCGTCCAGGGGAGCGAACAAGCCGGCATAGGCGCCGGGAAGGCCCTGCCGTCGGGCCAGGAAGTCACTCCGGGCGCGTCGCCTGGAAGCGGGCAGGACCCGACCGAACAGCCGTGCCTCATTGATCTCGTCGATCACCGCGCTGACGGTCAGTGGCTCCATAGGCGGCAGTTCCCCAGCGGCCCCGACGCCGACGACCACGAGGTCATTCGGCTTCGCGCCTGCCGAGGCGGGTAGACAGAGGAAGCGGTGCTCGTGCCAGCCTGTGCCACGGCAGTTGCACCGCTCCGCTTGAACGGTGACTCGGCAGCGGGTGCCGTCGAGGTTCACGTCACAGGACTCCCCCACCGGCGACACGGCGCCCCAGAGCGTCTTCGGCCAACACACGCACGGCCCGAAGTCGTCGCGAAGCAACACCTTGCGGTTGAGCGTCGTCGCCTTGGGCTCCATGGGTTATTGCCTCCCACTGATGTTGGTCATCGTCCGACCGTTCGCCCCGGCAGCCCCCCCGTCCTACGCCTCGAAGCATACGCCGCCTGCCTCCAACGCCTGTCGCAGCAAGGCGTAGGGCAGCTCGCGGGTGCCGCAGTCCTGCTGAGCACACAACGCCGCGGCGGTACCGGCCCCTTGCCCTTGCCCCATGCAGCACACAGTGTTGCGGGTCGACATGTGGGCGTCGTGGTCGGCCGTGATCATCATGCCGGCGACGAGAAGGTTGTCGAGGCCGGCGACGCGCAGGGCGCGGTAGGGGATGCCGTACGTGCCTCCGCCCCTGATCTGCAGGCGCGGGGCGCTGTCGTGGAAGCCGTAGACCATGACTTCGTCGTCGAAGTGCCGGGCTTCCAGCACGTCGTCGAGCGAGAGGTCATAGTCGCACTCGCTGAGCCGACCGCGGCGGATGCAGAGCGACGGGCTGGTGCGGGCGATGAATGCTCCCGCGCAGCCGGGCACATGCCTGCGGAACAGCTCGACGGCCTTTGCCTGGCGCTGCCGCAGCTCGAACTCCGCTTCAGCGGCGGCGTCGCGATCGGTGGGACTGACACGCATCTTGTAGTTCAGCTTGAGGAACATGAGGTAGCCGTCGTGGACGGTCGTCGCCACCGGCGCCATACCGATCTCGCGGGCGCCCTCGGCGAACTCGGCCGGCAGCTTGTGCATTCGCGCGTTGACTCGGACGAGCTGGTTGTCTCGGCCGCTGCGCACGCCGTGCGCCAACTCGCTGACGGCGTCGTGCGACTGCAGGAACCCGTAGTACGCGTCGAGGTCGACGCCTCCCACGCCGATGCTGTTGGCCACCGGGTAGTCGTTGGGCTCCGAGAATCTCGCGCCGGCCTGCGCCGCGAGGTCTCCGTAGCCGGTGCAGTCGACGAATGCCTTCGCCGTGAGCAGTTCGCGACCCGAGCGGCTCTCGACGACCGCGCCCTTCACTGCCGCTGCTTCGGTGACCGCCTTGACCATCAGCGTGTTGACCAGCACCTTGACGCCCGCTTCACGCATCATCTCGAAGGCGACGCGCTTGTAGATCTCGGTGTCGATGGCTGTGCACACGGAATCATAGTCGAAGCCAACCGACATCTCGGCGTGGCCGGTGGTGCCGCCTTCGCCGATCAGCCGGTCCACGAGTTCCAGGGGGAGACCCTTCACGACCTGCCGCTTCTCGACGCCCGGGAATGCCTTCCACAGGTTGTAGTAGCTGTGAAGTGCCGTGCCGCCTTCAACGGCAATGCCGCCGGGATAGCCCTTGGACTCGACAACGGCCGTCTTCGCGCCCTGACGGGCGGCCGCAACCGCGGCAATGACGCCCCCAGTGCCGGCGCCTGCGACGACGACGTCGAACGCTCTGACGGGAAGCTGCTTCGCTGGCTCGTGGTAGGTGTTCATGGTGGTGTGTCGGCTGGCTCTATGCGAGATTGCGTGGGTCGGTCTGAGCAACCGGAGCGCTACTCCAGCCGCAGCACGGCGGCGTCTCGGCCGTCCACGGCGACGCGGATCAGCCGCCCGCTCACTGTGGGGGCGCAGCCGCCCCACAGAACGCTGGCGCGTTGGAAAGCACCCCCTGCCTTGCCCAGCTCGACTTCCACGTCGCGGGTCCCCTCGTGAGCGTGATTCACGATCCAGAGGAAATTGCCCGAAGGGCCGGTTGCCAGTCGCGCGACCACTGCGTCGTCGTTGACGCGGAGGTGTGGCTGCTTGCCCGCCCAGTCCAACAGCCGGGCGAAGAACTGTTTGCCTTCGTCGGTGGGGTGGCGGAAGTAGGCGTAGCTTGGGAACGTGCCGACCAAGAGGGTTCGGCCCTTCCCGAAGCGGTTCTCAATGACAGCCGGCTTCCCGCGCACATGCTCGCCGGCGAACTCCCCGCGTGTTGTGCCGCCAGTTGGCTCGTACGCCTGGAGGAACAGGCTGCCGGGAACGGTCAGCGACTGCCAGAGGAAGCTGAACCCCTCGACCAGGTCGGGCGTGAACTCCACATGGCTCTCGCGGGCGCCGAACACGGCGTCGAGACCCAGGTTCGGCTGGGTAGTGCCAACGTGGCCGCGGTCGCCGAAATACCCGGGGCACCCCTCCGAGATCAGCGTGCCGCCCGCCTCGACCCACCGTGCCACGCGCGTCGCCGTCTCCGCGCTGAGCATGTAGGGGAGCGGTAGGTAGAGGAGATCGCGTTTGCCGAGGTCGTCGAGAGCCACCCAGTCTGCTTGCACGTGGTTGTCGAAGAAGCCGCGGTACGCGCCTTGCATCGACTTGGCGTAGAAGTCGGTGTTGCCCTGTTGGGCGTAGCAGAAGAGCTGGGTCTCCGGCACATAGAGAATGCCGATCTCGCCCTGGACAGGTTGCGCCTGCCACAGGTCCTGCTGCTCAGGCGCGGCCGCCCACTTGGCGATCAGGGCGCACCTCTCGGATCGCGGTGTGCGACGGCCGGCCATGCCGTAGCCGCCGAAGGCACCGAAGAGCGGCCCGTCCAACAGTGGGCGCCACCGCAGCCCGAACCGGCCCCGCGCGCCGGCGGCGAAGGAGGTCAGCTCCCACAGCCGGATGTGCTCGGGGTCGCAGATCCTGCCGTCGCTCCGGTCGCGGCCGAGGACGTTGCCCTGCATCCAGAGCGGCCCGGCGTAGGCCTCGGCGTGCCAGAACTGCTTGCCGCGACATGCCGCGCGGACGAGATCGACCGCGTGCCACTGCTTCCAGGGCTCGTTGCCGTGGCGCGCCGCCCCCCAGGTGTAACCGAAGCTGTCGGCAATCGAGGCAGCGCGCCAGTCGTCGGCGCCGCTCTGCGCGGCGTGCGTCAGGCTGCCGACGACGCCGTGGGCGGTGATAGGGTTGACGGGGTCCAGGGCGCGAATGAGGTCATACCGCCACTGCATCTGTGCGTAGAAGTTCTCCTGCCGAAACTCGAGCCAGTCGAGCACCTCGGGGTAGGGACCGCCATGGCGGGGCGCCTGCACGTCCTCCCACTCGGCATAGCTCGGCCGGAACCACGCCTCGCCCAACGTCTTCAGGTCGACGTACTTCGCCTTCAGCCACTCACGGAACCTCGCCTGCGTCGCCGGGCAGAAGCAAATGTCGGCGCCATAGTTGCACTCGTTCCAGATGTCGTACCAGCCCATGCCGGGGCGGTCTTTGTAGCGGTTGACCAACTCCGTGAGGAACCGTCCCGCGGCTTCCTTCACGTCGTCGTGGTCGAGGCACAGCCCCGGGAACCCGCCGGTGACACAGCTTCCGCTCAAGCCGCTTGAGGGATGCCCGCCGCCGCGGTCTTCGTAGCGCGCGTGGGCGTACTGCCGCCACGCCCACTCCGGTGCTGCGGTGATCATCTCGGCGATGACCGTCTTGAGACCATTGTCCGCCGCCAGGTCCATCTGCCGGTCGTAGTCGTCCCAGACGAACCGGCCCGGCGCGACCTCGACGGCGGTCCAGAGGAACCAGTGACGAAATGCCGTCATGCCATCCTCGGCGGCAGTCCGGTAGTCGCGCTCCCAGTCTTCGCGGGGTGGGTTGGAGTAGCGGAAGTAGACGGCTCCGTACGGGAAACGCGGCAGTTCACGCTGGCTCATCAGTTCTATACCTCAGCCCGTCCACGTACCCGTCTCGCGGAGTTCCCTGGCCTGCTTTGCGCACTTGTCGTGCAGAGCAAGTTGCGCCTTCCGGGCACGCTCGTCCTGCCAGTACGCTTGCTGCTCGATCAGCCACGCTTCGGTACCGATCTTCTTCCGCCGCCGGAGATTCCCGATACAGCGTTCGTGCGGCCGCCAGATCGGGTCGAACGTGAACTCGATGATCCGGGTGCGCGGCAGGTCGTCGCACTCGGCGCAACTCCCGCGGCCTTTGTCTGCGGCGCACTTGGCAATTGCACAGTGATCGGCGTGCCGCTTGCCGCCGCACTTGCCGCAATCGCAACCGCAGCCGTGGCACTCGTTTGCTTCCACTCTGTCTGCGCATACGCCGCAGTACAGGCCGCAGGGGGCGGCCTCGTGTCGGTTCGCTTCGGACATGTGGTGCTGCCTATCCTCCTCGGCTCTCCCGGCGGTCGGCCAGTGCGCGGCCGCCGCGGCCGCCGTAGCAGCCTTCAGGAGCTGGCGACGACTACTGAGCGGCTTGTTTGAAGTCAACTCGCTCTCCATTCAACGCAGGTGTAGAGAACCTCCACTTCACGGCCGCAGTCGACCAGAAGCTGGACCCGGGCAACTCGGAGAGTCGCCCGAGACTGGCGTCGAACTGGCGGACGGCCAGTTGAATCGGTTCTGAGGGCGCCACAGCCAGGGGGCCCTCCTCTGGTGGACGCGGCTCGCCCCAAGCTCCGTCCTTCCGGTCGTGGAGGTAGATTGCCTTGAGGAGCGGCGTGTAGAGCGCCACCAGATAGTGATCGACGTCGTGGAAGCGCAGGATGAGGCCGGCTTCGGCGTTGCTGTTGGCTTCGACGCTGGCCCTCAGGTCGGTGTCGCTGACCTCCTCCAGGAGGGTGACCATCCCCTTGCCCCCAATCAACCGGCCGTCCTGGCGGTGGCTGGGGGCGCCGTAGTCCTTCCAAGCCGAGGCATCAGTTCCCTCGAAGCGGTCCTCGAAGAGGAGGGGCAGCGCATGGTCCTCGAACGGCGCCTCGAGCGGCCCTGTGTTGATCACGCGGCCCAGGTCGAAACGGCGGCCGCTGACCGGGTCGAAGTAGAAGGCGCGGTACGGCACGTCGCGCTCGAGGCTCTTGACGCGGGCACCCGTCCAGTTGTAGACGCCGCGCTTCGGCAGGTAGAGAAACCGCACTTCGCCGGGAATCCCCGCGGCGAAACGGCTCTTGTCGGTCCACTCGGGATGCGGCTCGAACAGCGCCCACGGGTACTGCTCGAGCAGTCGCTTGCCCAGTCCCAGTTGGGTGGAGCCGGGGTAGTGCATACCCTCCTGCCACGTCGTCAGGTCGTAGACACTGGCCAGACCGGGGTCGCCTTCAACGCTGGCGTGCCAGACGCCCGCCGCGCCGTAGGTGAGACCGGCGGCGCCGCTGAGCAGGCTGCCCCAGAACACGTAGCGCTGCTGGTCCTGGAAGCCCGTCTGCATGTGCTCTTCATAGCAGTACTCGCCGATCATCGCCGGCATGGCGGGCGTGCGGGCGTAGGCGGCCCGGAGCTTCGGGATCGCGCCGAAGGCGGCGTTCCAGTCGCCGTGCCCGGTCTGGAGCATGTCGAAGTCGATTACCGTTTCGTCGGTCACGGAACTCCGGCCCGATTGGTGAGGATGCATGGTCGCCGGACGACGGTACGGATCGGTGTCGCGAACGTACCTTGCCACCTCGGTCCACAGGGGCCCCTCGGACTCGCCACCGATGATCCAGACGGCGGGATAGGCGCCGTAGCGGGCGATCAGGTTCCGCCAGTGCCGCTTCATGCCCTCAACACCGGCCACCTTCATGCCGTCGCAGTCGCCCCGTCCCCAACCACCCACGATCGCCGGGACGATCCCCGCAACAACGAGGTGCTGGAGGCGCCGGTCGGCGAAGTCGAAATACGCGGGGTTGACCCGGCTGAAGTCGCGGGTCTCATACGGCTTCCCGCCTTCGTTCTCCCAGCGCGGCTCGAACGCCCCTTCATCCGGATAGGGGCCGCAGACGATCTGCACGACGGTGAAGCCCTTGGCCGCGCGGTCGGCTGTGAGTTCCTGGAAGCCGTCCCAAGTCATCCGCTTGCAGAGGTTCTTCCACCAAGTGTCGCCGAGCCAGAAGAACGGGGTGCCGTCGGCATGCACGAAATGCCGCTGATCGGCGGCCACCCGCACCGGCCCGTGCTGGTAGAGCGGGTTGGCTTCCGTGTTGGGTGTCACCTCGATCTGCCCGCTGACCTCATGGAGCTGCGCGTTGTCGCGATCCGAACATTCCGTGCGCCACGCGTGCCGACCAGTCAGCGGCGAGGCATAGCGAAAGCGCCAGCGGCCTCCTCCGGCCCAGAACGCCGGAACGCGCAGCGGCGGGCCGGCCGGCGGGGTGACCACGGCGACGAGGTCGACGTCAGTGAATGGGTTCGCGTAGCCCTTTGTCGACTCCAGCAGGCCCTCGGCGACGTGGTTCACCTCGACCGTGGTCGGTACCGGGCGTTGGGTCTCGCCGCTCGCAGTCGAGGTCAGCATCAGGGTGCTGAGGAGGGTCGATCCGAGAGGGTGGGAGTGGCTCATGGTCAATCCTCGCGTGTTGTTGCCGGTGCGCGCCCCGCTCACTGCTGCCGCAGCTCCAGCATCACCGTCTGCCAGGGCGCAAGCGGCACGCGCACACCGGCGCCCGTCAGGGAAAACGTGCGGCCGCTGAGGGCATCGGTCACGGCAGGCTGCCAGGTCTTCTTCGCCAGTCCGTCGGTGAGGTGCACTTTGGCCTCCGCCGGGCTGCTGGCGGAATTGTGCACCACCAGATACACCGGCGCCCGTGGCTCGGGGCGGCCATACCGCTCGACCACCACCGGCACGGGCTGAGCGTGCGCCTCCGTGACAGGTTCCCAGCCGGCCCGAGCGAGCGCGGCGAACAGCGGCAGAGAGCGTTTGAAGAGCGGCCGAAGCGGCTCAATCTGCGCCGGGTCAGCCACGTTCCCAGAACCGGGCCACACCGCGTAGACCAAGGTGCGTTGCAGCGCTCGTTCCTTCTCTGCCAACGGGACATCGGCGCGGAAATAGGCGTATACTCGCGAAGGTTAGGAATACACCGAAGTGGAAGTTCGCAGAACTTCACCCGTGGGCGTGTGGTGAGCACTCAACACACTGCTGTGCACGCAGAGGCGTCGAACTTGTGCAATAGCTTCGGTGTATTCCTAACCTTCGCGAGTATAGTTCATGTGGCTGAGGGGTTGCGGTACGCCAGTGCGCGGCAGAAGCTCAGCCGCGTCGCCTCGTGGAAGGCCTCCAACTCGCCTCCCTCGCCTGCGCCCAGCACATCCAACGTACGTGTTTAGCGTCTACTCGAGTTTTTTTTCTGCAAGAAGGAACGAGACAATTCGGCCGCTCTGTCCGGGCTGCCGGG
>PEVN01000240.1 GCA_002779825.1 Armatimonadetes bacterium CG06_land_8_20_14_3_00_66_21 | reverse complement strand
CGACGCACGGCTGGTACATGTTGTCGAAGTTGGTCAGCAGCGGCGTCGGGTCGCGCTGCCAGCCGCCTTCGGCCGGGAAGCCGGCCGAGGAACTGAGCAACGCCAACGTCAAGGCCGACGCGAGGCGGACCGCGACTTGGACCTGAAGACCGGTGGGCGGGACTTGCTCTCTCATGGTGTGGTCTGATTCGCGACCGGGTGGCTCGTTCCTGCCACGCGCGCCTACTTCACCTCCACCTGAATTGCCGCCACGTCGATCAGCGCGCTGTCCATGACGTAGCCGACGTGCGTGATAGACTCGAGCGGTGTCGTGATCTGCATGTCGAGGGTCACGCCATTGGCGACGAAGGTTACCTTCTGGGCAGCCAGGTCTACGGTGACCACGGCTTCGAGTCCCTTCTTCTCGGGGGCGTCGACCTTGCCGCCCTTGGACTTGCCGCCACCCGTCAGCGGCCCCTGGATGAGGCTGGCCGTCTGTGGCTGCAGGCGGACGCCGCACTTGATGAGCTTGGCTTCGTCGGCGCTGTCGCCAAAGGCGAGGTAGCCGTTGCGCAGCAGCCCTTGGGCGTCGGGAACGGCGCGGACCTTGGTGCGGAAGGTGACGGTGCCGGTGAGCGGCGTGTCCAGCTTCTTGAGCGCTATTCCGACCGTGTCTTTGGCGTTTGCCTGGAGCCGGTACCCCAGGTCGGACGCGAACACCTTGCAGCCCTTGACCACGGCGAAGTCGGCATCCCTCGGCTCGGGGAGCGGCAGGAGGTACTTGGGGTCCTCCGGTTTGTCCCACTTGGTCTGCAGGGGTTGGTCGTCGGCAGAGGGCAGCCCCGCAAGGCCTGCGCCGGACAGGGACAGAACCCGGCCGTCGACCGTGGTCAGGTAGAGCCGCCCCGCGGCTGCCGCCATCCCGTCGAACAGGGGGATGGTGTCGAGGGCGTGCCGCGACAGAACCCTCCCCTCTTCCTTGCTGACCTCCCAGAGCTGCCCGCCTTGCTCCCCTTCGTAGGCTTGCTCCTGCCAGTCGAGCAGCGACAGCACGTCCGGGTCGTCGGGGTTGTAGTAGGCGTAGCGCTCGTCGACCAGTTGCCGCGGGCCGGCTACGAACAGCCGGTCGCCCGCCGCGCACAGCGCGCGCGCAAAAAGGGAGGGCTGGTCGAGCGCCCAGCGGAAGCGCGCCGCGGTCAGGTCTTCCTTGGGGAAGAACCAGCGGAGCTTCCAGTCGGAGGAGCTGGCGCCCTTCTCGGGGCGGCGCTGGTTCATCGCTCGCTCGGCCTTGCCGACCCGGGAGATGTCCTCCGGCGTCACCGTCTTGTTGGCGGCGAAGAGCTGGTACTCGATTGCGGAGGCGTTGACCATGTAAGCCGGCTCGCGCCCGTAGCCGTAGACGGCCTTGTCGTCAAAGCAGAGGATCCGGCCTTCGGGCACGTACCGGCCGGCTTGGTACCACCCTCCGTAGCCGCCGGTCATGCGGCGACCGTACGTCCAGTACGACCGGAAGAAGTACGAATCATCGACCAGCCCGACCTGGCAGAAGAGGTGCGCGTCGTCGGCCGGTTGGTCGCTGGCAGGGAGCACCTCCATTTCCGAGCGGGTGCCGTCGAAGTCGATCTTCTGCGAGCGCATCCAGAGGTGCTTCCCGTCGCACGAGAGCACGTCGGACAGCCCCACGGGCATGGTGTTCCCGGGAGTCTTCTTCAGGTACGCCTCCTGCATGCTCTGGCCGCTGAGCGGGTCCTTCTCATCCCAGACGACCTCCCCGAGGAGCTTGCCGGTGGCCGCTTCCAGACGCAGGAAGCGAATGCCGCCATCGAGGTAGAGGCTGCGGCCTGCCGTGCAGTAGAGGACGCCGTCGCGGACCAGCACGCTGCCGTGCACCGGCCACGCCGACTCAAGCTGCTCCCACGCCATCATGCGCTGGTCGATTGGGGCGGCGCGGAAGCGCCACGCCAAGGCCCCGTCGTCGGCACGAAGCGCGTACACGCAACCGTCGGCCGAGCCGAAGAGCAGCAGCCCGTTGTCGTAGGTGGGCGGCGTGTCCGTCTGCCCGCCGGTGGTGTACGACCAGAGCTGCTTCCCGGAGGTGGCATCGAGGGCGTACAGCGTGTGTGTGTCGCGGGCAGCGACAAAGAGCTTGCCGGCCGCGATGGTCGGCGCCGTCAGCCGGCCACCCAGTTTGGTTTCCCACGTCTGCCCGGCCTGCGACAAAGCGCTCGGCGTGGCGCCGCTGCGACCCTCATCGTGCCGGAACGTCGGCCAGTCAGTCGATTGCGGATTGCGGATTGCGGATTTTGGACTTGCTGTTTGGCCATAAGCGGGTCCGCGCTCCAGCCGGGCGACGGGGTCGAGGTCGGCTGCTGTTGGCTGCGGCACAGGTTCGGCCGTCATCGCCTTGAAGCCGCTGAGCTTGGCCTCGAGCTGGCAGCCGCACGCATCCATGCCTGCGTACGTCATCCCGTTGCAGGGCATCACTCCGTAGATGCAGCCGCCGCGCACCCAGTTGTTGGGCGTCCAGTGTTGCTTGCGGAGGTCCACGTACTCGGTACCGTTCCGGCTGGTGAGGAGGAACTGCCCCGACGCCTTGGCCGGATAGCACCGGTGGTGGAACCACTGAAGCTCCACGTCGGCGGGGAACTCCTTCTTCTGTTCGCCGGTGACCGGGTCATAGCCGGTGAAGGTCCCGGGTTGGTTGCTGTTCGCGATGTCTCCCGTCCAGGCAAGCCCGTCCACAACGAACAGGTCTTTCAGCGACATGTGTCCGCTGGGCTTCTGCTTCTGCTCCCAGACCTTTCTGCCGTCCTCCAGCGTCCAGCCCGACATCTTCCCGTCGTTGCCCGCAAATAGGACCCTGTCTCCGTAGATCAAGACGCGTGGCCCTGTGCCGCTGGGGACGGGCAGCTTGACGGGGCAGTCCTCGCTCTCCCAGACGGCAGCGCCGGTGCGACGGTCGAGACACACGAGCTTCGTGCCCTCGTGAAAGACGACTCGGGTGTCGTTCGCCGCCAGCGAACAAGGCGCTACCGGAGACTCCTTCTGCCACAGGGCTTTGGCGGAGGTGGCGTCATAGGCCATGAGCTTGCGCGCGTCGCCGTTCCAGCCCCAGCCGGAGTTCGAGGCGTTGGTGTTGGCCCACGTGAAGGTACCGACACGGCGAAAGTCGGGGAGCTTCGACTTCTCCTTGTCCACCACCAGCAGCGCTGTGTCTTCGGCGACCACGATCTCGCCGGCGAACTGACTGCCTTCGCAGGTGGCCAGCGTCTTGCCGGAGGCAGCGTCGAGAATCGTGACCGGCGCGTCGATGCTCAGTGTCACGTACACCCGGTCACCCACCGCCACCAGTCGTCGGAGCAGGTGGGCCGGGCCGCTCTTCAGCCCGAACTCCTTGCTGGCCCACTCGGGGATCTTCCGCTTCCACAGAATGGTGCCGTTGAACGCCTCGCGGGCAATTAGGCGCCAGTGCGAGGGAAGCCGGATCGACGCCCGCGACCCTTCATCCAGAATATAGAACAGCCGGCCGTTGGCCGACACCAGCGAGGTCATGCTCGCCATGTGATCGTGATGCCGGGCCCACGCCGGGCTGCCCAGCCACTGAAGTCGCGTTGGTGGGCCAACAAGCGTGTCGTTGCCCGTCGGGTTGCCGTCGGGGCCGTGCAGGTAGTGGGTCCAGTGGTCCATCTCCGCAGGCCACGGCTTGACCGTCCGGCCCCACCGACCGGCAGACTTCACCAACGCCACGCCCTGTGGCGCCAGCACGCGCATGACTTCGGTCTTGGGCAGTTGGCCGGTGTCTTCCGCGACGATCAGGTTCACGAAGTTGTCGGCATACGGCAGCCGGCGGCCATCGAACCGGTCGAGGGTCACCGGCCCGTACTGTCCCTTGGCCAGTAGTCGCTTGCGGCCGGCGGCGACTTTTCCCGGATCGGTGTCCAGCCCCTGGACGACGTACTGCTCGCCCGCGCGAAGCTGCGCAGTGAGCGTGCCGTCGCCGCAACCGACGTGAACGACCAGGCCGCCTTTGATGCCGGATTGCTGCAGCAGCGCCGTACCGTCTTGGGCGACGGCGATTGACGCGAGCAGGGCGGTGGCCCCCAAAGCAGCGAGGACCTGAGAGCGGAACAGGTGTCTGTCTTGCATCGGCGTTGTCAGTCCTTTCAGTCGAGCAATGCGTAATCCCGATTCTACAGCGTCTTGCGGCGTAGGGGAAGCGGCCCGTCTCGGCCGTTGACGCCCTGGAACCCACTTGGCATGCTCCGTAGGGACTGCGATCCCTGCACCACCAGAGCGTGACCAGAAGGGCGCTGTCTGTTCAGGAACTGCGCGCGGCAGCTCTCTGTCTGCCGCCGAGCCAACGGGCAAGTATGGCCCACGACCTCACCCTCAGCCTCGGCGATCCCTCTACTCTCCGGTTCAGCCCCGAGTACGAGGCGGAAACTCGCCGGCGGGTCGAGTTGGTGAGGTGCGGGAACGCCGCAGGCCGGCCGGCGGCGGAGGTGTTCGCCGACCGGGAGGCGCGCTTGCAGTGAGTGCAGTTCGCTTTGTCGCCGAAGCTGAGCTTGAGCTGATCGACGCTCAATTCGAGTACACCCCAGTGATCGCCACCACCACCGGGATCGGCCGGTGGCACGCCGACACGACCTCGAGGCTCTCGAGCACCGCTTGGGCGCCCTTTGGATGGTTGGTCTCGTAGGTCATCTGGTAGAGACGGACCTTCTCGCGGACGGGGTTGGGGCCTTCCCAGGCGGTCAGGGCGTCGGGCAAGCTCCCGAGCCACCACCAGTCGGCGCAGTTCCGTCCCATCACCACCGGCACTTCCTCTGTGAAGCCGTCCTTGTAGTGGAGGACGTAGCGGAAGGCGTCGCCACTGGTAGTGCCCCACGTGGAGGTGTGGAGGAAGTGCAGCCGGCTCAGCCGTTGCCCAACGGGGATAGGGACGCGCTCCGGAAACGGGACATTCGGGTTCATGCCGCCCCGCAGGATCAGGCACGACTTCCCGTCGTTCTTGGCCGAGTCCAGCAGATGGAACGGCACGCCGTTGGCCACCCAATCGCCGCTCGGCAGGAAGCGCATGTCGTTCTCGCCTTCGTCGGTCCAGCCGCCTTTGCCGTCTGCGGGTGTCTCGTCGGTGAAGCTGCGGTTGGCGACCGCTGCCAGGTCAACGGCGTGGCAGCCGACCCAGTCTGAGCGCTTAGCCGGGCCGGCGCCTTCACCGACGAATTGCCCCCTTACGGCCCCGCCTCCCTCCTCCGCGAAGTGAACGCTAACTCTGGCCTTGCCGACGGCGGCTTTCAGTTCGTCGACCGACAGGCTGTCTGTGAGAAGGAAGAAGCCTTCCCACGTTACCGTCAGCCTCATCTCGCCGTTGCTCGACTCCACTGGAAGTGGGTTGTCGAACACGTCGCGGGCGGTGAAGCGATCCGCCGGCAGCAGGAGCGACACCACTGCGCAATCGTGCTTCAGGAACATGGGTCCCCACGGGATCAGGATCAGTCGCTTGCCGCTGCGGAAGAGGAAGCACTGAACGTCGTCGTGGAGTTTGAGGTCTTCGAGGTAGTCTGCCTCTTCCAGGTACTTGGCCAACGCTGCCTGCGTCGCCAGGAAGGCGAGCGGCGTCTCGTCGTACTCGCCCGTGTGCGAAGTGTACTCGACTCCGCCGTGGAAGATGTGGAACGAGTACTTCACGTCCTCGGCCTTGTGCACGACCAGTACCTTGAAATACGTCTGCGATTGCTCGAGGGGATCAGTCGGCGCCTCGCCCGGGTGGTACTGCACGTAGCGCGTGTGAGAAGGATGCCGGTACATGGTGGCAGGCGGCGAGACTGTGGTTTCCGAGTTCCACAAGGGCAGCACCTTGCCGTTCTCCTGCATGATCGCGCGGATCTCGTGCATCCACTTCCGCACCGTGAGCGCGACGCCGCTGCCGACCCACGGCCCGAAGTGGTACAAGTGCGACGACACGGCGTCCTGGTAGTTCAGCGCGCCCAGCGCAAACGTCCGGCGGTACCACGAGTAGCCCATGCTGCCGGGCGGCCCGCAGGTGCCAACGACCGTGCAGTCTGGATCGACCTCTTTCAGCGCCTCGTAGGTCGCCTTCATGAGCTGGACCCACTTCTCCGGGCAGTCCTTGTACTGGTAGTACGGCTCGTTGGTGACCTCCCAGCAGTTGATTCGGCCTTTGTACTGGCGCGCCAGCGGCTTCACGTAGTCGTTGACGAAGGCGTCGAGATACTCCTCGAACGGCCGCTCCTTCCACATTGTGGAGAGCCATGGCGCGAGCCAACCCTCGCTTACCGAGTGACACCCAAGGAGCTGGTACCGCTGGTGAAAGTCGCACGCCTCGTCGATCCCCTCCCAGGCATACTGCCCCCGCTCCGGTTGGACTAACCCGCATTGGGTGTCGCCGATCGCGCAGTGGCAACGGTTCCACTTGAGCCCGATTCGCTTGGCAAGCGTGCCGAGGAAGTCGCCGTAGCCGAGCGCCGCGCCAAAGACAGACCCGGGGCGGGAGCCCGTGTCCGGCACCGTGGGCAACGCAGTGAAGGTCAGCTCGCGAGTGCCTGCAACCTCGCCGCAGCGATAGGCAATCTCCATTCGATAGGCGCCGTTAGTCTGCACCGTCACCGGGAGTTCAACGGCGGCGAAGCGTTCGCCACCGCTTGCCAGCCGGTAGTCCCTCGTCGCGACTTCTCTCCCCCACGTGTCGATCAGCCGGCAGGAGAGGTCAACCGTCCGGTCTCGCCGATCCACCGCATAGTACTTGAGGCGAACCAGCAGCGGCTGGTCAGTGAAGGTGTACTTCGCCGACCGCGCCGGCACCACAGTGAAGCCGCCCTCGAGCGCATCGGTCAGCAGTGTGGAGACAATGCCCCGCTCTTCCCGAGCCTGATCGAACGACACCGCAGGATACGGCTCCACGGGCTTGCGCACAAAGCGGAACACGGCGCGCCATTCTTCGCCCGCCTTCAGAGACGGAGTGGCGACGAACCGGTAGCGGTTGCCTCGATCGGTGAAGTCCTGGAGGACCCAGTCGGGCCGCCGGCTGGTTCCGCACTGGAACTCGCGCGTGTCCTTCGCGCCGCCTGACAGAAGGCAGTAGGTGGAGGACAACTCCAGCTTGTCCGTCTCGGCGACTGTTGACTGGTTGATCGCGCGGTAGCTGATGAACGGCGCCCTGAAGGCGGCGGCAGGGCAGTAGAACCCCACCTCGCCTCGCCCCTCCACCTTCGCCTTGACGGTCCAGGCGAGCCAGACTTCATCGGGCGACACGAAGGCCTCTTTGGTGAGCTGTCCTGTGGGCGAGTCGTAGCGTAACGAGATCCTTCGAACATCTCCGCTGACGGTCTCCTGTCGTTTCGGTACGCCCGCGGCGAACACCTGGAAGTAGTCATCGCCGACGACTTGCTGTTCGCCGTCGCTGACCAGGAACTGCCCCTGTTCGGTGACGGCCACCTGCAGACCTACGTCGCCAGAACGGTCGCCGTGGCGGATGGAGGGCATTGCCTGCGCGTCGCCAAGTGTCGCCCGGGCTTCCGGCATCTTCGCGAGGGGCGCCGTTAGGAGTTGCGCGTCCCTGGCGGACGCGCCTACAGGGCTGGCACCGGCCTTCGGCTCGACCCACAGCCGCCACGTGTAGTCGAACTCGTTCCCGGCCGTCGTGTCGAAACTGAGCACGACTCGATAGCAGCCTGGCGCGCGGTCCTGCTTGCGGTAGTCCTGGAAGACGACGCCGTGAGAGCCGGGGAACGCTTGTCCGGAGAGGTGGAGGTCGTGAGTGACCGCCACCCCGCTAACCTTCAGCGCGGCCAGCCCGGAGAAGAGGTTTCCCTTCTGCTCGGCGGCCAGCGGGAACGTGCCTCCGTGTTCCTGCTCGTTGGCCAATGTCGCTGTGTAGGCAGCCGGTCCGGCCTTGGTCAGCCCCTCCTCAGACAGGAAGAAGCCGATCTCACCGAATCCCACGTTGGGCTCTATCTTGCCCTGGTATCGGAGGCTGCACTCGACCGCGGTGAGGGTGAGCGTGACAGTTGCCTCGCCAGCGAGCCGGTCCGTCTTGCGCGTCGGCGGATCGTAGATCCAGCGCTTGTTCTTCCAGGTCAGCCGATATCCACCCTCGATCTTCTCGCGGCCGAACTGCAGCAGCCCATCTTCGTTCCTGCTGAAGTTGAACCCCTCGATCATGTTCCCGGCGCCGGTCTTCACCGCGGTGTAGAAGTAGGCGCCCTCGATCAGCGGCGTGGTCCGGTACTGGAGACTACCTGGCGCGTTTGCCGTAAAGTACGCCCGGAAGTCGCCAACGTTTAGCCGCTGGAGTTGGGTCGTCTGCTCGGCGTGGGAGGGACTCCCGGCAACGGCGAACAGTGTCCAGACCAACACCGGCAATAGCGCTCGTCCGTGCATGTGGGTGGTTCCTCCTGCGGAAGTGCGTCGTCAATCCGAGCCGCGACCGTGTGAGGGAGCGCGTGAGCCGTCGGAGTCGCGCGCCACGTCAGCGTATCACGCGCTCCCTCACGGTCGCGGCTCAGATTGGCTCGCGCTCTCGCCCATTGACGTGTTCAAGCGAAGCGCGGACATGAGTGATTCCTATGGGCACACACTCATGACGCCCAAACTCGTTGGGGTGCTGCCCGCAGCCAGGTCTGGGCAAGTCCGGGCGTCCTGCGAGGGTGTCATTCGCCGTCGTGGCGCCCAACGGCAGCGGCGAGCACAACCGGTTCCTCTCGGAGCCTCAGCGCCGAGACAGCGCGACCAGCGCCTCGAGGACTTCGGTTCTCAGCGTGTCCGTCACACCTCGTCCTTCTCCTGGTCCCAGGTGTAGTTGTCGCGCGTCTCGCCGGCCTGCGCCCGGTCACTGGCTGTTGCCAGCAACTCCTTGGCGCGAGTTAGGGCCGGGGACACCGTCTGTCCCGCCGCCGCGACTCGGTCGCGCAGCATGATTAGGTACTCGAAGTCTTCCGCGCCTTCGCGGATGGCTTCCATGTACTTCGAGCCGGTGACCCCGGCGTCATCCAGATAGAGCGGGGTGAACGGACCGGGACCGTCCGTCGCATACTCGTTCCAGACATCGGCGCCGCTGGTGTCGCCAAACGACCAGAACTGCGCCCACTTGCCGCCAATGGTGAAGCAGTGCCACTCCTGCAGCAGGTAGTAGGAGAACGGGTCGAACCGGCGCGCCGGGCCGTCGCACGAGTAGAACCCCAACTCGCGTCCTTGCGTCTGCTGGTCGAGGAACAGTTTGGCGAACCACTCGTCCGACCGGAGCCACTGCTTCCGGAACGGGACGAGCACGTCCATTGCCGACAGTGCCTCAAGGCACGTCGCGTTGTCGCCCGGCTGCGGATCGACCCACAGGACCACTTCCGGCTCCGTGCCGCTGATAGCTTTGGCGAACGCTGTGAGCACACGGAACTGCTCTTCACTGTGCGGTTCGTCGAACAGCAGCAGACCGAGTTGCTTGGGCGAGAGCTTGAGGTCGCGCAAGTGCTGTGCCCAGAACCGGATCCAGCTCGCCACCTTCTTGTCGAACAGCTCTGTGCCTGCCTCGGAGCCGGCGAACGTGGTCGTGGTGTTGCCCCAGTCGCCGAAGGCGTTGAAGACCAGGTAGCACTTGGCGCCGGGCCAACGGCCGACCCACTCGTCGAACCGCGCCGTATCCGGATCCTTGGTCAAGTCGCCGGCTTCGCTGTACTCGCCCAGCGGCATGGCGGCGCCCGACGCCCAAGGCGTGTTGACGAAGTGCTCGCGGAGGTGGGCGATGAAGGCCTCGCGATTCTGTGGGGTGACGCCGCGCCCGCCATTTCCGTCGGTGTAGTCCCAGCCGCCGAGCAGCAACGTCGTCTCGTCGGGGAACCGCAGCGGGTAGACGTGGAGTCGGAACTCGACTGCCGCCGGAGCGTCGGCGGGACCGCGCAGGACAACGCGCCCCTCGTGCTCGCCCGGCTCGACGGCAGTCGGGTGGAAGCTGAACCAGAGCTGTTTCGTCATGCCGGCGGGCACGGTCACGACATAGTCGTCCCCGTCCTTTTGGGCGAGCGGCAGTGCCGCCGACACAGCCACGAAGCGTCGCGTCCCGACGCAAAGCACCTCGTGGACGTGTGCGTAACTCGGGTTCGTCCCCCCGGGCAGGCCCTCCAGACGGACACGGACTGTGGAGTCCGTCTCGGCCGCGTTGGTCAGGTTCAGCACGTCTGCCCGGTACTCGTTGGCCATCGTGCGGACCTCGAGGGTAGGCGGCGCCTCGCCGGCCGGCTCCTGCGACGGGTCCAACGGATCCCACCGATGGGTCTTCCAGACGCGGAGCGCCGGCTTGCCTTGGGCGCGCCAGACGGCTGCCTGCAGCCGGAACACTTCGCGCTCGAGTTCGGTCATCGGCAGCACCGCCCGGAACCCCTCGCGAGGCACCAACGGCATCCCGGTGATGCGCTTCGAGAGACCCTCGATCTGCCGCGCGAACTCCTCCTGCTGGGCCGCCGCCAGCCCGGGCGCCTCCACATCGTGCCGGACCGCCGCCAAGTCGAGCCGGAGCTGCGCCTTGATCAGCGAATTGAACCGCTCCGTCGCCAAGTGATCTTCCACGCTGGCCAATGACGCTCCCGGCAGCGGCCGCTGCAGCCAGGCGTCGTCGCCGCGGTACACCTCCACTTCGTCCACGAACAGGTAGCTCCCCGTGGGCGTCGCAGCAAGCTGCACGTACCGCCCGTGCGTCTTTAGGCTGGTCGTCCGGAAGACATGCGTTGCGTAGCCTTCCTTCGGCGGCAGGGAGGTCTCGGCAGACAGGTCTACCAGGTCGCCGGCGAGGTACCACCCCTGCTTGTCGTCGCTGACGAACACGAACAACTCAGCCGGCCACTCGACCTCGGCAACGCCGGCCGCCGTGCTGAACGACACGCCAGCAATGGGTTGCACCGCCCCGAGGTCGATCGTGAGCAGCTTCGTCGCCCCGCCGCCCCAGCCAATCGTGGTCTTCTGCGTCCAGAAGTGCCCCTCCGTGCGCACACCGTCCGTCAACTGCGTCGCGTCCTCCGGGTCGGTGGAGTAGCTGTAGTTGGGGGGAGGGGATAGGGTGTAGGGTTTGTGGAGGGCGAGGTTCTTCAGTTCCGCGGGCTCTTCGGCGCTGACGCCGCACAAGGCAAGTCCTGCCGTGACAGCCGCGATTGCGGTGAGGAGGAACGGAGTCTTCATTGGCGTTGGTCCTCCACGAACGTTTGGGGCGCCTTTACTATGGCGAGGGCGAATCGGCCTCGCCGAGGAGCTGCAGGAATTTGGCGGGGTAGGTGATCTTGGTGCACCCATGCCGCTCCAGCACGAGCAGGTCCTCGTCTCTGGTCACCAGGTGGTCGGCGCGTGAGGCACGAGCCAGGGCGAGCAGGTAATCGTCATCGGGATCGCGACAGACCTCCTCGAGCGGACCGGGCTCTTCGCAGACCGCCTTCTGCCACAGCAGACCAAGCAACCATTCTGCTTCGGACGGGGGGATCAGTCGGGAGAGGCGAGGTCGGGCGATGACCTCAGCCAACTCCTCCAGCAGGGCATGCGAGACTACCAACTCGAGACGACCTTCATCCGCCGCCCGGCCGATCTCGCGGGCCCACCCGCCAACCAGACTGCTGATGAGAACACTCGGCTCAACGATCGCCCTCATCGCTGCCCCAGAGGCTTCTCCCTTCGCACGTCCCGCACGATCTCGTCAATCTCCTCGTCGGAGACGGGGGCGCTCTTGGCCCGGGCATGTACCCGAGCGCACAGCGCGTCCCATTGCCGGCGCCACGTGAGTGCGTTCAGCTTCTCCGCGAGTTGTACCTGCCACTCAACTGGCCACTCGCGGATCCGGTCGAACTCCTGTACGACAGCCATCGCTGACATCGTGTTTATCTCCGCTGTGCGACCACTTCAGACCCGCCGAGGTCAGCAGCGGTCCAAGTGCTTCAAGCTTCAGTGTAAGTGGCAGCGCTGGGTGTGTCAATGGCGGGGCGGCGGCGCTGTTCGACCGGCCGCTGCTGCGCGGACCGGCGTTCCTGCCATCGGGCTCTTCCGTGATGACGCTATCCGTCTTGCAGATTGCCCACACCAACAGCCCCGCCGCCCATGGGAGGCTACGAACGCGGCATCTGCGCCACCAACGGCAGCAACCGCCGGGCGATGTTCTCACCCATCTGGATCATGCCGTCGTCGGCCGGATGAATCAGGTCGGTCGTGAGACCGGTGTAGTCGCTCAGCATCTCCCGTCCTTCCAGCAGGTGCGCGTTCGGGTGCGGGCACTCGGCGACGACCTCGCGCAGGATCTGGCGGAAGTCGTCGGCTTTTCCGTGGGTGTCGTGCGCGTCGGGGTCGATCTCCCGGTCGCCGAAGTAGCTCCAGATGGTGATGCACGCCACGGGCCGCTTGGTGTTGGAGCCAGCGACAGTGTTGACCATGTACGTCACCCGCTTGCGGAACTCCTCGTGCGTGAAGCCCATCATGTTGACCGACAGCGCCAGGGTGGCGACGTGCCAGTCGTCGCGACTGGCGAAGTAGTCGGCGAACTCCGGCTCGCAGTGGCAGGCGCCGCCGACGCCGAAGTTGAGCAGGTCCGCCCCGAGGCGGCGGGCGACTTGGGAGACGTACGCCAGGTGCGGCCACGCGGCAGCCGCACCGTGGGTGATGCTGGTTCCGTATGCCAGGTAGCGCAACGCCGGCAGCTCGGCGGCGGCCGGCGGCCGCACGCCGTCGCCCTCGACCCCGCGGAAACACACCTGCGCGCCGCGAAGCATCAGCCGGCACACGCGCGGTGAGAACGGCATCTCAAGCTTCTCCAGCGCGGGCAGGTCCTTCTGGAAGCGCTCGGTCATAGCGATCTCGACCGTCTGCGGTTCCCGCCCAACCGTGAACGGTTCCCCATGCCGGAAGCCGCCGAAGAAGGGGACGACTTTGACCTCGCCATCCGCGCCCGACAGCGTGACCTTGGCCGATCCGCTGTCGCTCACGAACCGGATCTCTCCGCCGGCTGGGTCCAGCAGGCGCTGCTGCGCGCCCTCGTTCAGGTGGAGCCGGACCGAGTCGGGCACGCGCTGCAGCAGCACGCCGCCGTTAGGGCTGTCCTTGATCTCATCGGTGTTGTGGAGTTCGACATTCCCGTAGAGCATCGTGTGTTCCTCGCCTTGAGTGGAAGTTTGGGCCGGCGTTCACAGCCGCCTCGCCGCCTGCTATAGTACACCAAGCCGAGCCAAGTCCCTGTTGCTCGATGCGTTCCCCAACCAGACTTCGGTCGAGGAGAGATTCCCTTGTGAGGACACTCATCCTGCTTGCCGCATTGGCGTCCGCCGCCGCTTCCCGGTTTGCTGTTGCCGCTCCAAAACCCGGTGACCCGATGGTCATCAGCGTCGGCGCCGATGTGGTGTGGCAGGTCGTGAACCCGGAAGAAGCCCGCAAGGCATTCGTCGAACGCGGCGAGCTGCGCCGCGATACGCAGGGCGTGCTCGACCATTGGGCGGCGCACGGCCCGCGCTACCGAGACCACGGTGTCACTGCGTTCGAGCCGTACGTGAAGTGGATGCTCCTCGAGCCGAAGGAGGGCGTGTGGGACCCGGCGTTCTACGACGCCGAGTTGGCGCAATTCAAGCAGCACGGGCTGAAGTGGGTTCCCTTCCTCATTGCCGGGCCGGCGTACGCGACGCCACCGTGGTTCAAGGAGTCGGCCGAGTCCGTGTTCGCGGTGGACCTGGCGACCGGCGACGCCTCCCGCGACCAGTCCGTCTGGAATCCGCACCTTCGCCCGCGCGTCCGCGCCTGGCTCCAACGGTTTTTTGCCCACTACGAGGCGAAGGACATGCAGGCCGTGCTTTGCGGCATCAGCGGCGTGTTCGGTGAGTCGATCTTCACTGCAGGCGGCAATGCCTGGACGCACCTGTGGGACGGGCAGTACCCGCAGCACCTCGGTTGGTGGTGCGGCGACGAGCACGCCCGCGCTGACTTCCGCGCGAAGATGCAGGCGAAGTACCAGACCGTCGACGCGCTGAACCGAGCCTGGCAGACGGAACGGAAATCCTTCGCCGAAGTCGCGCCCTTTGTCCCGGATGCCACGCATCCGAACCGCGCCCGACTGGACTTGATCCGCTGGTACATGGGCGCGATGACCGACTATGCCGAATGGTGGGTGAAGACCACCCGGGAGTTGGCGCCGACCGTGCCGATTCTCCTCTGTACCGGTGGCGGCGCGCAGCCGGAACTGGGTGCCAACATGTCGGCACAGACGAAGATGGTTGCCAGGTACGGCGCCGGAATGCGCATTACCAACGAGGCGTCGGACTACGCCAGCAACTTCCACCTGACCCGTCAGATTGGCAGCGCCGCGCGGCTGTATGGCACCTACTTTGGCTACGAGCCGGCCGGCGCCGTGAGCGAAGACGGCATCGTGGCGCGCGTCTACAACGCTGTTGCGTCGGGTGCGTGGGAGCTGTTCCACTACGACAACCCGCCGGCCGGCGCTCGGGGTGAGCGGTACAAGCGCTACCTGGACCTGATGCGGGTGCGTGCGCCAATCGTTGAGGTTGGTGTGTTCTGGTCGCGGACTTCGGTGGACCTCGGGCTGGCCCACGGGCTTGGCGCTGCGGCGCAGACGTGCCGCAACGTCTGCGACGTTGACTACGTGGATGAGCTGATGATCTCCGACGCAGCACTGGAGCAACCGCGCGTGTTCGTGTGGCCGGCCGGGCCGGTGGCCGAACCTGCGACGGCGGAGGCGATCCGTGATTCTGTCGGAAAGGGGCTGACGCTTGTGGTGCCCCGGGGGTGGAAGCCGCGGAGCCCGGAGGGCGAGCCGCTCTTCCCCGCCGCACTGACCACGCAACCCTCGGGGCTGGGCACGTTCTCGATTCCGGGGATGCCGGATGATCGCGCCTTGAGCAGTCT
This sequence comes from Armatimonadetes bacterium CG06_land_8_20_14_3_00_66_21, assembly GCA_002779825.1. Taxonomy (GTDB): domain Bacteria; phylum Armatimonadota; class Abditibacteriia; order CG2-30-66-41; family CG2-30-66-41; genus CG2-30-66-41. The sequence goes on along the minus strand of PEVN01000240.1, from coordinate 507 downwards.
CTGGCGGGAGGGCAAGTTCCACGGGGCGGAACCGGACTCGCTGTGGCACACGCCGGGCCGCGTCTGCTGGACGAGTGGCACGGCGACCCTCCACGTACCCCGGCTCGACAAGCCGGCCCAGATCCGCGTACCGTACCGCGTCGGTAGCGTCGCGAAGCCGGTTCGTCTTGTTGTCGATGGAAAGCTCGTGCAGCAGGCAGCTCCGGGAGAGGTGGGCGAGCTTGTCGCTGCGCTGCCGTCGGCCGCGGCTGGCGACGAATGGACGGCAGTGACCGTCGAGGCGACGACCTGGCAGCCGGCAGCCACGGGCGAGAGCAGCGACACCCGAGCGCTTTCCGTGATGCTCCGCGACCTCATCGTGGAGGTCGCGGGCGCTGAGACAGCGACCATTGCGGATCCCGTTGCCCGCGTTCACCAGGTGGGGACGGGACACGTCGTCGAGGCAGGCGACAACACCCCGACCGGGCTGGCGCGGGCCCTGACCGCGATTCTCAAAGAGCCCGGCCG
>PEVN01000325.1 GCA_002779825.1 Armatimonadetes bacterium CG06_land_8_20_14_3_00_66_21 | reverse complement strand
CGCGTTGAGTTGGAGCGCCTTCACGTAGGGGTGCAAACCGAGGTACTCCGCGATCTTGTCGCCGACGCACCCCGCCGTCAACGCGGCCGTGGTAGTGACCTCCACGTTCAGACCCAGGGCGCGCAGCACGTCGGCAGCCGCCTGTTGGGGGTCGGGGCAGTCCGTCGGGAGCAGCAGACCCCAGAAGAGTCCCACCCCGTCGGCGTAGGACCACAGCGCACCAGACGCCAGCGCGGCGAAGGCGGGGAAGAGGTGTGGGACCAGCCCGTCCAGGTTCTCTGGCTTGAAGAGCGCGCGGCGGGCAGCCTTCGGCTTGCTGAGCAACTCGCCTCGCCAGTGCTCCAACAGCGCGCCATAGCCTAACAGCCAGAGCAATCGAAGCGGATGGGTCGGCGCCACCAACCAGCCCAGCGGAGCGCCGTCGGGGCGACGAAGGAGAAGGCTGTCGACACGGAGCCCAGCCGCCAACGCCTCGCGTGCTTCAGCGCGAACGGTTTCGTCCTCGCTGGCACAGCCGGCAGCGGCATCTTTGAGAGCTGTGGCGTAGTTCCGCGCCAAGTCCCAGATTGCCTCCTGGTGCTGCGTCAGATCGAGCGCCTCGACGACTAACGGGTGCTTCACCTCCTCGGTGCTCAGCGCTTGCGCCGCCTTCTGAAGCTTGCTGAACAAGCTCCGGCGGGCCCGCGCAAAGCCTGCCCACCGGTCGGCCGTCAAGGCGGTCAGAACCGCCGCCTCGGGCTGACTCGCACTACCGTCGGCCTGCACCGTGGCCTCGTAGGCGCTGTCGAACACGTCCCGCTGCAGCAGCCGTTCCTCCAGTTTCGCCAGCACCTCGGGGAGCAGCAACTTGCGCGTCTGTGTTCCCAGGTGCAACTCCACGCAGTTCGCCTTTGGCTTGGCGATGGCATACCACGGGTCGCTGTCGCGGTCCGCCAATGCCAGCTCCAACCGGGCGTCCCAGAGGCTCCGCGTCTGTCTCGCCGCGCTGCCGGAAGCGGCGCCTTCGGGCACGGTCGCGGCGGTGAGCAGGAATTGCTCGGTCTCCTCCGGCTGGATGGCACCCTCGCCTTCGTCCTCGCGACCGATCACCGACAGGCGGACGAACACCGTCAACTCCTCGCCCAGTTCCGCCAACCGCTCTCGGTCGATTTGCCACTTCTGCTGACCGGTCTTCACCGCCTTGTGCGCCACGAAGTCCTCCAAGACGGGTTCACCATCCGGGACGGGCACCAGGCTGATCCGGTACTCGACAGCGCCTTTAAGGAGAGCAGCCGGTACGGACTTCCAGCGGATCTCGAACTGGTCGATCTGCGACTCCTTGTGCAGGGAGAAGTACAGGTCCCCCCCTTCGTCCTGGTTCAGCCCTGTCCACTTGTACGGCTTCCGATTGGGTTGTCGCAGCGGGATCAGTTCGATGCCGGTGATTTCGGTCAGGTGGCTCTCTCGTGTCCACCGGTCGAACGTCAGCCCCTGGTCGCGCAGACCGGGAAGCCATTGGTCCAGGCTCTGCAAGGGCTTGTCGCGCAGGTAGGCGATCAGCCCCTTGCGTATGGACGAGTCGGTCAGCTTCAGCCGACCGACGCGCTCGGCCGCGGTAGCGATGCGGTTCTTCTCCGTGCGGAGCAAGTCTTGGAGGACCTTAGCGTTCTCGGCCAGGCGTTCGCTTTTCGGGTCCCCGTCGGGGACCAAGCCCAGCCGGTGCAGCTCACGACCGGCAGTGGCCAGGGACGGGGCCGAGCAAACCGCCTCCAGGTACTCCACCTCACGGCGCAGGAACAAGTCCGTCCGTTTCCAGTGCGCCCCCGTGGTCTGAATGGTCCGGCACGCCTCCCTCGTGTAGGCTTCCAGTTCTCGGCTTTGCTCCCGCAACTCGCGCTGGAGCGCGGCGCGCACGCGCAGCAGAGAGTCCCGCTCGTCGATCCTGTGAGCGACATCGAACACGCCCTGCAGCCCGGCGCCTGCTTCTTCGGGAAGCACCAGGAAGCAGGTTCGCCGCGAGAGGTCTTCTCGGAGGTCCACCGCCTGATCGGCGCCGAGGGCGCCTGCGGTCTTTGCCGGGTCGCCGACCAGATGCACGCCCCATTCCTTGCCGAGGCTGCGCTTGAGCCTCGGAAGCAACGCGGCGCACTCGTCGCGGCTGAGGAAATCAACCACCACCACGCTGCCCGGCCCGTGCTCGCGACACTGGGCTGCGATGACTTCAGCCAGTTTGGTGATCCAAGTCATCAGACGTCCTCCAAGGGCGTGGGCGGTCGATTCCAAGAGCGGGAACGTAGAGGCAGGGCCGATTGTGCAACCCCTTCAGGGTTGGGCGGTTGGTCGGTGCACCACCTCCCAGGGCGGCGGGCACGCTCTGCGAGCCTCCCCTTGCCCTGGGCTGTGGTGTTGAACCCCTTCGGGGTAGGGCGTGCGCCCTTTCCACCCCGAAGGGGTTCAACACCACAGCCCAGGGCAAGGGGAGGCTCGCAGAGCGTGCCCGCCGCCCTGGGAGGTGGTGCACCGACCAACCGCCCAACCCTGAAGGGGTTGCACAATCGGCCCTGCCTCTACGTTCCCGCTCCTGGAATCGACCGCCCACGCCCTTGGAGGACGTCTGATGACTTGGATCACCAAACTGGCTGAACACATCGCAGCCCAGGGTAAGCCCGGACTCGAAGAGGTCGGGCGCCACCCTGGGAACGGGCCCCGGCATATGTCCGATACCCCGAAGGGGTTACACACGTTCACCCTCCGCCTCCCGCCCGTTGCACCGGGTACCGCGGCCGAATCCGTTGCATCGCCTCGGCATCGGAGACCTCGCGGAACAGACCCAACAGCCGCAACCGCTCCTTCAGCGCCCGCAGGTTCCCGTCTCGCAGGCTGCGGGGACCGCCGGTTGGATCGAGGCTGCGCGGCACCCCATCCACGTAGAGGCCGTAGGCTTCCCGCAACTCCCGCAGGAACTCCCGCACCGCCGGCCGCCGTTCGCGCAGACCGCTGTTCCGCGTCACCGTCTGACTATGGACGAGCGCCTCCACCACCGGGTTCGACAACACGTAGTGGTTCGGCTCTTTCCGGTTGCCCGGGTGCATCACGCCGAACGGTGTGTTGGCCCCGGTGCAGCCGACGTAGAAGTTGTTGATCAGACGATCGCTGAGGTCCGGTTGGATCAACGACAGCACCCGGATCCACACGTCAAACGGTCGGGCATCTCGGTCAGTCTCGCCCTTGAGAAGGGCGTCTGCCTCGTCGCCGGGCGACTCCTCAGCGGCTTCATAGGCGTCAGCCAACCGGCGAAGGTGGGCGCGGGCTTCGCTGTCGAACTTCGGGCCGATATCCGGGTCTTCCCGCAACGCAACCAGTGCGGCGAGGTGATCGACCGTCTCGGTATGCGGGTCCGGCAGCTTCGCTCGGACGAGGCGCGTCTTCGGGTCGGCGAATCTACCCAGCCAGCGGAAGCCGAGATGCACAGTCACGTACCGTTGCAGTAGATCCACGTGCGCGTTGTACGCCTGCTGCGCCATGCGCCGGGCCGCCGGGTCGTCGCCGTCGCCCACGTCGACGAACAGACCGACCTCCTCGGGCCGGGCTTCGCGCACCTCGCCAGTCGTCCACAGGTCAATCGCCGTGCGAGCGTGGCAGAGCAGGTAGGTGGTGAGGTTGACCACCAGCGTCGCGGAGAGCAATTCCATCAGGGCGGCCGGCGGGCACGAACCGCCATAGGCCCGCAGCAACACCGACAGATCCTCCCGGAGTCGGCGGAGCCGGTCGCCGCACAGCGGCTGATAGAGCGGCACCCGGCCTTTATCACCGCGCACCTGCTCCGGCGAGGTACCCAGGCTCTGCCCGAGCCGAACCGCCAGCAGCACGTCGGGGTCCAGGGGCGTCTCCTCGTCGTAACCATCCCCCGTCAGGTCGTTCTCATCGGTCATCCGCCAGCCCGTGCCGAACACGTGGAACAGCAGGTTCTGCTCGGGATCGCACTTGACGCCGAACGGGCCTTTCTCACTCTTCGCCAGTTCGCTCCCGTGCTGCTGCGACAACGCCCCAGCTAACAACTCCGGCAACCCGCGCAGGTGCACGAAGGGCTGCGGCAAGTCGATCCAGGAAGTGAAGTAGTGCAAGGGCACGGCGCGGATCACGGGATCGTCGGGGTCGGCCGTGCCGTTCACCGTTTCCAGCACTGCGGCCGCCAACCAGTCGGCCAGGATCTCCTGCCCGTCCCTGTCCGCAAAGCCCGCAAGGGAAGAAACCAGTTGCGGCAGGCGTTGCGCCACAAATCGCGGCGTGGGCCGCTGTTTCGGGCCAGCGGCAGAGGCAACCCCGTACTTGTCCAGCCAATTCCCCTTCCCTCGCCGCAGGGCCCGGCGGAAGACGTAGAGCAGACCGGGCCATGTCGGCGGCAGCTCGAAGTTGCCGATGTCTGGCAGGAACAGCGGCTCGAACGTCAGTCCGATGACCTGATTCAGCGCGCTCTTCAGCGGATTGGTTGTTGTGGGTATTCAGCGCA
>PEVN01000483.1 GCA_002779825.1 Armatimonadetes bacterium CG06_land_8_20_14_3_00_66_21 | reverse complement strand
TTGCCCGGGTTCAGCAGGTTCTTTGGGTCGAGTGCGCGCTTCACGGCGCGCTGGAACTCCAAGTCGTCTTCCGAGCACACCATCCGCATGGCTTTGCGTTTCTCGGTCCCGATGCCGTGCTCGCCGCTGATGGTACCGCCGAGCGCTACGCAGGCTTCCATGATCTCCCAGCCGGCCTGCTCGACCCGGCCAACCTGGTCTTCGTCGCGGGAGTCGAAGAGGAGCAACGGGTGCAGGTTGCCGTCGCCCGCGTGGAAGACGTTGCCGACGAGCAAGTCGTGCTTCCGCGCGATCTCGCCCACGCGCGCCAGCGCCTCCGGCAGCTTCGAGCGGGGCACAGTGCAGTCGTTGACGAGGTAGTTGGGAGCCAGCCGGGCGACAGCCCCGAAGGCGCCCCGGCGGCCCGCCCACAGCAGGTCACGCTCGGCCGCGTCCTTTGCACGGCGGACGTCGCGGCAACCGTTCCGTTCGCAGAGCGCCATGATCCGCTGCGCCTGGCCGTCCAGACCGGCAGCCGGCCCGTCGACCTCGATGATCAACACCGCTGCAGCGTCCAGCGGATAGCCGCACTTCACGCTCTTCTCCACGGCCTCCAGCACGGGCGCGTCCATCATCTCCAGCGTCGCCGGCACGATCCCAGCGGCGATGATGTCCGATACCGTCTGCGCGGCCGAGGCGAGGTCGTCGTAGACGACCAGCAGCGTCACCACCGACTCCGGCTTGGGGAGGAGGCGCACCGTCACCTCGGTGACAATGCCCAACGTCCCCTCGCTGCCAACCATCAACCCGCGGAGGTCGAGCCCGGGCGGGTCGAGCGCCGGGCCGCCGAAGGCTTGCACTTCGCCGTCGGGCATCACGGCGGTCATGCCCAGGACGTGGTTGGTGGTGACGCCGTACTTGAGGCAGTGCGGCCCGCCCGAGTTCTCGCCGAGGTTCCCGCCGAGGGTCGCCACCTTCTGGCTGGCCGGGTCGGGGGCGTAGTAGTAACCCAGCGGCGCCAGCGCATTCTGCAGTTCGAGGTTGGTCACGCCCGGCTGGGCGATGGCAAGGCGGTTCCCCTTGTCGAGGGCGAGGATCCGGTTGAGCCGGGCGAGGCTGAGCACGACACCGCCGGCCGCGGTCACGCTGCCGCCCGACAGATTGGTCCCGAAGCCCCGCGGCACGAAGGGCACTCCGGCTGCGGCCAGGGCGCGCACCACCGCGGCCGTCTGCGCCGTGTCGGCAGGGAAGACGACCGCCTCCGGTCGCGCGCTGGCCAGGGAGCCGTCGTACGAGTAGACCTCGGCGTCGGTCTCGCCGGCCGCCACGTGCTGACGACCAACGAGCTGGCGGAGGCGCGCGAGAAGCTGTGCGTCAACCATGGCAGGAGGGCCCGCTCAGAGGACCGCCTTTGCCGCTTCCCGGATCTGCTTGATCTTCCGGTTCACATCGGCCGCCTTGCGGTCGACACTGTTCCCGAGCATCACCGTGCGGTTGAGGAGGTCCAGCGACTTGGCGCACATGTCCTTGCTGTAGTCCATGCGGCAGTCCGCGTTCTCCTTCAGGTTGTAGGGGTTGAGGGCTTCGTGAGGCGCGCCTTTGTGCTGGAAGAGCGGGTCCCATTCGGTGTAGATGTGGCGGCCGGTCTTGCCGGCGATGCCGCCGCCGGCCAGTTGCGCGAACTGCTCCGCCTGCTCGATGGTCGGCAGCGTGTACATGACGTTGGTGCCGCACTCCCAGTCGAGGCTGTTGGCCTTGACCGGCTTCAGCCCGGTGTCGGCGGTGGCGTCGAGGACCTTCTTCTTCTGCTTCTGCAGCGTGCGGATCAGCGCCGGCAGCCGGTCGAGTTGGGCGTTGAGCATGGCGCCTTCCAGTTCCGAGGCGCGGGCGCCGTTGAAGGCGAAGTGCTCCACCCACTCGTCGCGCCCTTCCCAGTAGAAGCCGCAGCAGTCGACAGCGCAGCGGATCCGGTGGAAGAATCGCTCCTCGTTGGTCACCACGCAGCCGCCCTCGCCGGCAGTCATGTTCTTGTAGTAGTTGAAGCTGAACGTGCCGACGTGCCCAATGCTGCCGAGCATCCTGCCTTCGTACCCGCCGCCGACGGCCTGACAGGCGTCTTCCACCACGAACAGGTTGTGCTTCTTCGCCACGCGCATGATCTTCTTCATAGCGCACGGCATGCCCCACATGTGCACCGGGATGACCGCCTTCGTCCGCGGCCCCACCGCCGCCTCCAGCGCCTTCGGATCCAGCGTGATGGAGGCATCGATGTCGACGACGACTGGAATCGCGCCCACCGCCAACACGGAGATCGCCGACGCCATGTACGTGCAGGCGGGCACGATGACCTCATCCCCCGGCCCGATCCGCAGCCCGACCAACGCTGCGGTGATCGAGTTCGTCCCGCTGGCCGTCATGACGACGTGCTTCACGTCGAGGTACTTCGCGTACCGCTCCTCGAACCGGTTGCATTGGCTGCCGATGCCGTAGCGGAACACCTTCCCGCTAAGCAGTACCTGCGCAATTTCGTCGATCTCTTTCTGTCCGACTCGAAGCATCTCGTAGCTCCTTTGGAGTGTGCCGGCGCAACGCCGCTTCTCGCCACTGGCGACTCTCTGAAGCGCGGTGGAGAACAGTAGTTTACCCGCCCCCGGGAGCAGTTGGGGTCTGCGTTGTGAGCGGACGCAAAGCGGTGTAGACAAAGGAGCTGCTCCTCCCGGGTGACGCACCCCAGAAAGGGTATTCGTCCGCGTTGTCGAATTCCAGGGCCGGAGCGGGGCGGCCGGTTGCTCGCCCTCGCGCGTCTGAGAACGACAAGGCTACGCAGTCGCCCAACCCCAGGAGGTGGAACCACCCATGAAACTCGTCCGCACCGCCTGCCTCCTCCGCCCCGAAGTTCAGAAGGGCGAGCTCACCGACGCCATCTTTGCCGCCGACTTCGGCGACCTGATCGCCGGTCAGGCGCCTGAAGTCTACCAAGAGGCGTCGGTCTTCTTCCGCAACACGCACCCCGCGCAGCAGTTGCGGAAAGTCGTCACGACCGTCTTTGAGCGGCTGACCTCGAAGAAGGAGAGCGGCGCGTGCCTCCGGCTGAGCACCGGGTTCGGCGGCGGCAAGACGCACACGCTGATGGCGCTCTATCATCTCGCCAGCAACATCGACGACACGACGAGGGGCACGGAGTTGCTGCCTGCGGCCGGCCGACCCAAGCAGGTGGCAGTCGCCGCCATCGACGCCTCGAAGTTCGGCGCCACGGTATGTGGGCGCCACGGCAACCTGCAGACCCACAGCCTCTGGGGCGAGATCGCTTTCCAGTTGGGTGCGACCGAAGGGCACAAGCGTGTCAAGTCAGTCGATGATCCCGAAACCGGCCCGGACGCGGCACTTGTACGGAAGATGCTTCCGAGTGGCCCAGTGCTCCTTCTCCTGGACGAGTTGGTCGTGTACCTGGCGCAGCTCACCGAGCGAGGTCAGAACGCGCTGCTCTCGTTCGTCGGTCAGTTGATGTCGGAAGTGGGCGCGCGAAGACAAGCCGTGTTGGTGGTCACCGATCCGTCCGACCAGCGCGCCTACATCAAACAGTCGCAGCAACTCAGGTCTCTCTCTGTGAAGGAGAAGCAAGAAGCCGAGGCAGCCGCGACGCTGGACGACGTGCTCGGCCGGAAGATGACCGACCACGACCCCATCGGCAAAGAAGCGGCACAGGTGATCGCGCGCAGGCTGTTCGAGTCCGTCGACCGGGACGCGGCGGAGGCGGTCTCCTCTCAGTACTTCGACGCCTACGCCCGCATTGCCGAGGAACATCCGGGGACACTGCCGCGAGAGGCAACGTCCCCGGACTATGCCCGCCGGATCGTCGACTGTTACCCCTTCCATCCCCGGCTGCTGGATACAGCGCAGGAGCGCCTGGGAGCGTTACAGGCGTTCAACAAGAGCCGGGGCACACTTCGCCTTTTCGCCCGCATTCTGCGCGATGTCTGGGAGCAGGAGCTGGAACTGCCGCTCATCACCGCTGGCGACCTCGATTGGCGCAGCCAGCGAATTCAGGCCGACTTGCTCCAGCGGCTGAACCGCGATCCGTTCATGGCAGCCGTTACGGCCGACCTCGAGCGACACGCGGGCGAGCTTGATAACGACTTCGAGACCGATAGCCACACGCGCGTTGCCTCTGCCCTGCTGTTAGAGAGCCTCCCGCTCACGGGCTCCAGCGGCATGGACCACGCCGAGGTGACCCTCGCTACGCTCCGCCCCTCCGAGGCCGGCACCGAGCCAGCCGAAGCCCTGGATCGACTGCTCAAAGCCTGTTGGCACACCTACCCGAACGAAACGGGTACGCGCTGGCAGTTCCGCTACGAGCCGAATGTGAACAAGCTCATCGAGGAGCGCGCCGCGCAGGTCGAGTACGAAGACGCCAAGGCGGCGGTTCTCTCGCTGGCGCAGGATTACTTCGGCGGGAAGACGTTCTCGCTCAACGCGTGGCCCGCTTCGCCTAAACAAGTGCCCGACCGCGCTCAGATGACGCTCGCTCTCTGCGACTCGGACGACCTCGCGCAGCGCGTCTGCGAGTACGCCGACGATGCCGACGCGGAGAAACCGCTGCGCCGGCGGTTCACCAACTCGCTGGCGACTGTCTGCCCCACCGCCGAGCAACTGGGGAGCGCCATCGCTGCCGCCCGGAAGAAGATGGCGGCGGAGGACCTCGCCAAGGAGAAGAAGGACGAGAAGCTCGTCAAGCAGCAACTCGACAAGGTGCTGCCGGACCTCCAGCGGAACGCCGGCATTGAGACCGGCCGGGCCTTCTGCCGGGTCCTCCGGCCGGGGGGGCGCTTCTTCACACTGGACGAGAAGTACATGGTGTCGGAGGAGGGTGCGCTTCAGAAGCCCCGCGGTCAGACCAACCTCAAGCAGTTTCTGGACGACAACAAGCTCGTCTACGGACCGACCGATGTGCTCGACCTTGATTTGTTTCTCGGTCGCGTCGTCAGTGGGGCCACGCCAAGCGTGGACCACGCAGGCGCCTTCCTCGCCAGCGCCATCCACGAACGCGCGCTATCGGTGGGCGGGCTGAAACTCATGATGGACGAAGAGATCGTCCGCCGGTCGATTCTCCGGGCGGTCGAGAAAGGAAAGCTCGTCGTCCGGCTGGCCAACGGGTCGGTCTTCGACGATAAAGGCTGCGTCTCCGGCGAGGGGGGAGCCCGCACCCGCACCGCAAACAAGCTGACCAGCCTGAAGCTGGAAGCCGACGTACTCGTGGCGCCACCCAACGCCGAGTGCGTCAAAGGCTGGCTCCATGAAGACAAACCCGAAGACTCCCGCAAGCTCGGGGTCCTCGGCGGCGGCGAGCTGCCCCCACCGCCCTACGTTCCGTCCATTGTCGAGAGCTGGGAAAGTGTCGTGTCGCTGGCCGCCGACCGACCACTCAAGACCTTGACGCTCCGCGCCGAGTCCGCGGACGAAGGCAAGTCCCTGGCACAGCTTGCCCAGCCCCTGAGCGCAAAGCGCTTGGAGGTCGAGGTGGGGGTGAGTGGAAAGCTGAAGGACGGCGGCACGCTCAACTTCAGCGCCTCTGGCCTGAAACTGAGTCACCCACTGAAGCCCTTGGAGGAGGCTGCCAAGCTGTTCCGCGCATGCGCCGACGGCGCCGAGTATGAAGCCAGGCTCCTGCTGGACTTTGGCGACGAGGGTCGGTCTGGCATGGCCGACTCGCTGGAGCAGGCGAAGGGAAAGGCGTCCGATGCCATCCAGGTTAGCGCCACATTCGGCGAACCGCCAAGTTGAGAAGCCAGCCCAAACCATCGCAGCACCCGCCATGAAACTCCGCGACGCCCCCTTCGCACTCCGCCTTGTCAGAAGGAAAGACGGCACCGCCGCCATCCCCTATCGCCGGCGACTGGACGACCACGGCCGGGACCGACTTCAGAAGGTGGCTGCCCTGTCGCCTCTGGCCTACACCTCGGGGTTGCCGCTCTTGCGAGCAGCGGTGCAGGGGAGCCGGGGAGCCGCGAAGCCGGGGAGCGCGAAGCTCGCGCCCGGCCCGTTCCTGCCGTTGGACCATGACTGGGGGGCGCGCGTTGCCTGCTACGCACTGGTGGCTGCCGGGCTGAAGAATGGCGACCGGCTCACCAAAGCCGCCCGGAACCTCCGCGAAGCCGACCCCGCCGAAGCGAGCTGGTGGCTGGGCCGGATCACCCGCGAGGATGGGAGGGCGCTGCGGGCGTTACGGATTCTGACGGAGGCTGTACAATAGGCGGGCGTGGCCGCCTCCCAGAGATGATTGCTGTATGATCACCAAGATCGAAGCACGTAACTACAAATGTCTGCGCGCAACGTCGCAGCGCATTCGGCCATTTCAGGTACTGGTCGGGCCAAATGCCAGCGGCAAGAGCACGTTCTTCGACTCGGTCCTGTTCCTGTCGGATCTGCTGGCGACGGATTTGGAGCAGGCTGTCCGCTCGCGCGCCCGCACCGTGCAGGAACTGACGTGGGGGGCGGAGGGGACTCGGTTCGACGTGGCCGTGGAGCTTCGGTTGCCGACGCCGGTGCGCGACAATGGCGCTGGCTCCTTCACGCACTGTCGCTACGAAGTCGCCGTCGACACCCACCCCCAGGAAGGGAGTCTGCGGATCCTCACAGAGAACTTCTTCTTGCTCAAAGAGCCGCGACCGAACGCCACCGGGCAGGGCGTGCTTGAGCTCTTCCCGCTGGAACCTGCCTCGCCCGCGCCGATTGTCCTCGAGCAGGGCAAACACACCCCCAAGGGGTGGCGCAAAGTGATCTCCCGAAAGGCCGAGGGGACTTCCTACTTTCGTTCCGAATCCACCCTGTGGAACTTCCCCATGAAGCTCGCGCCACTGAAGCCGGCCCTGGGGCAGGTGCCGGAAGAAGAGCGCTTTGGCGCGGCGAATTGGGCCAAGCAAGTCCTGTCCGGGAATGTTCGGGCGTTAGCGCTCGACAGTCGCGCAATGCGCGCGCCCTGTCCGCCCGACGTTCCGCGCACGTACCTCGCCGACGGGTCCAATCTCCCCATTGTGCTGAAGGATTTGGTCGAGCCCGAGTCGGTGGCAGCCCGGCGCTGGGTGGAGCACCTGCGAACGGCCCTCCCCCGCTTGCGAGGGGTAACCGTGGCGCAGCGGGAGTCAGACAACCATCCCTATCTGGTAGCCGAGTTTGCGGGCGGTCTCCGTGTGCCCTCGTGGCTGCTGTCCGATGGAACGTTGCGGTTGTTCGCACTGACGCTGTTGGCCTACCTTCCCCCGGCGCACCAGCATGTCTACCTGATCGAAGAGCCGGAGAATGGAATCCACCCCAGGGCCGTGGAGACGGTCTACCAGTCTCTGTCCTCGGTGTACGCTGGCCAAGTGCTGCTGGCGAGTCATTCGCCGTTGCTCCTTGGCCTTGCCAGTCTGGATGATCTGCTTTGCTTCGCCCAGGCTCCCAGTGGCGCGACCGCCATTGTCTCCGGTTCCGCGCATCCGGCGCTGGTGAACTGGCAGCGGGAAACGCCTCTCGAAGTGCTCTACGCGGCGGGTGTGTTGGGGTGACGCGATGAAGGACTTGATCGTCCTCCTGGCGGACAAGGACGCAGAGAACGCACTCCAAACCCTCTTGCGCGAACGCACCGACGCTCTCGGGATCCGACCTCTCGAGTTCGACGTGTTTGCACACCCGCAGCACGATCCTGGCGTCCTTCGCGACGCCCCTGCCCTTCTCCGGGCACGCCAACCCGGCTACCATCGCGCGCTGGTGCTCCTCGACCGAGAAGGATGTGGACGGGAACAGCAGGCGCGTGCCGAGCTTGAAGACGAGATTCAGCAGCGGCTGAACCAGTCAGGCTGGGCGGACCGCTCTGCCGTGATCGTCCTCGACCCGGAACTCGAGAGCTGGGTCTGGCAGCCTACCTCTCGCGTTGCGCAGGTTCTCGGCTGGAAAACCTGGCAGGAGCTGTCGGCCTGGGCAAGCAAATCAGGGCGCTGGGAAGACGGTGAAGCCAAGCCTTCTCGCCCCAAGGAGCTTATGCAGGCGGCGCTTCGGGAGAAGCAGATCGCCTGGTCCTCGTCGCTGTTTGCCCAGCTTGCACAGTCCGTCTCCACACGCCGATGTGCCGACCAGCAGTTCGGCCGCTTGGTGGAGGTGTTGCGCTGCTGGTTTCCTCGCCAGGCGTTGATTCCATGAGCTCCCCCGCCCGCCCCCGCCTCCTCATCGAAGACTGGCTCCCCGCCAACGCTATCGGTGTGGAGTGTATGCGGGAGCGCGGCAGTGCCAGCGCGCTTGCGCCACACACGTTTCTCCACGTCTGGTGGGCGCGGCGGCCGCTGACGGTGTCCCGGGCGGCGGTGTTGGGGAGTCTGCTCCCCGCCGACTTCGACCGGGCGACGTTTGAGCGGCTGTTGGGGTTCTATGGCAGTGGCGAGCAGATCGTGGCGAACGACCTCCTGCTCGCGCTGGCGCGAGACGCCGGTGGGCGCAGGATCGCGAACCCCCAAGGACCGCGTGCCTTCAGCGCTTATGTGGAGCCCCGAGATTTCGAGGCAGCGCGCCGAGCCACGGCGGAGCTTTGGGGCGATCAGGTCACGATCATCGACCCCATGGCCGGCGGCGGCTCGATTCCCCTCGAAGCCGCGCGTTGCGGCGTCAATGTGATCGCAAACGAGTACAACCCCGTCGCCTGCTCGATCCTCGAAGCGACGGTGGACTACCCATTCCGGTTCGGACCCGAGCTGGCGGAGAAGGCGCGCCACTGGGGGAAGATCTGGCGGGAGCGCTTCGTGGAGCGGATGGAGCGATTCTACGAAGTCGATGGCATCGTCCCCGCCTACACGTACTTGTTCGCCCGCACCGTCCCCTGTCCCGACACCGGGCACCCGACGCCGCTGGTGCCCGATTGGCATCTGTTGAAGCCCAAG